>JAQUPC010000114.1 GCA_028716765.1 Alphaproteobacteria bacterium | reverse complement strand
GGCGCCATAAGAAGTGTAGACGGGAGGATCAACGGTGCATCCTGTATTACACCCGCCGCCGCCCGACATCGACTTCCACTTGCAGCCGCCTTGGCCAAGAGCAACAGAAGCAGCACAAGTTATATGGGGATCCGCATTACCTGTTACGAGAGCACAGATAGCAACGCCGGTGTTGTCGTCCAACATATGCGTGGCTCCAAGCACGGAGCAGGCGTCAGTTAACACAACGGATTCCGCTGCCGCCGGAGCGCAATTGAAAAGCAGAAACACACCAAGAGCAGCAACAAGACGAGCATACATGGAGAATCTCCTCAGGGCAAATACGTGCATTCAGTGTGACTGTGAAATATTACAAATGTTTTAAAACAGAAATGGTCACTACATACAGACAAACTGAGCATATCCGCAATTCTCGGTGCGCCAGCCATCCGCATAAGCGCCTATACCACAGTCTGGGCTGGCCCATTCTCCAAATGAGTGCGCAACGAAACCTGAAGGACATGAACAAACTCCGGTAAGGGGATTGGCATAACGGCAGGACCCATCCATATTGGTATTGAAAATCCCTCCGAATTGCGCCAACGAGCAAGTTGGTTTGCCGTCAGTTATACCCACAAGCACCTGACCGGCGGGACACATAAAGGTAATGTTTGGAGACATGGGTTTCCAGACGTTTGTATTCGTTCCTGACCCGTCGTCCAGGCAAGCGATGAGATTTTGGTTGTTCCCATCCATCGTTGTCTCGCCCAACTGTTTACAAGCTTTATTTGCCGCGTTGAGGCATCCCGCTGCAGCGCTGCGAGGATCGCAATAAGCTGGTGTTGACGAGGAAGAATGCAAAGCAGAGGCAGCAGAAGTCGAAAGCAAAAAGCAGCCACAAACAAGAACGGCAAGAACAAGACGAGCATGCATGGAGAATCTCCTCAGGGAAAAATCGTGCGCCCAGCGTGCCCAGATATTACAGAAAGGTCAATAATCGGATTGGACTGACTTGAGGCCGGGCAATTGAAAATAATTGATATCAGTTCTAACGGCGCCGCTGTGCCTACCGAAACGGAAAGGCCGCACCGAAACAGAGTCCGGCGATGTAGTTAAATGTGGTTTATTGGCTGCAAATAAATGCTTGGCCGCTTGGGACCATTGTGACAGACCCGCCGCTCGGACAATCGCCAACCGTTCCACAGGAGCCGCCCGGTGGTAAAAATGAGAATATAAAATTAGCGGCGGAGCAGATGCAGCTGCCCCAGACTCCAAGTGCCTTGCTAACTTTGAATCCGCTGTCGCATGGCCCTTGAGTGCCAATGTCTGCGATGGCCGGACACACGGGAGTCCCGCCCCAGCGCATGTCATTATTGTTAAAACAATATTGCGTATAGCTAGTTCCTCCCCCGGATGACATCGCCTTCCATGAGCAGCCGCCTTCTGTCCCTTCGCAAGAGACATCGGCCTCCGTGTGGCCAGTATGATTGAGCGCACATACGACCAGGCCCGATCTGTCGTTTGACATATGGGTTGCTCCGAGGGTGTCACACGGATCAGTCGGGCGAAAGGTGTCCGCTGGTGCTGGTGTAGCCAAGACCGGAAACGGAAGGCTCAACAAAACAAAAACGGCGAGAACAAGACGAGCATGCATGGAGAAACTCCTCTGGGAAAAACATGCAGCAGCGTGCCCAGATATTACAGAAAGGTCAATGATTGACGCCTGAAGATTCGAAAACTGACGCAGCCTCAAGAAATACAAAAAAAAGCGGGTGAACAGAAGTTCACCCGCCTTACGCATGTTTTCCTCACTGTTTCCCGCGGCAACCGCTTTGGATAAGCGGCCGTCGCTTCGGTTCTCAAGGCGCCGGAGTCAGCGCAGCCGTCACGGCGTTAAACACGCCGACAAGTTGCGGTCTCAACGCCAACAGGGCGCCGACAATGGCAACGGCGATCAAAGACGCAATCAGGCCATATTCGATCGCCGTAGCGCCTTCTTCTTCTCTCAGAAAACGAATGATATTACGCATGGCCCTTCTCCTTTTCTAAATCCGATGATGAAACGACAATTTCATCCAACGTGCTCATCGTATATGAAACGGTTTAAATTACCGTTAAGCCAAAGCAACATTGTCTTTGTATTTCAAATAGATAACGCATACAATCTGCATCGGTTTTATCCGCAATTTCCATGCATTTTTTTTGCTTCGCAACATTATGCTGCATAAGCAACCGGTTGCTCCGGCCACCGCGTTTAATAAAAAAGCCTGATTTAATACTTTGCTAATCCCGGGCTCGTATAAAGACCATATCTCTTTTCAAAAAAAATTTTCTTCAGCCGCTTTTTCGAACAAAAAACGGCAGAGATTTTTTTGAGCCCTTTTCTCCGGGACCAACAGAACAAAAAGAGAACAATTGATTTGTTCTTGTTTTGTTTCTTTGTGCGAGGCAACTTCTATTTTTATGGTCATTTTTGTTAATAAAAAAACTTGTGGATTAACCGTTTTTCATTACTTATTCCCTTGATTACCCACGCATTCCCATGATATCCCATATAGACCCACAGACATCAAGGCCCATGCGGTGCGGCTTTGACTGTAACCTTTTGATTTCTCGAGGTCTTTTATGGCCGTTTTCCTGTCCACCTTTGTCAACCGGATTGACAAGAAAGGACGGGTGTCTGTTCCAGCTTCTTTCCGCGCCGTTTTGGGGCCCGACGCCCCCGGCATCGTCGTCTTCCGTTCCCTGCAATACGAAGCCCTCGACGGCTGTTCCGTCGCGCACCTCGAACACCTGAGCCAAAGCCTCGAAAAACTCGATCTCGCCCCGGAAACTTACGAGCTGATCGAAACCACGATTTTCGGCGGTTCGGTGCAGGTGCTTTTCGACGGCGAAGGCCGGATCATTCTGCCGCCGCATCTCACCGCCGCCGTCGGCATCGGCGACGAAATCGCCTTCGTCGGACGCCGCAAAACGTTCCAGCTATGGGATCCGGCCAAGCTCGCCGCGCATGACGCCGCCGCCCGCTCCGCCGCGCGCGCCAAGGACATTTCGCTGAGTAAAATCATCGCGCAGGCCTCGCGCCTTCTGGAAAGCGGGGGCGCCTGATGACGAACGCCGCTTCGCACACGCCCGTCATGCTCCGCGAAGTTCTGGAAGCGCTGGCGCCGCGCGATCACGGCATTTACGTCGACGGCACGTTCGGACGCGGCGGCTATGCGCGCGGCCTGCTTACGGCCGCGGCAACGCAAGTCTTCGGCATCGACCGCGACCCGGACGCCATCGCCGCCGGGCAAGCGATGGTCAGGGAATTCGCGCCGCGCCTGACCCTGTTGCAAGGAACATTCGGTTCGATGGACGATTTGCTGGCGGCTGAAAGCGTTTCCGCCGTAGACGGGATTGCGCTCGATCTGGGCGTTTCCTCGCCGCAACTCGACGAACGGGGGCGCGGCTTTTCGTTTCAGGAAGACGGCCCGCTCGACATGCGCATGAGCCGTGCGGGGCCGACCGCCGCCGACCTCGTCAACAACAGCGGCGAACGCGAACTGGCCGACATCGTTTTCAACTACGGCGAAGAGCGTTTCGCCCGCCGCGTCGCCAAACGCATCGTCGAGGCGCGCGCGCTGGCCCCCATCACCCGTACGCTGCAGCTGGCCGCCCTCGTGCGCAAAGCCGTGCCGCGTTCGAGCGACGGCATCGATCCGGCGACCCGGACGTTTCAGGCGTTGCGCATCGCCGTAAACGACGAAATGGGCGAATTGGCGCGCGGGCTTCGCGCCGCGGAGCGCTTGCTCAAACCGCAAGGCCGTCTGGCTGTCGTGTCGTTTCATTCGCTGGAAGACCGTTCGGTAAAGGAGTTTTTGCGCACGCGCGGCACCGCCGCGCCACGCGCGTCGCGGCACGCGCCCGCCAACGACTCCCCTGCCCTGCCCAGCTTCCGGATGCTGACCCGCAAACCGCTTGTCCCGTCGGCTGCCGAAGCCGGCTCCAATCCCCGCGCCCGTTCGGCCCGTCTTCGCGCCGCCGAGCGCACAAACACACCCCCTTTCAGGGAGAATGCCGCATGATCCGCGTGTCCTCGATCCTGTTCTGGTTCGCCCTGACGATCACCACAAGCCTTGCCCTGTATGGCACAAGCAACCGCGTCCAAACCCTGAGCCAGAATCTGCGTACGCTTAACGCGCAGATCGAAGCCGAGCAAGCCAACATCCACGTGCTCAAGGCCGAATGGGTTTATTTGTCCAATCCTGCGCGCATCGAAGCCGCGGCGCGGAAATATCTCGCCATGCATCCCACCGCCCTTCACCAAGTCGCGAAGCTGAAAAACCTGCCCGAAGTTTTGCCGACGCAGGCCGAAGCTATGGCCGGAGTCACCGTCAAGAGCATGCCCGTGGCCAGCGTCGGCACGACGCTCGCCGTCCGGCCATCGGCTCCGGCTCGCCGCAAAACGGCGTCGGCCTACGATGCGGATCACATCAACACGCGTATCGTCATTCAACACAATACGCCCTCCACCTCAAATGCCGCTGAAACGCTTTCCGACGAAGAGCGCTTCAGGCTCGCCGACATTGATGCCCGCGCGCGCGCCGGCACGAACCCATGAAGGGTTGGCGTTCTTCAAGAAAGCGCCCCCCGGCGCAACAACCGACCCTTCCCGGACTTCTGGATTCGCCTGACCGCCCCGCCCGCCGGCGGCTCACCACGCCGCAAGAATACGCGCTGGACCGCGCGCGGCTGCGGCTCGTTTTCGTCCTTGTCATGTTCGGGATCGTCTACGCGGTTATTGCCGGACGGCTTACGAGCCTGACCCTGTTGAACGATACGGCCGAGCCGCCTCCCATCCACGCGGCCTCGGCGGAAATGCCGACGGCAAGCCGCGCCGATATCGTGGACAGAAACGGCATCGTGCTGGCCACGTCGCTGCCGACCGTCTCGCTGTGCGCCGATGCCAAAAAAGTCATCAGCCCCGGCGAGGTCACGGAAAAGCTGCGCAGCGTTCTGCCGGACCTTGACAACAAGCGCCTTGCGGAAGATCTCGAAGGAACGAAGCGTTGCGCCATGATCAAGCGCCACCTGACGCCGCGGCAATATTACGACATCAACAAGATGGGCATCGCCGGGCTTGAATTTCTGCCCGACGAAACGCGGATATACCCCATCGGCCGCCTGATGTCTCACGTCCTTGGCTACACCGACATCGACAACAAGGGAATTGCGGGGCTGGAAAAAACCCTGAACGAACGGCTGGAGCAACAGCCCGATCCCGTAGCCCTCACGCTGGATTTGCGCTTGCAGACCATTCTGCACCGGGAACTTGGCAACGCGATCGACGAGTTTCGCGCCGTCGGAGCGGCGGGACTTATTCTGGACGCGCAAAGCGGGGAAATCCTTTCGCTCGTCTCGCTTCCCGATTTCGATCCGCAACACGCGGGAGAAGCCAGCGACGACGCGAAATTCAACCGGGCTACGCTCGGCGTTTACGAAATGGGATCGACGTTCAAGGTTTTCACGACGGCCATGGCCCTCGATTCCGGCTTGATAAAACCGTCCGACCGGTTCGACACGACGCATCCCCTGCAGGCCGGAAAGCGGACGATCCGCGACTTTCACCCTTCCAGGCATCCGCTGAACGTGGCGGAAATTTTCATGGAATCCTCCAACATCGGCGCGGCGCGCATGGCCGAAAAACTGGGGAGCGCGCGTCAGCGGGCCTTCCTTAGCCGGCTTGGCCTCACGGAAAAATCGCCGATCGAGTTGCCGGAAGTCGGGCAGCCTCTCGTGCCTTCCCCGTCCGGCTGGAGCAACGTCACGACGATGACCGTCGCGTTCGGGCACGGCATCGCCGTTAGCGCCGCGCAGCTTGCCGCCGCCGTCGCGAGCCTCGTGAATGACGGCTCGCCCCTTCGCCCCACCTTGCTCAAAAGAAACGCGGAAACGGGGCCTGCGGCCAGCGGCGGCCGCATCGTCTCGCCGCGCACCGTCGCGCAAATGCGCGCGCTCATGCGCCTCGCCGTTACGGACGGCACGGCGAAGGCGGCCAACATTCCGGGCTACATCGTCGGCGGAAAAACCGGAACCGCCGACAAGCTGAGCGGCGGGCATTACATGAAAAACGCGCGACTCGCTTCCTTCATCGGGGTTTTCCCCGCGAACGCGCCGCGCTATGTTGTGCTGGCCATTCTGGACGATCCCAAAGGCAACGCCAAAACCTACGGTTTTGCCACGGGCGGCTGGACGGCGGCTCCCGTAACCGGACGGGTCATCAGCCAGATGGGGCCGTTGCTCAACTTGCCGCCGCAGGACCCCGATGTCCTCGCGGCCGCCGAAAACAAGCTTATGCGCCCGCTGGGGCCGGAAACATTGAATAGTCTGCGCCTGAATAACGAAAAGGATGATTATGCGTCTGTCGAGTCTAATAGCGCCGAATGAAGGGC
>JAQUPC010000113.1 GCA_028716765.1 Alphaproteobacteria bacterium | reverse complement strand
CGCGCCATCCGCGAGCATCTCGGCCTCAACCGTCCGATCTACAAGAAGACGTCCTCCTTCGGGCATTTCGGCCGCGAGCCGGAAGACGACGGCCATTTCTCGTGGGAACGCCTGTCGCTTGTCGGCGAATTGAAGCGGGCGTTTAATCTCTGATCGTGACGGCTCCTTCCCCACGCTTTTTCGGACGCCGCAAGGGGCGGCCCCTGAACGCGCGCAAAAACGCGCTGTTGCTTGACCTTTTGCCGCGCGTGCAAATCGCATTGCCGGAAAAGGGCGTCCTTGATCCCCGGGCGTTGTTCGACCCCAAGCCGCACGCGGTTTGGCTCGAGATCGGGTTCGGCGGCGGCGAGCATCTGGCGGCGCAGGCGGAAACGAATCCCGGCTCCGGCTATATCGGGTGCGAGCCGTTCGTAAACGGCGTCGCCAGCCTGCTGGCCCATATGGACAACCGGAAGCTTTCCAACATCCGCATTTTTCCCGAAGACGCGCGGCAATTGCTCGACAAGCTGCCCGAAGGATGCCTTGCCGGATGCTTCGTCCTGTATCCCGACCCGTGGCCCAAAAAGCGGCACGCCGAAAGGCGGTTTATCAACGCCGAAAACCTCGATCGTCTGGCGCGGACGCTCAAACCCGGCGCGGAATTGCGGCTTGCGACCGATGTGGCCGGGCTGGCGGACTGGATGCGCGGGCAGGTGAAAGGGCATCCGGAGTTCGAAATTGTTTATGACAGTCCCGCGCCCCCCGCCGATTGGGTTGAAACGCGCTATGAGAAAAAAGGCGTCACGGCGGGGCGCGCGCCGCGTTATTTAATCGGCCGGCGGCAGACATGACAGAAAGATTTTCCGTCAGGCCCGTCTTTCAAAGCCTGCTTGATTTTCTTCTTCCCCCTTTGTGCCTAAACTGTCACGAGGAGGTCGGCGGGCATCAATCGCTTTGCCCCGCGTGCTGGAAGGCCGTTCAGTTTATTTCCCCGCCCTGTTGCTCCTGCTGCGGCGCGCCGTTCGACGTGCCTGTCGAGGAAGGTACGCTCTGCGGCGAATGCCTCGCTTTTCCGCCTGTTTACAATCGCGCGCGCAGCGCCATGATTTACGACGACGCCAGCAAGCGTTTGGTGTTGAGCCTGAAGCATGGCGACCGGCTTCATCCCGTACCCGCGATGGCGGCGTGGATGCAACGCGCAGCCGAGGCGTTCTGGCCGGCCGCGGACGTCATCGTTCCCGTTCCCTTGCATCGCTGGCGGCTTTTTGCGCGCCGCTACAATCAGGCGGCGCTTCTGGCCGGGACGCTTGGCCGGATTGTGAAAAAGCCGCTCGGCGTTGATGCTTTAACGCGCGTGCGCGCGACGCCGAGCCAGGGCCGCATGAACCGCGAGCAGAGAAAGAAAAACATGGCGGGCGCGATTAAGCTTAATCCCCGTTATACCGGAAAGATCAAAGGCAAAAACATCGTTCTTGTGGACGACGTTCTTACGACGGGAGCCACGGTGAACGAGTGCGCCCGCGTTTTGCTCGCCGGGGGAGCTTCGAGCGTTGACGTGCTGACCCTCATGCGCACGCGCGGCGGACTCAGATGATTAATTTTTGGGAAAAACGCATACGGGCGCATATCGGACGGCAAGAAATTTGTAACCGGAATCCTGTCTGATAGCGGCATCTTAGGAGGTGCCGCCATGAATCGTCCCGCAATCGCCGAACAGGCCGTATCCGTTCGTCAAAACGGCGTGTCTTTATTTGGCCGTATGAAAATTTCCATGAAAATCGGCTTGGGGTTTATGAGCGTTCTCGTTATCCTCGTTATTGTAGGAGGAACGTCCTATTTCTCCTTTGAAAGGGTGCAGGACGGCTTCGATAAATTCATGCAAAGAGTCGAGGTCGTTAGCGTTGTGCGCGACATCGACCGGAACTTTTTGGCGTTTCGCCGCTTCGTGCGGGAATACGGCCTGACCGGCGGCGGCGACAATGTAAAGCAGGCCCGGATAAGGCTCGAAGTTCTGCAAAAGAGTCTCGACGCGGCGAAAGAAATAATAAAGAACCCCGAACGCCGGAAGAAGATACAGGAAATTTCGGAGAAAATCGAAGCCTACACGGAAGGCTTTAATCACATCGTCGAAATGCGCGCGGCCTCGGACAGCGGCAACAGCCAAGTCATCAAATCGCTTATCGACGACATGGGAAAAGGCGCGGACGACATCGGGGCGCTGGCAAGAGACATCCGCGACAGCGGCATAGCCGAGCAAAAAGATATTGAAAAGGAAACGATTGCTCTTATTGACGAAATTAGCCGTTTCATTCTGGCCTTGTCGCTCGGCGGGCTTGTTTTGGGTTTCGCCGCCGCGCTGGTTATCGGCCGCGGCATCTCAAGGCCGATCGTTCAAATGTGCGCGGCCATGAGGAAGCTGGCCGGCGGCGACAAGAACGTCGCTATCCCCGGCGCCGGGCGCGGCGACGAAATCGGCGACATGGCGAACGCCGTTCAGGTCTTCAAGGAAAACATGATCGAGGCCGAACGCCTGCGCGCTGAGCAGGAAGCCGTCAAGGCCAGCGCTGAAAAAGAGCAAAGAGCCGTCGTCAACAAAATGGCCGATGCGTTCGAATCCAGCGTGAAGGGCGTTGTCAACGCCGTTTCGTCGGCGGCCACGGAGATGCAGGCCACGGCTGAAAACCTTTCCTCGGCCTCCGAACAATTAACGGCCGCCATTAACGAAATCAGCAAGCAGGTGGCGGAATCCACGCAGGTGGCCACGAACGGCGCGACGCAAGCCGAACAGGCCAATTCCACGACGGCGGCGCTCGCCAAAAAAAGCAAGGACGTCGGCACGGTGGTCGATTTGATCAGCAACGTCGCCGGGCAAACCAATCTGTTGGCGTTGAACGCCACGATCGAGGCGGCGCGCGCGGGCGAGCAGGGCAAAGGGTTCGCCGTCGTGGCCGGCGAGGTCAAAACGCTGGCGAACCAGACCGCGAAAGCTACCGACGAAATCGCCCAGCAAATTGGCCAGATGCAGGGCGAGGCCGAGGCCGCCGCCACCAGCATCGAATCGCTCGCGCGCATGATGGGGCGCATTAACGTCGTGACGGCCTCGATCGCCTCGGCCATCGAGGAGCAAAGCACCGCCACGCGCGAAACGGGACGCTCGGCGACCGACGTGCTCAGCGCGGCGCGCGATCTGTCGCAGCATTCCGAGACGATGCGCGTGGAGGTGGACCGCTTCCTTGCCGAGATGCGGCGGCTTTAATTCCCGTAAGTTCCGGCAAGATTATGTCGCGAATCAGGCGCGACTCAATTGACTCGCTCCCGGAATGAGCCTTGATTTGTGCTGTCGAAACGTTGTGATTCGGCACAAAAACGCTGTGCGAGCGAGTAAATGAAAAAAGCGCCTGCACCAGATAGAGCCTTCACGAGGCTGCTCGACCCCGTGCTCGCGAAGCGCGGGTACGGGCTCATACGCATCCGGTTGACCGGCGGCGGAAGCTATCCGACATTGCAGGTTATGGCCGAAAGGCTGGACGGCAAGCCCATGACGGTTCAGGACTGCGTGGCGATCAGTCATGCGGTAAGCCGGCAACTCGAGGCCTCGGGCGCGTCGGCCAGCAGCTACACGCTTGAAGTTAGCGCGCCGGGCGAAGACCGGCCCCTCATCCGCATCGAGGATTTCGAAAGGTTTGCCGGGCGCACGGCGGTGGTCGAAATGCGGGCGCCTGTGGGCGGACGTCAACGGTTTCAGGGCCGCATCGTGCGCGTCAAAACGCGTAAGAAGGAAGCCGAACTTGAATTGCACACGGCCAGCGGCCCCGTGCGCGTGCCCGTCAAAGGAATCGCCGAAGCCCGGCTGTCGGGCGCACCGGTGCCGTCCGCAGATAATCGCGAAGCGGACACCTAAACCTCTGAGTAGATATTGAGGAAAAGTAAAAGCGAAGAACACAAAATCTATGTGCCCGTCGATTAAGGGACATTTCAATAAAATCGCTTCCCAACAGTAAGGGCAAAGGCCGTTGGAAACATTAACCGTTTGATATTTCCGGCACTTTATCGCAAAAAAAGCCTTGATTTACAGGCGCAAAGGGCTATGATCCCTTCCAATCCTAGGGAGTTGACGGGGTGGGCCAAAAGCCCGCCTTTTTTGTTGGCCGCCCGGATTTGTTGGCCTGCAGGGCGCCGAAAAGGTTGAAGACGGCGCACCGGTAGGGCAAAGATAACGAAAGCGGAACGGTCAAGGCAGCGCCAAGGCTTTTCCGCCAAAGAAGACGAGGACGAAACATGGAATTGCTGAATGTGGCGGAAGCCGTCGCGCGCGAAAAGGGCATCGATCGCGACGAAGTTCTGGTGGCGATGGAGCAGGCCTATCAAAAGGCCGGACGCGCCAAGTACGGCTATGAGCACGACATCCGCGCCGAAATCGACCGGCGCACGGGCGATGTCCGCCTGCAGCGCTTTCTTGAGGTGGCCGATCCCGTCGAAAACGAATTTACGCAAGTAACGCTTAAGGCAGCGAAGAAAAGCAAAGCCGACGCCAAAGTCGGCGACTTCATCATCGACGATCTGCCGCCGATCGACCTCGGCCGCATTGCCGCGCAAACCGCCAAGCAGGTCATCGTGCAAAAAGTCCGCGAGGCCGAGCGCCGCCGCCAGTTCATCGAATATCAGGATCGCGTCGGCGAAATTGTCAGCGGCATCGTCAAGCGCGTCGAATACGGCAACGTGACCATCGAACTCGGCCGCGCCGAAGCCGTGCTGCGCCGCGACGAAACGCTGCCGCGCGAGCACTTCAAGACCGGCGACCGCGTGCGCGCCTACATCTACGACGTGCGCGAGGAACAACGCGGGCCCCAGATTTTCCTTTCCCGCACGCATCCCCTGTTCATGGCCAAGCTGTTCGCGCAGGAAGTGCCGGAAATCTACGACGGCATCATCGAGATCAAATCCGTGGCGCGCGATCCCGGCAGCCGCGCCAAAATCGCCGTCGTGTCGAACGACAGTTCGATCGATCCGGTCGGCGCGTGCGTCGGCATGCGCGGCAGCCGCGTGCAGGCCGTGGTCGGCGAATTGCAGGGCGAAAAGATCGATATCATCCCGTGGTCGCCCGATTTCGCGACGTTCGTCGTCAACGCGCTGGCGCCCGCCGAAGTGGCCAAGGTCGTTCTGGACGAGGACGCGCGCCGCATGGACGTCGTGGTGCCGGACGAACAGTTGTCGCTCGCCATCGGCCGCCGCGGCCAAAACGTGCGGCTGGCGTCCATGTTGACCGGATGGGACATCGATATTCTGACCGAAAAGGAAGAATCGGAGCGCCGTCAGGAAGAATTGCATCTTCGTACGTCGTTGTTCCTCGAAGCTTTGGCGGTCGACGACGTGATCGCGCACCTGCTGGTGAGCGAGGGCTTTACGCGCGTCGAACAAATTGCCGATACGCCGACGGACGAACTGGCTGAAATCGAAGGCTTCGATCTTGAGGTCGCGGCCGAATTGCAGAAGCGCGCGCGCACGTGGCTGACCGAAACCGCGGCCAAGCTGGAAGCGCGCCGCCGCGAGCTCGGCGTGACGGACGACGTTCTTGCCTTGCCGCACATGACGGAAGACATGGCCGTCAAGCTCGGCGAAAAGGAGGTGCTGACGCTCGACGACGTGGCCGATCTGGCCAGCGACGAGCTGCGCGAGATCCTCGGCGCCGATCAGTTGACGGAAAACAAGGCCAACGAGATTATTATGGCGGCCCGGGCTCACTGGTTCCCTGAGGAACCGGCCTCTTCACCCGACCAGCCCCAACAATGAGGTACGGCAGCACGAATGGTCATGGCTTTCACCACCGCTTGCGACGAAACGGTTTCGTCCGGAGTGCCATCCGGACGGGATGCGGCGGCGCGTGCGGGGGCTGCGGCCACGCTCCGGAAGTGCCTCGCGACAGGCGCGGTAAAGCCTAAGGCCGAGCTGATCCGTTTCGTTCTTGATCCCGAAAACAGGGTTGTCCCCGATCTTGCCGCCCGGCTGCCGGGGCGCGGCTTGTGGGTGACGGCCTCCCGCGAGGCGCTGCAAACGGCGGCGGGGAAAAATCTTTTCGCGCGCGCGGCGAAAACGTCCGCGCACGCCGATCCGTCGTTGCCGGAACAGGTCGAACGGCTTTTGGCGCGGCGTTGCCTCGAATTGCTGGGGCTTGCGCGCGGCGCGGGCCTTGTCGTAACCGGCCAGCCGCAGGTGGAAGAGGCGCTGAAGGCGGGGGCGCTTGCCTTCGTTTTGGTTGCGGCCGATGCCGGACGCGACGTGCTGAAAAAAATGGGACGCGCCACGCTGGTTCATTCGGCTCTGACGCGCGATCGACTGGGCGAGGCGCTCGGGCGTGAACATCTTGTGACGCTTGGCCTTAGGCCCCATATACTTACTGAAAAATTACGAACGGAGCTGGCGCGCTGGCAAGGCGTCAGGGCCGCGCCTGATTCATCGCCGGACACAGTTGGGAATAGCGGAATATCATGAGCGAAAAAGAACCTAAAAAAGTTTTAAGCCTTGGCGGCGCCAAGCCGACTCTGGAGCTTAAAA
>JAQUPC010000112.1 GCA_028716765.1 Alphaproteobacteria bacterium | reverse complement strand
GTTGGCGTGAACGGTGGAAAGCGAGCCGTCGTGACCCGTGTTCATCGCCTGCAGCATGTCGATGGCCTCGCCGCCGCGCGTTTCGCCGACGATGATCCGGTCCGGACGCATACGCAGCGCGTTTTTCAGCAGATCGCGCATGGTCACTTCGCCGTGACCTTCCAGATTGGGGGGGCGCGTTTCGAGCCGGACGACGTGCGGCTGCTGCAATTGCAGTTCAGCGGCGTCCTCGATCGTTACGATACGCTCGCCGTGGTCGATCATTTGCGAAAGCGCGTTGAGAAGCGTGGTTTTGCCGGAGCCCGTGCCGCCCGAAATCAGGATGTTGAGACGGCAGCGCCCGACAATCTTCAGAAGCTTCATCATGGGTTCCGAAACGCTGCCGAAACGCAGCATGGTCTCCAGCATGATTTTTTTCTTCGCGAATTTGCGAATGGTGATGGACGGCCCGTCAATCGCAAGAGGCGGGATGATGATGTTCACGCGGCTGCCGTCGGCGAGGCGGGCGTCGCAGAGCGGCGTGCTTTCATCGATGCGGCGGCCTATGGCCGTGACGATACGCGTAGCGATCGCCATCACATGGGCATTGTTGCGGAATTTGATGTCCGTCAGCGTCAGGCGGCCGTTACTTTCGATGTAAACCTGCCGCGGGCCGTTCACCATGATTTCCGAGATTGTTTCGTCCGCAAGCAGGGGCTCCAAAGGCCCAAGCCCGAGCATGTCGTTCAGCAACTGCTCGACGAGTTCCTGCCGTTCGGCGGCCGTCAATTGCGTCTTGGTTTCGATGAGAAGCTCGCCCACGAGCCCGATGAGATCGCGGTTAAGCTCCTCGCGCGTCATGCGCGCCGCCGCCGAGGTATCGATGCGCTCCAGAATGATGGGCTGTAATTTCAGTTTTGCCTGATTGACGCTGGCGCGTATCGCGCCGCTTCGGGCAAACCCGAATTCCCTGGGACGAGGCGGTTCGGCTTGCGGGGGCGGTTCCGGCTCGGCGGGTTCCTGCGGGATCGCGGAAGAAGCCTCCGGCAAAGGCTTCTGCTGCGTTATGGAATTTCCGGCTCTGGGCAACGGCGGCGCAAGGCAGTTGACGAGCGACGTCACCAAATCGCGCTGATCCAGAAGGTTCAATTCCATCCGCTGATGCGCAAGGGCCGTGACCGTGCGCGCCTTGACTTCCCTGACGAGATCGTTACGCGACAGCTGGGTTATTTTTTCGGGCGTAAGTTCTTCGCGCAGTTCCGGCAGAATGCGGTCGCGCAGTACCACAAGGGTGGGATCGACGGAAGGCCCGGCTCCGTCATGATCTTCGGGCGGAGCCATTATGAAGCTCCATCGGCCGCCTGTTTACGGCCGCCGAACCAGCCGCCGCGCGCGTCTTTGGCCTGAGGCCCCTTTCCGGCAACGACGACCGCAGGGCCCATCAGATGAACGCTTAACTGCAGGAGCGTTTTCGTTAGCGGCGCAGCCTTTGCGACGGCGCCAAGCGTTTTACCGGCGTTGCTCGCCGCCGCAACGTTCTTGGGATCGTCGGGCAGGAAAAAATCGATCTTCGCTTGCGCGCCTTTGGCAAAGGTGGCTTCGTCGATACCCGTCGACCGCTGCGGCCCGTTCCGGTTCGCGACAAGCGTCACGCGCGCCGCCACGCCCATCGTTTTAAGCGCCGAGCGCACCCGGAGCGTGTCCCGTATGCCCGCCAGCGACATTTCCGTGACCAGAATGATTTCGTGCGCAAGAGCAAACAGGCGTTTTTGCGCCGGCACCTGATGCCGCGGCATATCGATGATGAGAACGCGGTAATTCACGCGCATTTCCCTCAGCAGCATGGAAACGGCGGCGTTGTCGACGTGCACAAGTTCCTCGATGGACTCTTCGGCGCTCAGCACGGAAAAATTATCGCTCTCGTTCACCACGGCGCCGGACACCATGAGGCTGTCGACGCGCTGGGGCGAACTGACGATTTCGCGCAACCCGTGGCCCGGTTCGAGATCCAAAGCCAGCGCGCTTGTGCCGAACTGCAAATCCAGATCGATCAGGGCGCATTTTTGCTTCATCTCGTGGGCAAAAAGCCAGCCGATGTTCGTGGCAATGGTGCTGGCGCCGACGCCGCCGCGTACGCCTAACACGACAATGACCTTGGTCTCCTTGACCGTACCGCCGGCCGCGCCGCGGTTGCGCATCGCCAGCGACATAGCCTGCGTCAGCATTTCGGGCGTCAACGGCTTGACGAGGTAATCCGCGGCTCCCGCCGCTTGCATGGCGCGGTAGAGACCAATGTCGTTGGCCGAGCCAATCGCGATAAGATGCGTGCCGGTGCCGCAAAGGCCGACAAGGCGCGCCAAAACCTGAACCGGCTGGTCCTGATTGTCCACGTCGACAAATACGAGCTTCGGCGGCGCTTCGGATTCCAGCATCACGGCAAAAAGGTCGGCCCCGCCCGATTGGACGGAATCGGAAGGAAAGCCCTGCCGTCCGGCCCATGCGCGCAGCACGTCCACCGACGCTTCATCTTTAGCAAAGGCCATAAACTCGTTGTGCATCACTTCACCGCAATCGATCGCGCCCCGGGCGCGCCTCGTCTAATCATTGGTCTTCACTTGCCGGAAACATTCGTTATTTGCATCTGGGCAACGGGGGCCTTGGCGGTGGGATCAACCAGGGGCGTGGTTTTCCCCGCCAGGTAGCGCAACATGCTGCTGGACGTGTTTTCGGCATTGGCATATCCGGAATCGCGCCCCAGAATCAAATCTTCTGGCTGTTCAACCATGGCGGCGAGATTGCGCGAGTTCGCGCAGCCGTATTGCGGCCAAGGCTCGTTCTGAAGCGGGCCCGGAACATCGGTGCGCCAATCGGGACATTCCTGCGGCACGGCGACAAGCTGGCCGTCAGGTTCCGTCACGAGCCTTATCCTGTAATCCGGGGCAGGCGCCGCCGCATAAGGATTGCTGCAACCGCAAAGCAGGATGGCCGACAAGGCAAGAGCAACTAGGGTCTGTTTCCATCGCATGGCGTTACTCCACAATGAAACCGCTGGGCCCGGCGGGGCGGGACGTTTCGGAAGCCCCGGAAGGCGCAACGGGTGAAACCGGCGCCGGCAGAGACATGCGCTGTTGCGGCGCGGGTTCCATGGCGTCTTTTGTCTCATGCAAAACCGGTTCGATTGGCGCCGCCACGGGTATAGGCTCCTCGCTCTCCCTTGGCCCGGCAAGAACCGCACGCGACGTCCCGCTCATGGGGCGCGCCGCGGGATCGCTGTTTGATATACGGTTGCGGAAAATCCGGTCGACATCGGAGGGCGGGCTGAAACCGTCCGTCGGCAGGCCAAGCTGTTCTTCTTGCGCGGGTTTGACGACGTAAGGCGTGATGATGATGACCAGCTCGCTTTGGTTGTTCTGGAAGCGCGTGGAACGGAACAGCGGGCCCAGAATGGGCATGTCGCCGAGAAACGGATACTTGTTGACCGTTTGCGTCTGGTTGTTGTTCAGGAGGCCGCCGATGGCGAAGCTTTGCCCGCCCGCAAGTTCGATGGTCGTTTCGGCGCGCCGCGTTGTGAGGGCAGGAACGGTAATGTTGTTCAGCGTTACGGCCCCCGCGTCGCTCAGCTGGCTCACCTCAGGGCGCACGTGAAGATTAATGCGGTCCTCGCCGACGAGCGTCGGGGTAAACGCCAGTGACACGCCGAACGTTTTCCACTCGATGGTGATCGTGTTCAGCCCTTGCGGCACCGGAACGGGGAATTCGCCGCCCGCGAGAAAGCTGGCCGTTTCGCCCGACATGGGGGTCAGGTTCGGTTCCGCCGGAACGGTGATGAAGCCTTCGGCCGCCAAAGCGTCGATGAGGCCGTTGAGATTGTAGTTTTTGCCCTGGGAACTGAAGCTGATGATGTTGTTCGTGTTGGTTCCCGTCGTCGGCCGCGTGCGATCCAGAAGATTCGCGCCGCTCGATATGACTCGGGGCGCATTGCCGGACATGAGGCCGAACGCGAAGCCGCCGATCGTGCCGAGGCTCTCCCAGTCGATACCGAAACGCTTGTCCACGTCGCGCGACACTTCGGCGAAACGGACGCGAATCTGAATTTGGTTGCTGCCGCGCACCTTGATGCGGTTGATGACCTCGCCGCCTTCCTTGGGCACATACCGCATGGCCAGCCGCCGCGCGTCCTCGACCGCGCCCGGATCCTTCGCCTGCCCGGTTAAGACGATGCCGTTGGGAACCGCCTCGACGCCGATTTTGTTGCCGGGAATGACCGCGTTCAGGGCCTGCCGGAGATCTTCAAGGTTTTGCCGCACCATGATCGTGCGGAACAAAAGCGTTTGACCGTAGTTGTCGGTGGCCATCAACGTCGTCTGTCCCGTTTTTTTGCCGAACACCATGACAGAAGTCGGCGACATGACCTGAACGTCGGCGATCTCGGGGTTCGCGATAAACACCGAGGCCGCGGGAGCGCCGAGAGTCAAGGGAATGCCCTTGTCGACGGCGATGTCGAGAACCTGGGCCGCGGGGGACGATTTGGCCGCAGCGGCCTTAACGGAAACCGGCCCGGCGAGCAACACGAAGGCTGCGAGCAGAACCGGGAACAGCAGGAAGCGGAAAGATTTCATGTTGGCGTTCCTCACTGCCGTAATTCGAAAACGGTTTCGGAAGTTTCCTTGCCGCGCATGACCTGAATGTGCTGCACGGCACCTTGCCTGTTGCCGGGCTTGGCGAGAACGCGGCTGACGTCGCTATCCCACGTCATCCCGGACTTCGCGGCATCGCCGGCGCCAAGAGCCTGTTGCGCCGCCTGAAGCGCCGAGTCGTTGATCCCCGGCACCTCATCCGCGCCCTGCGCCAGGCTTCGCAAGGCGAGGGAAAGCGTGCCGATCTGGGTCACGAGCGCCAGCTTTTCGGCTTGTTTGGGCGATACTTCCAGCGTCGCCACCTGGGCGATTTTCGGCTCCATCGCTTTGTCGTCGGACCGCTGATCGAGCGCCAGCACCCGGACGTTCGTAAGGACCGTTTCGCTGACCTTGTGCCCGCTGGAATCCGCATCGGTTTTGCGCGCGACCTGATGCGTGACGATCACGTCGACATGATCGCCCGGAAAAACGAACCCCGCCACGCCGCCAGCCGGAGTCACGGAAACCGAAATCGCACGCATGCCCGGCTCCAATACCGCCGCCATAAAGCCCTGATCGTGGGCTTTGACGACGCGGCCCGTCATAACGGGCTCGCCGGTGCGCAAGCTTTGACGAACGACGGCGCCGACGTATTCCTGCACCTCGTTCTTGCCCTTGACGGCAAAACCGTCGGCCGCCGCGCCCTTGGGCCATGCCTGCCATTTCAGGTCGGTTTCCTTGATCAAGACGCCGGGCGAAAGATCGTGCGCGGCCACAAGAACCTCGTCCGCCTCGACGACGGCCGGGGCCGCGCCCGGCACATTGCCCCCGGCCCCCGTCATCATCGACCGCGCAAGCATGACCGTGCCTCCCGCGATGATCAGGGCTACCAACAGTAATGAAAGTTTTCGAGGCTGCATGGGGCAATCTCCTCAGGAAAGCAAAGCCGGATGAAACAACATGATCAACGTGCAAAGCCCGCCAATCGCAATAGCCACGCCATAAGGAATGCGCTCTTTCGCCAGAGAAGCCTTCCCGGGACTTCCGCCTCTGCGGCGGCGGTAATAGGTAACGCCCGCCGTCGCAATGGCTAAAAGCCCGCCGGCGATCGCCGTAATAAAAAGCAAAAGATCGAGCAACCCGGGCCCGGCCCACAAGCTGGCGGCACCGAGCAGCTTGACGTCGCCGGCGCCGATGTACTGCCTCGTAAACATAAAAAATCCGGCGGCAAGCACGACGACGGCGACAAACAAATGTTGTCCCCATGCGATCGCCGACGGCGCCGTGATCACATAGACAGGAAACAAAACGAGGAGAGCGAGCGAAACCGCGTTGGGAATGCGGTAGGACATGGCGTCGCTGACCGCGGCCGCGATCAGAAGGATCGCCGCCAAAGTCAGAACGCCTTGATGTAATAAAACCGAAGAAGCCGCCATAATCATAACGCGTCTGTTCCATTCTGCGCCTACGCCGGATGACATAGACCTACCGTTCCTGCGCCGTTCCGGATCGAGAAAACCGGGCGATTATGCTCCAGTCATGCTTAACAGGTCGTGAATCGGAATTATCGCGTGGCGTGAAGGAATCAGCCAAGAATGAGGGAAATAATAATATGGCAGAGAATCGGTTTAAAAACACACTTTAAAAACGCACATATCCTGATTCCGGCGAACCTTCCCGGCCGGAAGCCGGGAAGGTTCGCCGGAAGTTCAGGATAAAACGACTTATTACCTGAATTCTTATGGCGCAGGGGTCAGGGCGCCGGTCACGGAGGTGAACACGCCAATCAGCTGCGGCCTCAACGCCAACAGGGCGCCGACAATGGCAACGGCAATCAGCGAAGCGATCAGGCCGTATTCGATCGCCGTAGCGCCTTCTTCTTCCCGCAGAAAGCGAGCAAGCAGGGTTTTCATAATATTTCTCCTTGGCAGTTAGATCTGATCCGGAGGCTCCGGACAGCCAAATCTACAAGGACGGCTTTAAAAAAAAGTAAACATGAACGGTATTATCATGAAAAGGCTTTGATTTTCCTGAAAAAGGCCCCCTCTTTCCGATCATCTTTTATACAGAATGTCATGAAAAACAGAGACATAGGCCTCCGCTATAGGCTTCCAGTTCCAATGGGTCCTGGCAAATTCGGCTAGATCGGAAGAGCGTCGGGTAGGGG
>JAQUPC010000111.1 GCA_028716765.1 Alphaproteobacteria bacterium | reverse complement strand
TAGGCACGCCAAGCGGGTTGAGCACGATATCGACCTGCGTGCCGTCCGGCAGATGAGGCATATCCTCCAACGGCAAAATGCGCGACACGACGCCTTTGTTGCCGTGACGTCCCGCCATTTTGTCGCCCGGTTGCAGCTTGCGCTTTACCGCCACGAACACCTTGACGAGCTTCATGACTCCCGGCGGCAATTCGTCGCCGCGTTGAAGCTTCGAGACTTTGTCTTCGAACCGCTTTTTGAGGGCCGTGATCTGGTCGTCGAACATCTTGTTGGAGCTTTCGATCTGCTCCATCACTTTGTCGTTCTTAACGCTGATCTGGCGCCACTGGCCGCGCGTGTAATCCTCGAGCAGCTCTTCCGTAACGACCTTTCCGGCCGGGAAGTTCTTCGGACCCGACACGGACTTCTGGCCCAGCAAAAGCTCGCGCAAACGGTTGAAGAAGCTGCGCTCAAGGATGGCGCGTTCGTCGTCGCGGTCTTTGGCGAGGCGTTCGATCTCGGAGCGCTCGATGGCGATGGCGCGTTGATCCTTCTCGACGCCGCGGCGCGAGAACACGCGCACCTCGACGATCGTGCCCGTCACCCCAGGGGGCAAACGGAGCGAGGTGTCGCGCACGTCGGCGGCTTTTTCGCCGAAGATCGCGCGCAACAGTTTTTCTTCCGGGGTCATCGGGCTTTCGCCTTTCGGCGTCACCTTGCCGATCAGGATGTCGCCCGGATTGACCTCGGCGCCGATGTAAACGATGCCCGCTTCGTCGAGGTTCTTGAGCGCTTCCTCGCCGACGTTCGGAATGTCGCGTGTAATTTCTTCCTGCCCGAGTTTGGTATCGCGGGCCATAACCTCGAATTCCTCGATGTGTATCGAGGAAAAGACGTCTTCGGACACGATGCGTTCGGAAATGAGGATCGAGTCTTCGAAGTTGTAGCCGTTCCACGGCATGAACGCGACCAGCACGTTCCGGCCAAGCGCCAGCTCGCCCATATCCGTCGAAGGACCGTCGGCGATAATGTCGCCCTTCTTCACGACGTCGCCCACGCGCACGATCGGACGCTGCGTGATGCAGGTGCTCTGGTTCGAACGCTGGAACTTCAACATGCTGTAGATGTCGACGCCCGGAGCCGCCGCATCGGCGTCTTCCGTCGCGCGAATGACGATGCGCGTCGCGTCCACCTGATCGACCATACCGGAACGCTTGGCGGCAATCGCCACGCCGGAATCCCGCGCCACGATGCCTTCCATGCCCGTGCCGACCAGCGGCGCGTCGTTGCGCAACAACGGCACGGCCTGGCGTTGCATGTTCGAGCCCATCAACGCGCGGTTGGCGTCGTCGTTCTCGAGGAACGGAATAAGCGCCGCCGCCACCGAGACGATCTGCTTCGGCGACACGTCGATGAAGTCCACCGTCTCGACGGGGGCCACGATGTTCTCGCCGCCTTTGCGCGCAATGACGGTTTCGTTGGCGAACTTGCCGTTTTTGTCCATCTCGGCGTTGGCCTGGGCGATGGTGTATTGCCCCTCTTCCATCGCGGAGAGGTAAACGACTTCAGCCGTCACCTTGGCGTTCTTCACGCGGCGGTAAGGGCTTTCGATAAAGCCGTACTGATTTACGCGGGCATACGTCGCCAGCGAGTTGATAAGGCCGATGTTCGGTCCTTCCGGCGTTTCAATCGGGCAGATGCGGCCATAGTGCGTCGGATGCACGTCGCGCACTTCGAAGCCCGCGCGTTCGCGCGTCAGGCCGCCCGGCCCAAGGGCCGAAACGCGCCGCTTGTGCGTGATTTCGGACAAGGGGTTCGTCTGGTCCATGAACTGGCTGAGTTGCGACGAACCGAAGAATTCGCGCACGACGGCGGCCGCCGGCTTGGCGTTGATGAGGTCGTGCGGCATGACCGTGTCGATTTCAATCGAGCTCATACGTTCGCGAATGGCGCGTTCCATGCGCAACAGGCCGAGGCGATACTGGTTTTCCATCAGCTCGCCGACCGAACGCACACGGCGGTTGCCGAGATGGTCGATGTCATCGATCTCGCCGCGTCCGTCTTTCAAATCGACCAGAATGCGTAGAATCTTCAGTATGTCTTCCTTGCGCAGCACGCGGAGTTGATCGTCCGTCTTGAAGCCGAGGCGGGCGTTCATCTTAACGCGGCCGACCGGCGAAAGATCGTAGCGCTCCTTGTCGAAGAACATGCCGTAGAACAGCCCTTCGGCCGATTCCACTGTTGGCGGCTCACCGGGACGCATGACGCGGTAAATGTCGATCAGCGCGTCCTCGCGCGTTGCGTTCTTGTCGGCGGCCAGCGTGTTACGGATATAGGGTCCGACATTGATATGGTCGATAGCCAGAACGGGCATTTCCTTAATGCCGGATTCCTCAAGCAACTCGATCAACGTCATGTTCAATTCATCACCGGCCTCGAAAAGAACGGTCCCGGTTTTTTCGTCGATCATGTCGGAGGCGAGGTATTGCCCGACAAGTTCCTCGGCCTTGACGAGGACTTCCTTAAGCCCTTTTTCGATCAACTTGGCGGCAAGGCGGGGCGTCATCTTTGTGCCGGCCTCAACAACGACCTTTCCGTTTTTAGCGTCCAACAGATCGGTGAGGAGCTTCTGCCCCTTCATGCGATCCGGATTGAAAACCGTCGTCCAGCCGTTTTTGACGCGCTTATAGGTGATTGTTTCATAGAAGGAGGCGAGGATCTCTTCCTTCGACATGCCCTGGATTTCATGAAGCGCCAGAGGCTTGCCGTCCTTGCTGCGACGTGCGCGAAGTTTTTCCGTCTCGGAGCTTTCGAGGGCGTAAAGAAGCGTCGTCACCGGAAGCTTGCGGCGGCGGTCGATACGCACATACACAAGATCCTTGGCGTCGAATTCGAAATCCAGCCATGAACCGCGATAGGGAATGATGCGCGCGGCAAACAGGTATTTGCCCGACGAATGGCTCTTGCCCTTGTCGTGATCGAAGAACACGCCGGGGCTGCGGTGCATCTGGCTTACGATAACGCGCTCGGTGCCATTGATGACGAAGGTGCCGTTGGCCGTCATGAGCGGCATGTCGCCCATGTAAACGTCCTGTTCCTTGATATCGCGGATCGACTTGACGCCCGTGGTTTCATCGACGTCGAAAACCGTGAGGCGCAAGGTCACCTTAAGCGGCGCGGCGTAAGTCATCCCGCGCTGCTGGCATTCCTCCACGTCGTATTTGGGTTGCTCAAGCTCATAGCCGACAAAATCAAGAACGGCGCGCTCGGCAAAATCCTTAATCGGGAAAGCCGCCGACAGAACCTCTTGCAGGCCCATGCGCTGGCGTTGGGCGTGAGGAACGTCCATCTGCAAAAAGTTCTCGTAGGAACGCCTCTGAACCTCGATCAGGTTCGGCATCTCCGCCACTTCCGGAATCCGGCCAAAGCTCTTGCGGATTTTATTCCGGCCAGTGAAACTCTTGCCCAACGCAACGACGGGAACATTCTGTGCCATACTTGCCTCTCACTAGTTGAGTCATGCCCGCAAACCGGGCATTCCTTTTTCTGCCGTATTAGCCCTCGCGGAACACAAACGAACATCCGGCGCGCGCCCGCGTTGCGAGCTTGACCGGAATAACGAATCCGATGCTTTCCAGGCTGATTTAATTCGAGGTTTATATGGGGTTTGAGTTGCCTTTCAGCAAGAAATATATTTTTGTCCTTATACTAATAATGGCCTCAAATGGTAGGTATTTATACCTATGTTGATAATATAGGCGCGATAAGAGAGGACGAGACGGAAAGGATAGCGATTTACCTGAAACTGGCAGCCCCCTATAAGGATAATTTCCTTAAGTAGATTTACGTAATCGTTGATCATTATCCGCATTATAATTAAGGTTATATACCGTATTATACTCTATAGTAAATTATTTTACTTAAAGATAGCGAATAGTGATATTATATTCTTCGTCACCCTTTCACGATGAAGCCCCCAACATTGAACCGGCCCCAAAACAACAGGAGGATGATCATGGGAAATCCATTTGTTCATATAGAGCTGACCTCTACCGATGCCGGCAAGGCGAAGAATTTTTACAAGTCACTCTTCGACTGGAAGCTGGAAGACATGCCAATGGACAGCGGTGAAAGCTACACGATGGTCAACGTGGGCGAAGGAACAGGCGGCGGAATCATGAAGAGCCCAAAACCCGATATGCCCTCGGCGTGGATTCCCTATGTTGCGGTCGACGATCTCAAGGCGTCGACGGACAAGGCCAAATCACTGGGCGGCACGATCATAAAGGAGCCTACCGCCGTTAAAGACTACGGCTGGTTTTCAATCGTCAAGGATCCGACCGGCGCTGTCCTCGGCCTCTGGAAGCCCAATATGGAAAACAAGGAAAATATGGAAAAGATGGGTAAGAAGAAAGAAGGCTGTTGCTGCTGCTAAACAAATCGGGCGGGAGTTATCTCCCGCCCCTCACCTCTAGTAACAGAAGCATGTAGCTCGGAGATAGTTGCAGCGCAGGACGCGCGCCGGACTACACTTGTGCTCGCATAAGTCCCCAGCCGGAGTAATAAGCGGGGTCCAAGCTGCTGGAACGTCCTTCAACCGTCCCGCCAGCCTTTCGGCATGGTGAGGGTTGAGGAGCTCAGCTCGCTCCCCGTCAATATTGACCCCGTAAATATTCAGGCCGTCATAAGAACGGCGTATGTTGACCGTTTGTCCGGTTGCAAGAGGAATATGCTCGTCAACACCGGAAAGATCCCCCTCCCACCCCCATCGACTTCTATCGACCCCAATTTCAATAATGCCATCCGAGAAATCGTGGGGAATGATGTAAGCGCAATGCTCGGGCACCCCACCATATTGCCTTCTCGTGATGGCGAGGTGGCATCTTTGGCCTTCTGACATAATGGCGGCATGAAGGGCGTATTCGATGCGGCGTTCTTTGGGAAGGGCGAGCAAATTCCACTCGCCGCGTATTTTTTCCTGTAAAGCTTCAACTTCCTTATCGCCAATAGGCTCCATGTCCAAAGCCACTCTGCGCACCTTGCCCAGATCCCATCTACCGCTTATCAGAAGGCCCGCCTTGATATCGCACGCCGTCGCGCTGAACACATAACGCGTTCCGTAACAATTGGCCTGGTCATAACCGCCAAGCTGATAACATTCGCCGGATTGATGGCGAGGGTTGAAGAACAAACCCGCGCCGTTCCCCACGCCCATCGACAACTGAAAAACGATTCCGGCCGCTGTCCTGAAAGCCGCCAAAATATTCCGGGACCGAATATCCGGCTCTACAGGCACATAGCCGTGAGGCGCGGTCCGCTCTTCCGAATTGATTGCATGCTGAGCCATGAAAAAATCCCCCGATAATGACTGTTTTATAATACCAAGGAGAATAGACGCACCATCAAGACGGCACAAGAGAGGTTTATGGTTAAAAAAAACGGGCAGGAGTCGCCCCCCGCCCGGTTTTTCCATACTTTCATTCCGGCTAAGCGGCGAACAAAGTGAGCCGCGCGAGCCGGAATCCAGTTTTGTTTTCAGATCCACGGGTTCGCGCTTCGCACGCCCCGAGGATAAGGCTTTCGTAAGCTCGCCTATGGCTCGCTAACGAAACGCCTTACTTCACTTCAACCGTAGCGCCGGCGGCTTCGAGCTGCTTCTTGAACTTGTCGGCATCGGCCTTCGACACGCCTTCCTTGACGGTCTTCGGCGCGCCTTCGACGAGATCCTTGGCTTCCTTGAGGCCCAGGCCCGTGATGGCACGGACTTCCTTAATGACTTCGATCTTCTTGTCACCGGCCTTGGCGAGAACAACCGTGAACTCGGTCTGCTCTTCCGCCGCTGCCGCCGCCGGGCCAGCTGCAGCCGCCATGGCAACCGGAGCCGCCGCGCTGACGCCCCATTTTTCTTCCAGCATCTTCGACAGCTCGGCCGCCTCGATGACGGTCAGACCCGAAAGCTCTTCAACGATTTTTTCAAGTTTAGCCATTTTACTTCTCCTTCAGTTAACGTTTGTTGTTGATCCACAATTCTTCACGCCGCCTGCTTGCTGCGCGCCGACATAACGCGAGCCAGCTGACCAGCCGGAGCCTGCAGCACACCGGCAATCTTCGTCGCCGGGGCCAAAATCAGTCCGATCATCTTGCCACGCAATTCATCCAGCGACGGTAGCGTCGCCAGCACCATAGCGCCCTTGGCGTCCAATATCTTGTTGCCCATCGCCGCCGCGACAATCTTGAGCTTGTCGTTTTTCTTGGCGAACTCGGCCGCAACCTTGGCCGCCGCGACAGGGTCTTTCGAAAACGCAAGCGCCGTCGGCCCCTTCAGATACGGCATCAGTCCTTCGAGCGCGGTGCCCTTGATGGCGCGCCGCGTCAGCGTGTTCTTGCCGACCTTCATCGTCACGCCCGCCGCGCGCATCGCACGGCGCAACTCGAGCGTTTGGCTGGCGTTCAGCCCGTTTTGCTGAACGATAACCAGAAGACCCGCGTCCTTGACATCCTTGCCAAGAACATCAACGAGTTTCTCCTTGGCTTCGCGATTGGTGCTCATGTTAAACCTCGCTTTGTTGTTTCTATCCTTCTTAACTTCCGTTATCCCCGTGAAAACGGGGATCCAGCGGCGAGCGTCGGCGAGCCATATGACTCTTATCGCCGCAGACGCGGCTTAAACTGGATTCCCGCTTTCGCGGGAATGACACAAAACTTTTTCTATCCGGGGAGAAGAGTCGAAACGCGCGCCGGGATGAAACATGGTTTCAACAAGCGGCACAGGGACCGCAAGCGCTTCGTCATTTCAACCCGTCTATTGCTGGCAACTTTAAGCCGGTCGACCCGGCACCCGCAGTCTC
>JAQUPC010000110.1 GCA_028716765.1 Alphaproteobacteria bacterium | reverse complement strand
CTGATTGCCGCGCAGCTTGTCGGCGCTGGCGCTGGCCACATTCAGGATTTTGCCGCGCAAAGGCAGAATGGCTTGCGTATCGCGGTTGCGCGCCTGCTTGGCGCTGCCGCCCGCCGAGTCGCCCTCGACGAGAAAAATCTCGGTGCCTTCGGCGGCGCTTTGCGAGCAATCCGACAGCTTGCCGGGCAGACGCACCTTGCGCGTGGCGGTCTTGCGCGCCATGTCGCGGGCCTGGCTGGCGCGGGCGCGTTCCTCGGCGCGGAAGATAAGCTGGTCAAGCAAAGCTTTGCTGTTGACCGGATCGCCCGTCAGCCAGTGATCGAAGTGATCCTTGATCACCTGATCGACAAGACGCGCCGCCTCGACGGTAGACAGCTTGTCTTTCGTCTGCCCCTGAAACTGCGGGTCGCGGATGAAAAGCGAGAGCAGGACGGCGGCGTCGGTAAACGCCTCGTCGCCGGTGATCGAAGCTGTGCGGCGATTGCCGATCATTTCGCCGTAGGCGCGCAGGCCGCGCAAAAGGGCCGAACGGATGCCCGACTCGTGCGTGCCGCCTTGCGGCGTCGGGATCGTGTTGCAATAGGATTGGCAGAAACCTTCGCCTTGTTCGGGCCATGCTACGGCCCATTCGACCTTGCCCTTGCCGTCCGGCAACTCCGCCACGCCCGCAAAGAGTTCCGGCGTCAGCGTGGCGCGGCCTTCGAGCGAAAAGGTCAGGTATTCGGAAAGCCCGCCGGGAAAATGCAAAACGGCCTGGGGCGGCGTGGGATCGTCTTCTTTAATGAGCGATTTATCGCATGACCAGCGGATCTCGACGCCGCGAAACAGATAGGCCTTCGAACGCGCCAGCCGGTAAAGCGCGGAGGGCTTGAAGCGCGCGCGTGTGCCAAAAATGACCTGATCGGGCCGGAATATCACCGTCGTGCCACGCCGGTTGACGCTGCCCGCCTTCTTCAACTTGCTGGTGGGCGCGCCCCGGCTATAGGTTTGCACATAAAGCTGTTTGTCGCGCGCAACCTCGACGGTCATTTCCTCGGAAAGCGCGTTGACGACCGAAACGCCGACGCCGTGCAGCCCGCCCGACGTTTCGTAAATCTTGTTGGAGAACTTGCCGCCGGAGTGAAGCGTCGTAAGGATGACTTCAATTGCCGACTTACCGGGAAACTTGGGGTGGTTGTCGACCGGCATGCCGCGGCCGTTGTCGCGCACCGTGACCTGATTGTCGGGGCCAAGCTCAAGCTCGATGCGGTTGGCATAACCCGCCACCGCTTCGTCCATCGCGTTGTCGAGGACTTCGGCCACAAGGTGGTGCATGGCCGTCTCGTCCGTGCCGCCGATGTACATGCCGGGACGGCGGCGCACGGGCTCAAGCCCTTCGAGAACCTCGATATCCCGGGCGTCATAGGAATCTTTTTTACGGGCGGCGTTGCCGCGGAACAAGTCGGACATGATGCGATGTTAGTGGCCAATAAACGCGAAAAAGCGCGTATAGCATGATTCGGCTGCCGGAATACGGGTGTTTGCGCCCCGGAATATCAGGATTTTAATGCGCCGAAGAGCCGGGAAGACATTGGATTTGAGGAATACCGCGGACATATTTTTTTATTGATAGCCTTACGGGCTCCGGCATGGCCGCAACCTCGCCCTGTATTTCCTTCGGCAGGGCAATCCCGGTCGCTTCGCTGAAGACGAGGAAAGCCCTTCGGAAGTGGCGGCGGAGCGGGTCTATGACATGCGAGGCCGGGATTTTATCGGTGTTCATGGGATGATCGGGATCGCCGATTTCCTTCAACCGGTCAAGAAGGGCCAGAAACAGAACATAACGCCGCAACGTATCGGCCTGAAGGGCTTCTTTTGAGAAAATAACGATCCCGTTTTTCCGCTGCGATTTCCCCGAAATATCGCCAACGTCGATCAAGCCCATCTTTTTGTGGCGGGCGTTGGCAAGAGGAACGTCGGCCCAATCAAAAAACTCCGTCAGGCACTGGTTGAACGTTAACGTTCGAATGTTGGTTAATTTGAAGTCCTGCTTGAGATGCGCCCGCGCTTCAGGATCAGGCTCGTTTCTTACATAAAGGGGCAAAGTTACGCGGCTAACATAATCAGCGACTTCGTCGCCGAAGAGAAAGCGCACGACCCATAATTTGTTATAATCTTCGTCGGCCTCATGGAGCAAAGTGCCTGCGGTGTCCGCGGGAGACGGATAACGGCCAGCGGCGTTCCACATAAACTCCAGAAAATTGCTCGTTATCCGCACGTCATGATTGGCCTGGCGAGAATGGGGGTTGTTTTTGCGCGGATAATTTCCCGCGAAAAGCTGGTGGAAGAATACAACCTGCTTGAGAAAAGGCGCCTCGCTTGCTCCGGCGGAATCATTTTCGACAGCCGCAGCGATGTGAGGGAACCGCTGCACGACTTCACGCGCGCGCTCCTTCGCAATTTCAGCTTCTTTGTGCGGGAGCTTGACGCGTCTGGCCATGCTGCCGGGTTGAAACAGGCCATTGGTCACTTTTATGACAGATAAGTAGGGCCTGTGTTCCCATCTCGCGGAGCCATCAGACGAGAGGGCTCTGTTCATTTCAAAAACGGGTTCGGTCATGTCGATTGCGGGCCTCATGCGAAACGGAAAAAGTTGCGCGGAGGAATGTATGGACTGTGAGAAGTTTTGGTGCCTCGAACGCGGAAAGGCACCCATTGCACATTTTCAAAATCGATGGAATCGGAAAGCGGCCCGAAAAAAATTGTGGATAAATGATTCCGCGATAGGTGCTTGATATACAAAAACAACTATTTTTCCACAGGCAAGAAACGGAGAATCTTGTAGCGTTTGTTTGGGGTTGCCACCATATCTTGAGGATCAGAAATAAGCTTATCCACCGTTCGAATCAAAAAGTAGAATCAGTTTCATATATCTGGTATGCATTTTTTCAGTTAGCCACCATATCTGGTTTCCAAGGGATAATATGGTTAACGCCTCGCGGCACGGTTTCGAGAGCGGAACATGTTCAAAAATCCGGGCCATCCTACGCAACCGAGAGCCGATTCTACGGCACCGCCACACCGGTACCATTTTTGTGTGACGTACGAATCGACTCATTCAACGAATTATGGAGCTTGAGCAAATGAGCTGGACGGAGCAACAAATTCAAGCACTCAAGAAAATGTGGGGCAATGGTTTCAGCGCCAGCGATATCGCCAAAACGCTTGGCGGAGGCCTCACGCGCAATGCCGTTATCGGCAAGGCGCATCGTCTCAAGTTGTCATCCAGCCCGGCGGCCATGAGGCAGGGGGATGGCGCGCCCGTCAAAGTCGGCGGAAGCGTTCTCCCGACCATGACCAAGGTCAGCAAAAAACGAACCATGCTGCGTCCTTTGCCGCCTGTGCAGATGCCGGACATTTCCACAAAGCCGATGACGCGCGACACGCTGCGCGTGCTGGACCAGACGAAACGGACGGAAGGCATAGCCGTCACGAAGGCCGGCGAGCGTCATTGCCGCTGGCCGATCGGCGATCCGCGTTCGCCGGACTTCCGCTTCTGCGGCTGCAACTGCCACGAAGGGCTTCCCTATTGCGTCGACCATGCGCGCGTGGCCTATCAGACGGTCAGCCGCCGTTCGCGCGCCGGCAACAACGACAACCCGCCGGAGTTCCGCTTGCCGAACACGTCGCGTTACTGACGCAAGCGCAGGTTTGAATGGAACAGAGCAGGGCGCTCCCGCCGGAGCGCCCTGTTTTTTTGAGTTAAGATGGTTTTCGGTTTAACCGCATAGCCGATCGATAATAGGGAAACAAAGGGTGGAAACAGTACCCGGAATTAAGGTAAAAGGGGGCTGTTTCCCGCGTTTACTCCTCTTCCGGACAAAGGTCTTCCGATCATGGAATTTTTTGCTATCGAATTTATGACGAAACCGGTGTGGATGTGGCTGACCTTCCTGACCGTGGTCGCCCTTCTGCTGATTTTCGATCTGGGCGTCATGCATCGCAAGGAGCATGAAGTCGAGGTCAAGGAAAGCCTTGTCTTTTCGTCTTTCTATATTTCCATCGGGCTGCTGTTCGGCGGCTGGGTCTGGTACGAACTGGGGCAGCTTAAGGCCGTCGAATACCTAACCGGCTTTATCGTCGAAAAAACGCTGTCGATCGATAACGTTTTCGTTATCGCCATGCTGTTTTCGTTCTTCCATATTCCCCGCCTGTATCAGCACCGCGTATTGTTCTGGGGCATTCTGGGCGCGGTGGTTTTGCGCGGCCTCATGATCGCCTTCGGCGCGGCGCTCGTCAGCCGTTTCGAATGGGTTCTGTACGTCTTCGCGGCTTTCCTGATCGCGACGGGCGTCAAGATGCTGTTGACCGGCGACAAGCCCGCCGACATAGGCGACAACGTGTTGCTTCGTTTTATGAAAAATCATTTCCGCATTACGGAGAAACTTCACGGCCATGACTTTTTTGTGTTCCAGCCTTCGCGCATACACGGCAAGAAGGTGTGGTGGCTGACGCCGCTTTTCGTTTGCCTCGTCATGATCGAGTTCGCGGACGTCATATTCGCCGTCGACAGCGTGCCGGCCATTTTCATCATTACGACCGATCCCTACATCGTCTTTACCAGCAATATTTTCGCGATTCTCGGTTTGCGGGCGTTGTATTTCGTTCTGGCCGCCATCATCAAACGGTTCCATTACCTGAAATACTCCTTATCCGTCGTCCTGATCTTCATCGGCAGCAAATCGTTTGTGGCCCACTTCATGGGCCTGGAAAAATTCCCGGTGGGATGGTCGCTGGGGATCACTTTTGCCATTTTGGCCAGCGGCATAGGCTTTTCGCTTTGGAAAACGCGCAAGGGAACCGCTTGAATCCTTGGTGACGGGGCCGTTAAGGGCCCTTATGCCCCGTAACGATGCGGATAGGGCTGGTTCTACGTACCCCTTGCTTTGGAGGCTTTCCAATGCCAAAACATGGCCTGGCCAATCCCCTTAACTTCGTTTGCGACGGGTAGATAGTATCTATGTTTGCCAATTTATTAGGTTTGCTTTCCGCCGATATGGGCATTGACCTCGGCACCGCCAACACGCTCGTTTATGTCCGTGGCCGCGGCATCGTCCTCAACGAGCCGTCCGTCGTCGCGATCGCCACAAGCCGCGGCAAGCGCCAGGTCCTGGCCGTCGGCGACGAAGCCAAGCTCATGCTTGGACGTACGCCCGGCAACATTCAAGCCATTCGGCCTCTGCGCGACGGCGTGATCGCCGACTTTGAAGTCGCGGAGGAAATGATCAAGCATTTCATTCGCAAGGTTCACAACCGCCGCAGCTTCGCCAGCCCGCAAATCATCGTGTGCGTACCAAGCGGTTCCACGGCGGTCGAACGCCGCGCCATTCAGGAATCGGCCGAGTCCGCAGGCGCGCGTCGCGTGTTCCTGATCGAGGAACCGATGGCCGCCGCGATCGGCGCAGGTTTGCCTGTAACGGAGCCGACCGGATCGATGGTCGTCGACATCGGCGGCGGCACGACGGAAGTCGCCGTTCTTTCGCTAGGTGGCATCGTCTACTCGCGTTCGGTGCGTGTCGGCGGCGACAAGATGGACGAGGCGATCATCAACTACATCCGCCGCTATCACAACCTGCTGATCGGCGAGAGCACGGCCGAGCGCATCAAAAAGGAAATCGGTTCCGCCGCGCCGCCGGAAGACGGCGAAGGGCGCGTGACCGAGATCAAGGGCCGCGATCTGATGTACGGCGTGCCCAAGGAAATCATCATGTCCGAGCGGCAAGTGGCGGAAAGCCTTGCCGAGCCGGTGAGCGCGATCCTCGAAGCCGTTAAAGTGGCGCTTGAGAACACCGCGCCGGAACTGGCCGCAGACATTGTGGATAAAGGCATCGTTTTGACGGGTGGCGGCGCGTTGTTGCGCAATCTTGATCTGGTGCTGCGTCATGCCACGGGCCTGCCGGTCTCGGTAGGCGAAGATCCGCTGTCCTGCGTGGCTCTCGGCACAGGCCGCGCGCTTGAGGAAATGCGCACGCTGAAGAACCTGCTCGTGAGCGGGTATTAAACTTCGGGAAATTCTTTGCGAATGAGATTCAGCAGGGTTGTTCTAATACCATTGTTTCTTAGGGCGCGTCTTACGCTGGTCAAAGAAAGACCGGCGTCATCGAATTCTTTTCTGAGGGCGGCCTCATCCGCGGCGCAGGGGGCTTGATCGCGGCCTGATAGTTCCCTGGCTGCCGCCTCGGGATCATAAACCGGTTTATAAAGATCTGAGATTTTGTCGTAAATCAAGCCAACCGCTATGAGCTTGAGGGCTATTTTTGGCCCCATGCCGCGAATGCAAAATATGGCTTTTTCAAACTCATTCGCAGGACAATTTATAGGTTGCGCTTTAAAACGTTCCCGCCTTTCCAAACTCTTTACCTTCGTACAACAACCGCCATATTTATAGGGATGAAGAATGTTCGAGGGCCAATCAAGATCGAAGTAATTTACACTGATCATTGTTTCTACCGTCGGTACTTCGGAGGATTTGACGAGCTTGATGAAAGCGTCGCGTTTTTCCGAATGGGCCAGGTTGTAGACCGCTTCGGTTACGATCCTGTACGCGAGGCCCTCCCTGTAAGGCTTGGATTCGATGCGAAACAAATTCTCGCCACGTTTCAGCAATTGTCCGGGCAATGTTGTCAAGCATTCCTGACAAGAAAGCCCAACCATCCTGTACGCCTTGGCTAAAGCTTCTTCGCTAACGGTGACGCGAAGGGAAAATATTTTCGTCATGAATGCTTCCGGTAATTATTAACATGCAAGAACTAGCCTTTTTAGCCTGTCCCGTTCAATTACTTTCACAAATTAACGATTGGCTTAACCATAAACCTTGTCTAATCTCGCATACCATTGCTGAGTCTCCGGTCTTTAGAGAGTGCCGATGCCGGTTCGTACACACCACCCAGGTTGGGTATACACGACTGCGATTTCATGGCGCCTTATGGCGCAGCGGTTTTCGTTTGTCATTTTTCTGGCTCTTGCGCTCGGTCTCCTTG
>JAQUPC010000109.1 GCA_028716765.1 Alphaproteobacteria bacterium | reverse complement strand
ACCTCGATCAAACGCACCATCAAATCGTCCGGGACGAGAGTTCCCGCATCCATAAGAGCCTTGGCCTGCAAACCCAAAGGCTCGCCCTTTTTGATGGAGGCGCGCAGCATGTCCCCGGTCGAAAGCTGAATCATGCCGTATTTATCCTGAAGCTGGCGGGCCTGTGTGCCCTTGCCGGCCCCCGGAGGGCCAAGAAGAATGATGTTCATGCCTGGGCTCCCGGATTCAGCGGCCGCGCAGTTTTGATTTCTTGATCAGGCCTTCGTATTGATGCGCGATCAGATGCGATTGCACGCGCGATATCGTATCGATCGTCACGCTAACGACGATGAGGAGCGACGTACCGCCGAGATAAAAGGGGATGGCACCGCGGCTCATCAGGAACTCCGGCAACAAACAGATACCCACCAGATAGGCGGACCCCAGCACGGTAAGGCGCGTCAACACATAGTCGAAATAATCGGCCGTGTTCTTGCCGGGACGTATACCCGGAATAAAACCGCCGTATTTCTTCAAGTTGTCCGCCGTTTCGACGGGATTGAACACGACCGCCGTATAGAAGAACGAAAAGAAGATGATCAAGGCGGCGTAGAGAACCATGAACAACGGTTTACCGTGACCAAGCTGCACGACAAGATCGGCAAGCAAGCCTCCCTTTTGCTGAACGTCGGTAAAGCTGGCCAGCGTCAACGGGAACAACAGGAGCGAACTGGCGAAGATCGGCGGAATGACGCCCGACGTATTAAGCTTGAGCGGCATGTGCGAGGCTTCGCCGCCATAGATCTTGTTGCCGACCTGACGCTTGGGATAATTCACAAGGATGCGGCGGTGGGCTTGTTCGAAGAACACGCAAAGAGCGATAACGGCTACGATCAGCACAAGCACGAACAGTATGAACCAGGTCGACAAAGCGCCCGTGCGCCCCAATTCCAAAGTCTGAGCCATCGCGTGCGGCAGGTTGGCGACGATGCCCGAATAGATGATCAGCGACGTGCCGTTGCCGATGCCGCGGGCCGTGATTTGTTCGCCGAGCCACATCAGAAATACGGTACCGCCGGTCAGGGTGACCATCGTGGTGAGGCGGAAAAAGAAGCCGGGAAGAATGACGGCCGATCCGCTCGATCCCATCATGTTTTCAAGCCCGACGGCCAGGGCATAGGATTGCACGATGGCAAAGGTCACGGTCAGATAGCGCGAATACTGGTTAAGCTTCATTTGCCCGGTCGAGCCTTCTTTTTTCATCGCCTCGAAAGCCGGCACGATAGCCGACAACAACTGAACGATGATCGAAGCCGTGATGTAGGGCATGACGCCGAGGGCGAAGACGGTCATACGCTGCAAAGCGCCGCCCGCGAACATATCGAACATGCCGAGGACGCCGCCGCCGTGGCGCTTGAAAATCTCGCCCAAAGTTACAGGATCGATGCCCGGAACAGGAATGTAGGTGCCGAGACGGAAAATGATCAGGGCAAGAAGCGTAAACCAGATACGGCTTTTTAGCTCCGTCGCTTTGCTGAAAGTGGAGAGGTTGATGCTGGCGGCCAGCGTTTCGGCGGGAGAGACCATGGGGACAATCAGGGGTCAGGGGTCAGGGGTCAGGGGATAAAGATCAGGAGATGATATAGTGGGTATAAGGAGGTAAGGCAAGATTGGCTCAAATCGACTCCTTGGTCCCGCAGAAAAGAAAGAAAACAAGATAAACCGGCCATTTCTCTAACAGGAAGGCTCAGAGCGCGAGTCTCCTGCTTCGCAGCATTCCCGTTCCCCGTGATCCCCCACAGATGTGAGTCTTCATGTTAAGAACGCCCATCCTTTGCTCGGGAGCGACCAAATGATCCTGATTCATTATCGCCATAAAATGGAGGGCCAGCCTGCCCCGGACAGGTTCAAAATCAAAATTGCTTTTAACCGAAACTTTGCCCCGTTCGGGCATGTCAAAGAAATCGCTGGCCTCTGGATAGTCGGCCAGATTTTTTGGCCCTTTTCCAATAGCGTCAATTGCCGTCCGTATTTCGTAAAAGACGAGCTCAGTAAAGACGGAGCCATCGCCGTTGCGTATGTTAAACTGGTATTTTCTGGAATACTCTTGCAGCCCCGCTATGGATTGAAAAACGACTTGATCGCCAAACACAATGGCAGCGTGCGGCAAATTGTCCCTGTCAACAAAGGGACCGCGATAGAGCCCCAGAAAAGTAAAGTCAGGAAGCCGCGCGACATAAGGAACGTACATGCAAATCCCCTTCATAAAAAACACTGATCGTTCAACAGCGCATTATGGCACTTTGCCAAATTCAGCGCAGCTGGAACTTATGGTTAACGCGTAGGAAGCACGAAGGAAAAATCAAGCCTTTTTCGGCTCTTCCTTCTTTGCCGTTGCCGTCACGGTCACCGTCCCGCCCGCCTTTTCGACAGCGGCTATGGCCGAAGCCGAAGCGCCGGTCACGGTGATGGTCACCTTGGCCTTGATTTCGCCTTTACCGAGCAGCCGCACGCCGTCATGAATACGGGTGATGATGCCGGATTCCAGAATGACTTCTTCCGTGATCGGCTTTTTTGCATCCAGACGGCCGGAATCGATGAACTGTTGCAAACGGCCAATATTCAGTTCGGCATAATGCTTGGGGAAAAGCGTTTTAAAACCGCGCTTCGGCAGGCGGCGGTGCAAAGGCGTTTGCCCACCTTCAAAACCGCGAATGGATACGCCCGTTCTGGATCCCTGGCCCTTGACGCCGCGGCCGGAGGTCTTGCCCTTGCCGCAGCCAATGCCGCGGCCCACGCAGATCGGTTTCTTGCGGGCGCCGGGATTATCGCGCAAATCGTTGAGTTTCATGGTTCATTCCTTTTATCAAATCGCAATCGACTTATTCGCCTTCGACGGCTACCAAATGCTTCACCTTGCGGATCATGCCCCGCACGGCCGGCGTATCTTTCAGAACGCGCCGCGCATGAGGCTTGCCGAGGCCGAGCCCCTTCAGAGTCTCGAACATGCCCGGCTTGTTGTGAATCGAACTTCCGGTTTGAACGACCGTCAGGGTCTTTTCGCCGCTTGCCGTTTTTGTTTTTTCCTTGGTAGCCATATCTGCACCTTACATTCCTGAAAGAACGTCCTTACGACTCTTTGGTTTCGTTATGCTCGGTCTGGCGGCGGCCGAGGATGTCGCTCACCTTCTTGCCGCGGCGCATCGCCACCGAACGGGGGCTTGAAACCTGCGAAAGAGCGGCGAATGTCGCCCGGATCATGTTGTGCGGGTTGGACGTTCCCACCGATTTCGCCACGATGTCCTGAATGCCCAAAGCTTCGAACACCGCGCGCATCGGGCCGCCCGCGATAATGCCCGTGCCCGGAGGGGCCGCGCGCAAAACGACTTCGCCCGCGCCGTAACGGCCCTTGACGTCGTGATGCAGCGTCCGCCCTTCGCGCAGGGGAATGCGGCGCATTTTCCGCTTGGCGGCGTCCGTGGCCTTCTTGATGGCCTCGGGAACCTCGCGCGCCTTGCCGGTTCCGGCGCCGACGCGTCCCTTGCCGTCGCCGATAACGACCAGCGCCGCCATAGCGAAACGCTTGCCGCCTTTCACCACTTTCGACACGCGGTTGATGCCGACGAGCTTTTCAATAAGCTCGGCGCCTTCGCGGTCTTCCTTGCTTTCGCGCGGCTCGGATTTTCTTGCTTTCGCCATGCTCTCGGTCCCTTTTCCTAAAATTCCAGTCCGCCTTCGCGGGCCGCTTCAGCCAGCGCCTTGACGCGCCCGTGATAAACATAACCGCCACGATCGAAGACAACCTTCGTCACGCCGGCTTTCTTCGCGCGCGCCGCCACGAGCTTGCCGACGGCCTCAGCCGCCGACTTGTCGGCGCCCGTTTTAAGGCTCTTTTTCAATTCAACGTCGAGGCTCGAAGCCGCTGCGAGCGTCTTGCCCTCTGTGTCGTCAATGACCTGGGCATAAATATGCCCGCCCGAGCGGAACACCGACAGGCGCACGCGGCCACCAGCCTTGCGCTTGATCTGGTAACGCGCACGCGTCTTGCGGCGGTCGCGCAATTTCTTTGGGGTCATCATTTCTCTTTATTCTCCCTAACTGGATCCCGGCCTCCGCCGGGATAAGGTTTTCCTAATTCGCACGGCTCATAAGAAAAACCTTATTTCTTCTTGCCTTCTTTGCGGCGAACGCGTTCGCCGGCGTATTTGATGCCTTTTCCCTTGTAGGGCTCCGGCTTTTTGTACGCGCGGATTTCCGCCGCGACCTGCCCTACTTTTTGCCGGTCATGCCCTGTGATGGAAATGACCGTCGGCTTCTCCGCCTTAATGGCGATGCCTTCCGGGATCGGATATTTGATCTCGTGGCTGAAACCGAGTTGCATCACAAGCTCTTTGCCCTGAACCGCGACGCGAAAACCGACGCCTTCGATCTCAAGCGTTTTCTTAAAGCCTTCAGCTACGCCCTTGACCATATTGTTAATATTGTTGCGGGTCGTGCCCCACATCATGCGCGAGCGCTGTGTGGCGTCACGGGGCGTCACGACAATCTTGCCGTCCACCACCTTGACCTCGACCTCCGGAGAAACCGGAAGGCTGAGCTGGCCCAGCTTTCCCTTCACCGCCACGGTGTTGTCCTTGACCTCGGCCGTAACGCCTTGGGGGAGACCCACCGGATGCTTACCTATGCGTGACATTTCCTAAACTCCATTCCTTGGATCCCGGCTTTCGCCGGGATAAGGGTTTTCTAAACTCGTTTCACTCGCCAAGAAAGCCCTCACCTCAAGCTCATTAAAAGATTCGGCATAAAACTTCGCCGCCGACGTTCTGCGCACGCGCCTCGTTGTCCGAAAGCACGCCGTGCGGCGTCGACAGGATCGAAATACCAAGGCCGTTGAACACGCGCCCGAAGTCCTTGATGCCGGCGTAAACGCGGCGGCCCGGCTTCGACACGCGGTCGATCTTGCGGATAACGCCCTGGCCTTCATGGTACTTAAGCTCGATTTGCAGGAGCGGCTGGTTCTTGCCTCTTTGCGTCTCGCTGAAACCGCGGATGTAGCCTTCGCGCTGCATGACTTCCAGAACGTGCTTGCGGAATGTCGAAGACGGACAATCGACCACGGCCAAGTTCGCCATCTGGCCGTTGCGTATCCGCGTCAGCATATCGCCTAATGGATCGGTGAGGGACATACGTTCTTTCCTCCTTACCAGCTCGACTTGATCACGCCCGGAATCTGGCCGGTTGAGGCCAGATCACGAAACGCAATGCGCGAGAGTTTGAATTTGCGGTAATAAGCGCGGGGACGGCCGCTGAACTCGCAACGATTGCGAATGCGGACCTTGCTGGAGTTGCGCGGCATTTTGGCCAGCTTCATCACGGCCGCAAAGCGCTCCTCCATCGAAGTTTCCTTGTTCATGATAAGCGCCTTGAGCGCGGTGCGCGAAGCTTCCTTTTGCTTCGACATCCGGCGGCGGCGATTATTCTTTTCGATCATCGATGTCTTGGCCATCCGTTACTCCTTTGAACCCTGAAATGGCATGTTGAAAGCGCGTAAAAGGTCGCGGCCCTCGTCGTCCGTATTGGCGGTCGTGCAAATGACTATGTCCATGCCCCGGATTTCGTCGATCTTGTCGTAATCGATCTCCGGAAACACGATCTGTTCCTTCAGGCCCAGCGCATAATTGCCGTTGCCGTCGAAGCTTTTCGGCGAGACGCCGCGGAAGTCGCGCACGCGCGGCAGGGCGATGTTGACGAGGCGGTCGAGAAACTCGTACATCCGCTCCCGGCGCAACGTTACCTTACAGCCGATGCCGAGGCCGCCGCGCAGCTTAAACGTCGCGATGGCCTTGCGCGCCTTGGTGATGACTGGCTTTTGCCCGGCAATCCGCATGAGTTGCTCGGCCGCATGCTTGGTCTTGTTGCTGTCATTCGTCGCTTCGCCCACGCCCATGTTGATGACGATCTTGTCGAGGCGCGGCGCCTGCAAACGGTTCTTGTAGCCGTATTTCTTCATCAGTTCCGGCAAAACCGTTTCCTGATAAAGGCGCTCGAGGCGCGGCATATGTGTATCTTTTGCTTTCGCGGTCATAACTTTCTCTCCTAAGCGCTTCAGTCGATCGTTTCGCCCGAACGCCTTGCAAAACGCACCTTGCGGCCCTTGTCCACCGTTTTAAAACCGGCGCGCGTGGCCTTGTTGTCCTTCGGGTCCACGTGCGCGACGTTCGACACATGGATCGGCGCCTCGATCTGCTTGCGCCCGCCCTGCGGATCCTTTTGCGAAGGCTTCGTGTGCCGCATGACGCGGTTCACCCCGACGACGAGCACGCGCTGATCCTTGGGGAACACAGCCTTGACCATGCCGGTTTTGCCTTTGTCCTTGCCCGTGATGACGACCACGGTGTCGTTTTTCTTTATTTTCATCTTTATCGCCATCACAGCACCTCTTCAGCCAAAGAGATGATTTTCATGAAACCAAGATTGCGCAGCTCGCGCGTCACGGGCCCGAAGATGCGCGTGCCGATCGGCTCCTTGTCCTTGTTGATCAGCACCGCCGCGTTCGTGTCGAAACGGATCAGGCTGCCGTCGTCGCGCTTGAGGCCGAATTTCTGGCGCACGATCACGGCCTTGTGCACGTCGCCCTTCTTGACCTTGCCGCGCGGAATCGCGTCCTTGATCGATACGACGATGATGTCGCCGATCCCGGCCGTCTTGCGCTTCGAGCCGCCCAGCACCTTGATGCAGGCTACTTTCTTCGCTCCGCTGTTGTCCGCCACGTCGAGGACGCTTTCCATCTGGATCATGACCGTGTCCTATTCCTTGTCCTTTTGCTTTTCCTCAACCCACCCGTGGGGCAAAATTTTCAGTTATTTGGCGCGCCAAGGTGCACTCTCTGTTTCCTACAACAACCAGTATCTCGCCTACATATTGACCGCTTTCGACCATTTGCGACATTGCGTTCACAAAAAGGTCCCTGTTCTCCCGTGTCGAGAATTCATAATCTATTCGCGAAGGGTTTTTTCTCGGGTCAGTTCCCACATACAACAACCCTCCGTGACGGGTAACAACTTCCAAAGTTGCCAGATAAAATTCATTCCACTGCCTGTCAGCAACTTCAGCGACAA
>JAQUPC010000108.1 GCA_028716765.1 Alphaproteobacteria bacterium | reverse complement strand
CGGCGCCACGGTGGCGCTGGTTCTACCAAACATCTATGTGAAAGTGAAAGAAAAGAACATGTCAGAAGATTTTAACGGCTTCGGTCTTCCCGAAAAGCTATTAAAGGCGCTCGCGCGCATCCCCTTTACCAAACCGACCCCCATTCAGTCGCAGACCATTCCGCTGGCGCTTGCGGGCCGCGACGTTCTTGGCACGGCCCAGACCGGCACCGGGAAAACCGGCGCGTTCGGCGTTCCGCTTATCGCTCACCTTATGGCCCGGCCCGAGGCGGCGGCGTTGATCATGACCCCGACGCGCGAACTCGCGGCACAAGTCATGGCTTCCTTGCAGCAAATGATTCCCGTGGCGGATATCAAAACGGCGCTTTTGATCGGCGGCGAAGCCATGCCGCGCCAGTTCCGGCAGCTTCAACAGCATCCGCGCCTTATCGTCGGCACGCCGGGGCGCATCAACGACCATCTTGCGCGCGGCAGCCTGAGGCTGAACAACGTGCGTTTTCTGGTGTTGGACGAAGCCGACCGGATGCTCGACATGGGCTTCGGCATACAAATCGAAAAGATCATCCAGCGCTTGCCCGATACGCGGCAAACGTTGATGTTTTCGGCGACGTTGCCGCAAAATATCGTCAAGCTTTCCGGAAAATACCTGAACAATCCGGAGCGCATCGCCATCGGCTCGACCACCTTGCCGATGCAGAAGATTCGGCAGGAGATGATCCAGACCAGCAACGAAGGCAAATACCAGCATTTGCTGGAACAGCTGGAGCAACGCAAAGGCTCCATCCTCATCTTCGCAAAGACGAAACGCGGCACACAACGGCTCGCCGACAAGCTCAACCGCGCGGATCTCCGTGCGGACGCCATTCACGGCGACCTGCAGCAACGGCGGCGCGATCGCGTCATTCAATCCTTCCGCGACAAGCAATACCGCATTCTTGTGGCGACGGACGTCGCGGCGCGCGGGCTCGACATTCCGCATATCGCGCATGTGATCAACTACGATTTGCCGCAGTGCCCGGAGGATTACATCCACCGCATCGGTCGCACGGCGCGCGCAGGCGCGGAAGGCGCGGCGGTCAATCTGGTGACTCCGGACGACGGCGCCAAATGGAACGCGATCCATCGCCTGATGCACGGCAAAAACGCCGAGGGCCACGGTTCACGGCCCGCATCTCACCAGAACAACGGCAAGCGCAAACCGTTTTGGGGCCACAAGCGCCGCAAACCGCACGGCGGCAAAGGGCCGGCAAAAGCGGCTTAAGATTTAGGAAACGCACGGCCCGGGCCGAAGTTCTCGCGTAATTCGGGAAGTGATGATCCTGCCCTATTTTCGTGAAGACTTCCCCTTCACCCTGTCCAGCATCAGGCGGTAGCCGTGGAAGTTTTCCTGCTGCAGGAAGCGGGCGACGCGGCCGACGGTCGTAACGCTGACGCCCGTAAGGGCGTGAATCTCGCGGTAGGACAGCTTGCCTTCGTCAAGCAGGCGCGCCACCCACCAGCGGTCGGCGATATCGGCGATCTCTTTCGGCGTGCACAGGTCGTAGATAAAGCGGCGGCATTCGTCCGGATTTTTCAAGCCGACGATCGTCTCGAAAAGATCGGCTTCCGCTTTGGCGTTGACGGCCTTGAACCGGTTGCGCCCTGCGGGCGCAGAACGTGATTTCGTCATAGCTGTCCTCCTGTTCTCACGTTGCGTATCATGAGGAATAAATCGCCTTAAAATGACGTGTCATTATAGCACTCTCATCGGGTGATCGAACACCATGCTTTTTCATGATTACGTTTTTTCTTTTTTGCCCAAAAAAATGGCATCCATGAGGCGGAGGCGCGGCCTTGGTGGACGCGTCAGACCGCCTGTGCAAGACTTTTCCTTCCTTCTGCGATTCGAGGAATTATTTCATGACCTTCTTCCCTGCCGATTTAGGTTCCGATTTCCTTCGCGTTGTCAAACCGTTATGGGAAGCCGATCTTCCCGACCACCTGCGCCTGAGCAATGTCTGGACCATGCTGAGCGGGCTGCAGGGCGTCGTGCTGAGCAATCTTATTGCCCGGAAAATCGGCAACAAAGTCTACGATGGCCCCTTTCGCGGTATGGAAATGACCCCCGCCGCCTTAAGCGGGCATTTCGCGCCGTGTCTTCTCGGCTGTTATGAATCGGAATTGCACGAAGCCATCGAACGCGTCATCGCCCATCCCTACAAACAAATCCTGAACATCGGCAGTTCCTACGGTTATTACAGCGTCGGGCTGGCGCGGCGCATGCCGGATACCAAAGTCTTCGCCTACGACATCAATCCCCATTGCCAGAACAACTGCAAGGCGATGGCCGAGGCCAACGGCGTAGCCGATCGCGTGACCGTCGGCGGACTCTTTAAAGGCGAGGATTTCGAGCGCTTCGCCGGGCCGGGGACTTTGGTGTTTATGGACATCGAAGGCGGCGAAAAGGAGCTTCTCGATCCCGAACGTTATCCCGCCCTGCGGGGCATGGACGTAATCGTGGAAATGCACGACTGCATGGATCCCGCCATTTCCCAAACGATCGCCGATCGTTTTGCCGCATCCTCCCTTTCCTACGAAAAGATCGACCACAACCACCGCCCCGTCGATCTCAGGAAAATTCTTGGCGGTTCTTTCACGCCAACTCATTTCGACGGAATGATTGCCAGCTGGGAAGGCCGCGTTGAACCTTCGCCGTGGGCCGTCATTCGCAGCCGCCCTTCGCCTGAAGCGGGAAGCTGAATGGGAAGCGAAATCATCAATTTTGACGGCGTGTTTTCCGGCGTCGACCTGACATCCACCCTGCAAGGGCTCGGGCGCGGCGTTTTTTTTGTTCAGATCGGCGCGATGGACGGCGTCAGGTTCGACCCGATTCATCCTCTGGTCAAAGAACTTGGCTGGCATGGCCTTATGGTCGAGCCCGTGCCCGACATATTCGCAAAGCTGCGCGAGAATTATGCGGGGTGCGAGAACCAGATTTTTTCCAATATGGCCATCGCCGATTACGAAGGCCACATTACCATGACGCGCGTCAATCCTGCAGCCGTCCAGGAAGGCGTGGTCGCCGATGGCGTCATAGGCCTTTCGACGATCATGCCGGATCGCGGCATCATCGGCTCAAGCACGCTCGCGCCCCAGCTGCGGGAAGCCATCGACAAGCACATGCAAACGCTCGACGTGCCGTGCTGCCGTTTGATGATTCTTTTGAAACAGCACAACATTCCGAAAATCGACCTTCTTGTTGTCGATACCGAAGGCGCCGATTGGATGGTCCTGCGCCAGCTGCCGCTCGAAACCTACCGGCCCCGCATTGTTTACTATGAGTTCACGCATCTCAGCCCTTACGAAAAAGCCGCGAGCGTCATGCATCTCCGCAACCACGGGTACAGGCTTTATATTGAGGACAAAACCGGGGAGAACGTTCTTGCCGTGAGATCCGGTTAATTATGATAGGCGCTATGGCTAGAATTATATTATTCTTTAATAACAATGCATTACAAAATTTTTTGAATGAGAACAAAAATAGAACTTGCCAAACGGCAGCGGGATAGGTTATGAGAACAAAACATAAACGTTCATCCGGTTCCGCCCCCACCCGCCCACTTCATCCGAAGGAGCAAGACATGAGCACCAGCCGCAGCAATCTTCATATCGTCGAAAAGGAAAGCAAGGACTCCCGCGATCCGGAGCGCCAGAAAGCCCTCGACGCCGCACTCAGCCAGATCGAGCGCGCCTTCGGCAAGGGCTCGATCATGAAGCTCGGTTCGCAGGAAGGCGTCTGCGAAACGGACGTGATCTCCACCGGCTCGCTCGGCCTCGACATCGCGCTCGGAATCGGCGGCCTGCCGCGCGGACGCATCATCGAAATCTACGGGCCGGAAAGCTCCGGCAAAACCACGCTGGCGCTGCACGTTCTGGCGCAAGCGCAGAAAACGGGCGGCACCTGCGCCTTCATCGACGCGGAGCACGCTCTCGATCCGGCCTATGCGCGCAAGCTTGGCGTGAACATCGACGATCTTCTGATCTCGCAGCCCGACGCGGGCGAACAGGCGCTTGAAATCGCTGACACGCTCGTGCGTTCAGGCGCTATCGACGTGCTGGTCGTCGACTCCGTGGCGGCGCTGGTACCGCGGGCGGAACTGGAAGGCGAAATGGGCGACAGCCACATGGGCCTGCAAGCGCGGCTCATGAGTCAGGCGCTGCGCAAACTCACCGGCTCCATCTCAAAATCCAGGTGCATGGTCATCTTCATCAACCAGATTCGTATGAAAATCGGCGTGATGTTCGGCAATCCCGAAACCACGACGGGCGGCAACGCGCTCAAGTTCTACGCCTCCGTGCGCCTCGACATCCGCCGCATCGGCTCGATCAAGGACCGCGACACCGCCGTAGGCAATCAGACGCGGGTTAAGGTCGTGAAGAACAAGATGGCCCCGCCCTTCCGCGTCGTGGAGTTTGACATCATGTACGGCGAAGGCATCTCCAAGGTCGGCGAACTGATCGATCTCGGCTCGCAGGCGGGCGTGGTGGACAAGTCCGGCGCGTGGTTCTCCTACGACGGCCAGCGCATCGGCCAGGGTCGCGAGAACGCCAAGCAGTTCCTGCGCGACAATCCGGCTATGGCGGCGGCAATTGAAAACCGCGTCCGCGCCAACGCGGGCCTTGTCGCCGAGGCCATGATGGCGGGCCCGGATACCAGCGAAACGGCGGAAGACTAAGACCTAAAATTTCGTAACTGCCTGTGGCCATGCCCCTATGTTTTGCAAGGGCATGGCCATGTAATTTTTCCTTATAATTCAGTGTATTGCCAGCACTATTTATTCCGAATTTTAACGCTGTAGCCCCTTGCCGAAACTGATTCGGAGCCCCATACTTATCCACAGAGGGCGCCCGATCAGGCCGGGGCCCGGGACTTAACAAAATGACGATCAAGATCACAGCTCTCGCCAACGGCTTGCGCGTGGCGACGGATACCATGCCCGATTCGGAAAGCATGGTTTTGGGCGTTTGGGTCGGCGTAGGCACGCGCCACGAGCCGTGGGCCGCGAACGGCATCGCCCACCTTACCGAGCACATGATGTTCAAGGGCACGAAGCGCCGCTCGGCCTATGCACTTTCGACCGCCATCGAAAAAAACGGCGGCGCCATGAACGCGCACACCACGCGCGAGGAAACCGCCTATTACGCGCGCGTTTTGCCGGAAAACGCGGAGCAAGCCGCCGACATCATCGCCGACATGCTGCAACGCTCGGTGTTCGATCCGAAGGAGCTCGACCGCGAGCGGCAGGTCATCATTCAGGAAATCGGCCGCGATCTCGATACGCCGGAAGATCATGTCTACGATCTGTTGCACGAAACGGCCTTTCCGCGCCAGTCCATCGGACGCTCCATTCTTGGCTCGGCCAAGGTCATTTCGCGCCTGCCACGCCGCGACGTCACCGATTACGTCCGCCGCCACTATCACGCGGGCAACATGGTCGTCGTCGCCTCCGGCAAGGCCGATCACGATGAGGTTGTGGAACTGGCCAGACGGTACTTCGGCCGCCTTGCCCGGGGCAAACCGGCGAAACGCAAAGCCGCCAAAATCAAAGGCGGCGAACTGCGCCTCGCCAAAGAAAGCGAACAGCTTCATCTGATGCTTGCGTTTCCGGGGCCGGGGCTGCATGGCCGCGGCTACCCCGCCGCCTCGCTTCTGGCGATTTTGCTGGGCGGCAGTTCGTCCTCCCGCCTGTTCCAGAAGGTGCGCGAGCGGCGCGGCCTCGTCTACAACATCAGCGCCAGCCACATCGCGTTTCAGGATACCGGGCTTTTCACGATCTATGCCGGCACGGATCCCGCGCGCGTGCGCGAACTTGTTCCCGTCGTCTGCCGCGAATTGCGCGACGTTGCCGGGCGCATCACGCCTTCCGAGCTGAAGCGCGCCAGGGCGCAGGCCCGCGCCGACATCCTCATGGGTCAGGAAAGCGTCATGCGCCGCGCCGAGATTCTCGGCCACCAGATGCTCACCTACGGCAAGCCTGTGCCGATCCGCCACACGCTTGAGCGCATCAAGGCCGTGACCGAAGACGACGCACAGGCTATGGCCGCGCGTTTGTTATCGCGCCGCCCGATCCTCACCGCCCTCGGCCCGCACGAAAAGCTGGAGCGCTACGGGAACGTGGCGGAGAGGTTGAGGGGGTAGAACCCATTCTTTCGTGAGAAATAAGCGCAAGGAATTTATCAGAGAATATTTCCCTTGACTTTTTGTTCTCTATTAGAGAACATTGGCGTCATGAAAACCCGGTATGAGAAGCAAGCCGTTAAAACGTTGCTGAAGATGCCGCCTAAGGTTGCTGCGGCCATACGGGACAAAGTTTCCGCGTTTGCGGAACAGGGAACAAGCGCCCATGTGGATGTGAAGCCGCTTAAGGGAGTCATGAACGCTTATCGTCTGCGTCAAGGCGATTGGCGCGTGCTCATGTATAAGCACGGCCACGAATTGATTATCACGGCGATTAAACCAAGAGGAGACGCCTACAAATGACCGCTTTACATATTTATGAAAAACGGCAGGCCGCCCCAAGGCATGGAGCTAAACCGGTTTCGCGCGCCGAATTCGAGGCCTTGCGTGCGCGGCTTGAGGATATGGAGGACAAGTTCGAACTTCTGCGCGCACAAGCAAGCGGCCCCGGCGAGGACGCGCTTCCCGGGGAATACGTCGACAGGCTGCTTGCCGGGGAAACGCCGCTGCGCATTTGGCGCGAGTTCCGCCATATGACCCTTGATCAACTGAGCAAGGCAACCGGAATCGCCAAAGGCTATTTAAGCGAGGTGGAAAACGGCAAAAAGCCGGGGTCGGCGGCCTCTCTCAAGGCCTGCGCCAAGGCTCTTGAAATCGACCTTGATGATCTGGTGAGAAGCTGAAACTCCGCCAAAGGCAGGCCATGGCCGCGCGTTTACTGACGCGCCGCCCGATCCTCACCGCCCTCGGCCCACACGAAAAGCTGGAGCGCTACGGGAACGTTGCGGAGAGGTTGAGGGGGTAACGTTGTCAGGCTTTTGCGATTTTTGTTAACAAGGATTGTCGGCGAAAACCCTGATCAGAATAACTATGTATTCGAAAGCCTGCGCATCAAATCGCCGTGGACTTGATTGTGATCAACAGCTTCACGTCTTGAATAGGCGGCGTATTGACCAACGATGGGGCGGAGTATATCCGCCCGTTCCGCTGGAGTTGCCGCTCGCCCCTCACGAGCCCTGATCTGATCGAATTCAATCCTCGCTTGCTCCTCGGCGCGATAGGAGACAAGGGCTTGAGGCTCGT
>JAQUPC010000107.1 GCA_028716765.1 Alphaproteobacteria bacterium | reverse complement strand
TTTCGGGAAGCTTGTAGGATCCCATCTTGACAATGACGCCGAGCGTAGCATTCTGCAGATCCGCGGCGCGGCGGAGCAGTTCGGCGACCTCGAATAAATATATGATGCCCGACAGTCCGCCCAGAAACACAAGGAACCAGAGCAGATATTGCCGTCCGAGATAGCGGCTTAATGTCCAGCTCTTGATCATGGCGTCAACGTGGATGAGGGAACGAGCCCGCCGGTCCTCCAGCGCATCAGCCTCCACCAAAGGGCGGGGGAGCGGAGGATGGCGAGGCAGAGGGGGAGGGGGGCCAGGGCAAGGACATAGAGCAAGGGAATAAGCCAGCCGTGCCGCGTAATAAGGCTGCCGAACGAAAGAACCGCCGCTTGCAAGGCCACGATAGCCAGAGCGGCGATCAGGATGCGCCTGGCCGTGCCGCGGCGGTTGAACTGGCCCGCCAGAATGACGGTGAAGCCTATCATGGCGAAACTTAACGCCAGAAGGGGCGTGACGAGGCGCCGGTGAAACTCGGCCCTGATATGCCCTAACGAGCGGCGGCGCAGTTCTTTCTTTGCGGGAGGATTCAATAAATCGGCCATCGTCTGCTCGCGCGGATCCGGCAAACGTTTTGAAACTTCGGAGCGCAAAAGCTTCAGATCGAGCACATAGCGGTCGAAATTCAGTTCCGACAAATGGCCGGTGCCGCGGTCGAATTCCTGGCGTTTTCCCTTGAAAACCATTATTTGCGGCTCGCCGCCGGCGACCGTAAAGCGCCCGCTGTCCGCCATGATCGTCACCGGCATTTCGGGGCGGCGGACGTCATGAACGAGGATGTCCTGCAATTCCCCTTCCTTGCCGCGCTTGCGCACGAAAAAGGTCAGGCCGTCGGAGAGATCGTTAAAGGCTCCGGGTTTCACCATGTAAATGGAGAAGTTGTCGCGCACACGGTACTGGAGGGAGACAAGGGCGCGGTTGGCCGCCGGCGTGATCCACATGGTCAGCAGAAAACAAAAAAACATGACGATTCCGCCCAGCGCCAGCGCGGGGGCGGCCAGATTTACGGGGCTTATGCCCGCCGCGCGCATGACGACGATTTCGCTGTCCACGGCGAGTTTATGATAGATGAAAAGAACCGATATCCCCAGGGCGAGGGGCATCACGACCGGCAGGAACGTCGGGACCAAAAGGCCCATAAGCTGGAAAAAAATGAACGTCGTGGCCGCGTTGTCGATGACGAACGACAACAAACGGAACGACTGCGTAAAAAGCATGACAAAAGACACCGCCACGGTTGCAAACAAAAAGGCGGTCAGGACTTCCCGGAACATATAAAGGTTAATACGCTTCATTAATGGAATACGATTCCCTTGCTTGACAGTCTTTCCCCAAGCGTTCTTTATCGGTTTTAACCGCAAACGGCAATTGTGTTGCGATTTGTGTCTTTTTGGGGGCCCGAATGCTGAAGATATCTTTTGTCCCGTCCGCTATGCCGGCGCAAGGCACGTTCGTCCTGACCGTTGCGGATGGCTGTAAACTCGGCCCTTTAGGCGCGAAATTCGACCATAAGCTGGGCGGGGCTATGCGGCGCGCTATGTCCGCCAGTTCTTTCAAGGGTGAAAAGGGGCAAACGCTGGCGATCCTTGCGCCTTCAAGGACGCGTTTGAAGCGCCTTGTGCTCGTGGGAATCGGGGAGCCGGACGCCGCCAAGGAGACAGCCTTTCAGCACATTGGCGGGGCAATCGTAGCGGCATTGCAGGGACGCGGGGATGCAAAGGCCGTCTTGCTGATCGATGAACATAAGGGGCTCGGCCTTGAGGCCGCCGAAGCCGCGGCGCAAGCAGCGTTTGGCGCGCGGCTTCGTTCCTATCGTTTTGACAAGTACCGGACCAAATTAAAGCCCGATCAAAAACCGGCCCTAAAAACTCTGGCCGTTGCCTGCAAGGATATGGCTGCCGCGCGAAGCGCCTATGCCCCTGTGGATAAGTTGGCCGATGCCGTTTTTCTGGCCCGCGATCTGGTTTCGGAGCCCCCCAATATTCTTTACCCAGAAACATTCGCTGAGCAATGCAAGGCCTTGAAAGATAAGGGGCTTAAAGTTGACATTTTGGATGAAAAGCAGCTGAAAAAGCTTGGCATGAATGCGCTGCTTGGCGTAGCGCAAGGCAGCGTTCATCCGGCGCGGCTTGTCACGTTAAGCTGGCTGGGCGACCCCGGGGCAAAGGATAAGCGGCCCGTCGTTTTCGTAGGCAAAGGCGTGACGTTCGATACGGGCGGCATCTCCCTCAAGACCCCCGGCGGGATGGAGGAGATGAAGGAGGATATGGCGGGCGCGGCGGCGGTTGCCGGGGCGCTTGTGGCGCTGGCGGCGCGCAAGGCCAAGGCGAACGTCGTGGGCATCATCGGGCTGGTCGAAAACATGCCCTCGGCCACCGCGCAAAGGCCCGGCGACATCGTAGCCAGCATGTCCGGCCAGACGATCGAGATCATCAACACGGACGCCGAAGGGCGGCTGGTTTTGTGCGATGCCATATGGTACGCGCAGGAGACGTTCAAGCCGCGCTGCGTCGTCGACCTTGCGACGTTGACGGGCGCGATCGTGATCGCGCTGGGGCACGAATACGCCGGGCTGTTCGCCAACGACGACATTCTGGCAAAGCATCTTTGCGAGGCGGGCGAGGCTGTCGGGGAAAATTTGTGGCGCTTTCCGTTGCACGAAGCGTTCGACAAAGCGCTCAATTCATCCTTCGCGGATATGAAAAACGTTTCCGGCAATCGCGACGCGGGCAGCATCTCGGGCGCGCAGTTCATCAAGCGCTTCGTCAAACGGGGCGTGCTTTGGGCGCATCTCGACATCGCAGGCATGGCCATGCACAGCAAGGACAGACCCATTTGCCCCAAGGGCGCAACGGCCTTCGGCGTGCGGTTGCTGGAGAGGTTCGTGAAGGACTATGTGGAAAGCAAGCAGCTTTCTGCATAATAATTAGCGTCATTCCCGCGAAAGCGGGAATGACACGTTTAATACGGAGGCAACATTATGAACAAAACATCTCAATTTTTAGCGGCAGCGCTTATCGGGGCTTTGGCGGCCGCAGGGATGGACTACTTCGTTCTGTCCGGAAATGCGAGACCGCAGGCCGTTGCGGCCAAAGAATCCGTTTACGATCGCGTTATGCGCACGCGCACGTTGCGGTGCGCCTATCTCGTCTATCCGCCGGAGACGATTAAGGATCCCAATACCGGGAAGCTTACAGGCATAATCGTTGATACGATGGAAGAACTCGGCCGCCAGCTTGGCTGGAAAATCGACTGGGTGGCCGAAGTCGGGTTTCAGGATATGTTCGAAGGGCTGAAAACAGGCCGGTACGATGCGCTTTGCGTGGGGCTTTGGGAGAACTCGGCCCGGTCGAAGGAGGCGCTTTTCAGTCAACCTATGGACTTCGGCGTTATTAACACAGTCGCGCGAAGCGATGACTCGCGGTTTGACGAGTCGCTGGAGCCGATCAACGATCCGAACGTGAAAGTGGCCGAGATCGACGGCGAGTTGGGTCAAGTTATTCAACAAGAAACTTTTCCGAAGGCCAGCACCTATTTGCTGCCGACTCTCAGCGACGTTTCCATGATCGTCGAGGCCGTGGCAACGGGGAAAGCCGACGTCGCTTTTCTGCCCGTATTGAACGTGCGCAAATACATGGAACAGAACCCGGGGAAGGTGAAAATCCTGAAGAAGAATCCCTCCCGCGTGTTTCCGGCGCCGCTCCTGGCGGTGCCTCACGGCGAGCATGACTTGAAGTACGTCGTCGACGCGACGCTCAGGGGCTTGCAGGAAAGCCGTTTTGTGGACCGGATTCTCCAGAAATACGATCCTACGCGTGAATCCTATCTTTTGCCCGCCAAGGCTTATGAGCAAAGGCCGTAACAGGAAAGCCTCCTAAATGAAAAGCGGACACGTTTTCCTGACCATCCTGATCGCAGCGGTTGTTGCAGGCGGCGTTGCCTATCTGGCGCCCGGCACCCGGTCAGGCGAATCCGCCGTTAAAGAATCCGCCTATGACCGCGTGTTGCGAACCGGCGTTTTGCGTTGCGGCTATGCCGATTGGCCACCTTATGTTTTTACGAAAGACCCGGCGACCGGGAAAGTTTCCGGCATTCTTGCCGACGTTACCGAAACGATGGCCGCGAAGCTCAGCCTGAAAGTCGACTGGTCGGAAAATACGGGTTGGGGCAGTTATATAGAGGCTCTTCGCACCGGGCGCATCGACGCGTTTTGCGCGGGCTCGTACCGGAACGCCGAGAAGGGGCGTTATCTCGCCTATACCGTGCCCGTGTTTTACAACGCGGTTTATCCCTATGTGCGCGTCGACGATCATCGTTTCGATAAAGATTTGTCCGTCGTCAACGATCCCGGCGTTCGCATCTCGACGATGGACGGGGAAATATCGGACATGATCGCGAAGGCGCATTTTCCGAAAGCGACCGCGGTTTCGGTGCCCCAGCTCGGGCAGGGAACGGATATTTTCGTCAATATCGCGGCGGGGAAAGCCGACATCGTTTTCAATGAACCGTCGATCACCGATGACTACATCAAAAACAATCCCGGTACATTGCGCCGCGCCGGCAATGTTCCTTTCCAGACCTATCCGACCTGTCTGGACGTGGACATTCACGAAATGCAGCTCCGCGACATGCTCGACAGCGCCTTGATCGAATTGCAAAACGCGGGCCTTATCGAAAAAATTATCTCCAAATACAGTTCCGATCCAAAAGTGTTTTTGCGCGCCGCCAAGCCTTATGAGAGCGGTTCATGACCGAAATCCGCTTTTATCATCTCACGCGCAAGACGTTGGAGCAGGCGTTGCCGGAGCTTCTGGAAAAGACGCTCGAGCGCGGCTGGCGCGCCGCGGTCATGGCGGGATCGAAGGAACGCGTCGAGGCGCTGACGCAGCATCTTTGGACCTACAGGCCGGACAGCTTTCTGCCCCACGGCAACGCTAAAGACGGCCATGCGGAGTTGCAGCCGGTTTGGCTCACGGCTGCCGACGAGCGTCCTAACGGCGCCGATGTTCTGTTCCTGACGGACGGGGCGGAGTCGGCGAGGCTGGGCGACTATCGGCTTGTTTGCGAGGTGTTCGACGGCAACGATGACAGCGCTGTGGCGGCTTCGCGCGCGCACTGGAATGTCTATAAAGCTGCCGGACACGACATCAGCTATTGGCAGCAGGGCGAGCGCGGATGGACGAAGGAGGCGTAGGATCAACAATATCAGGATAGGATCGTCAACCGCGTCATTGCGAGCGAAGCGAAGCAATCCATATATTAACTCTGCTCGCTCTGGATTGCTTCGTCGCTATGCTCCTCGCAATGACATATAATTGAGAATACGATCAAATGCGCTTCATTCGCCACGGCCAGTCCGAATTTAACGTCGTCTTTGATCGTACCGGGCGCGATCCGGGCATTCCGGACGCGCCGCTTTCGCCGCTTGGGTTCCGGCAAGCCGAGGTCGCCGCCAAGGGGCTGAAGGGGCAGGGCGTTACCTCGATTATAAGCAGCCCCTACACGCGCGCCCTGCAAACGGCCACGACGATTGCGGGTGTTCTCGGCGTGGGCGTGCGCGCCGAGCCATTGGCGAGCGAGCGCCGCTTGTATTCCTGCGACATCGGCACCCCTGCCAGTTTATTGCGGCAGGAATGGCCGCAGGCGGACTTCAGCGCGCTTGCGGAGGAAAGATGGTGGTTGCCTGCCAAGGAGAGCCACAACGACCTCATGCGCCGGATAGAGGCCTTTTCGGTCAAATGGGGCTGGCAGGACGGCGCGGACGGCTTTCTCGTCGTCAGCCACTGGTATTTCATCCATGGTATCACCGGCTGCGGCGCGGGGAATGCGGAGGTGGTGAGGGGGAAGATTTAGGAAACGTCTCGATTACACTATCTATTGTAAGGCCTTAAATAATCCCAAGCTGGCTTTAAGCTTTTCGTAATAATTGCCAAGCAACATAAACGGGCGTTTTTACCCTTAATGGAGGCGACCCCATGCGCATCAGCCTTGTCCTTGTCCTGATGAGCCTTTCTTTTCCGGCGCTGGCCTCAACAACGCCAGCCGACACCTTTCGCCCTACCGATGAGTGTCACACCCTCGGTGCGACGCATATGTCTGAGGACAGAACGGGGTTGGTTGTTTGCGCGCTCAATAATACCGGCCATACGGAAGCCGAAGTAAACTGCGATACTACGGAGGGCGGTTGCTCATGGAAATCCATGTCGTCGGGAGACGGCGGGGCATCCTATACCGTTTACGGAGGGACAACTTGTGCCCCCGGGTGGTCGGTGGCTTATACAGGCCAAATCGTAGATCCTTTTATGACAGACTCGGGCGGCAATGCCGTCGGCAGCGTGTTTTGTTTTCAGGGATCTATTGAACCTTGGGGTGTCCTTGTAGATAACCATTTTACAGCGCTCTCAAATTTTCAAAAATATGTGGAATACAATTCAATATTTTGCGCTGTCTGTGTGAAATAACCTTATTTCATCCGCACCGATTATTAGGCTTTTTTAATAATTGGTGAACACAATGGACGGGCATTTTCGTCCTTCTGCTTTAGGAGATGACCTATGCGTACACGTCTTGTTCTTGCTGCCCTTGCTCTTTTGAGCCTTTCGTCTCCCGCCACGGCAAGCGGCGGGTCCTATACCGTTTATGGAGGAACGACTTGCGCCCCCGGTTGGTCGGTGGCCTATACAGGCCAAATTGTTAATAATTTTATGAAAGACGGAAGCGGCGGCAATGCAGTCGGCGGCGCGTTTTGTTTCCAGGGTTCTATTGAACCTTGGGGCGTCGTTGTAGACAATCATTTTGTAGGTCTCTCCAATTTTCAAAAATACGTATTATACAACATCATCTCTTGCGCCGTTTGCGTGAAGTAGTGTTTTTTGACGGAATAAAACAGACACAAAAAAAGCGCCTGTCCGTTAAGACAGGCGCTTTTTTTAATTCACGGAAGGATGATTTGTAATTTTTTTGCGTTCCCATTCTCTGCCTCAATGACCTGGCAGCGACCTACTCTCCCAGGTCTTAAGACATAGTACCATCGGCGCTGGGGGTTTTCACGGCCGAGTTCGGAATGGGATCGGGTGTAGGCCCCCCGCTAAAACCACCAGGTCATTGCGGCAGACAAAGGAAACGATTGAAAGCGTCAGAAGAAGAGGAGGGGGCCGCCATCTTTGAATGGTGGCCGTCCGGCCTCTGATAAGGATCAAGCCGATCGAGCTATTAGTACCGGTTAGCTACACGTGTCGCCACGCTTCTACATCCGGCCTATCAACGTGATGGTCTATCACGGCTCTCAGGGAGTGCTAGTCTCGAGGTAAGTTTCACGCTTAGATGCTTTCAGCGTTT
>JAQUPC010000106.1 GCA_028716765.1 Alphaproteobacteria bacterium | reverse complement strand
CTGATTTTCCAAACGCACGATGCCGGGAATGCGCACATTCCCGGGGTGTATGATGCAGACTCCGTGCCAAAGGAATTAATTCTATTATATCAAGAGGTTAACTTGCTTGCTGAGCGCGTTTGTGCGGCCAAGAGGCAAAGAAAACCACCCGCGAGCGGCAGAAGTTGCCGGAGAATGAAGCCGGGATAGCCGGCCGGGAAAATCTTCGCACAAGCCAGATATAGGATTGCGAATCGTTGTGGGGCTGCCCTCGTGTTATTTCGTCTCAGCCGCTAAAAAAGTTTCCATGAAAGTATTTTAAGGCGTTTCTTAACTTTACTTCCTTTCAGCGAATCTCTTAGCTTTACCCATAATTTTTTAGTGGGTGTTTGCTATGTTGGATATGAATCGTCTCATTGTTTTGGAAACGAGAGCATCACTTCCCGAAAGATCGGGGTGGAAATGGAAGACATTTGAGGAAAATGGATTTTTAGCCATCGAAACTTGCTCGCGCCACACCTATGTTTGCTTAGCCGAACAATTTCCCGAAGATTATCCGGGATTTCCCGGGAACAAGAAACGGGAAAACAAAGGCCCGGGACAACCCGGCTCCTGTAAGCCTTCTTTGCAATTCCATAAACTACTTGATCATGTTTTTCGCGACGAGAGCACCTTTTTGCATCGTGGTCCTGCGGCTCACAAATTTCTCGTAGAATTTTTTTGCGGCCTGAAAAGCCGGAAGCATTCATTTGAAGACAACATAATGTCCCAGATGAAAGTTGCTTTAAGAAGATATAAGAGCGGTGGTTATCTTCAAAAAGATTTGGCCGCTTACATGCAAACGGTTTTTCGGGATGGGCGGAGAATAAGAGAGGCGCTTCCTTCTTTCTTGCTGAAGCGTCCGGAAAAAATAAAAGTTGCTATAGAACTCGCTCGCATGTCGCCGAAACACACGGCCCTTGTCTTCGGCGGCGACAGCCAACTCACGCGCGATCTTATCGGCGCGCTCGGCCATAAAAAAAGAAATACGCCGGGAAACATCATTCTGACGCCTGTGAATTGGTCCGACTTTCCGTCGCTCCAAAACGGTTTGAATAATTTGGACATGAAAGCGGCTCTTTCCATTGTTCCGGAAGAGAAAAGCCTTTATCAATACGAGACCTTGTTCAAAGCCAATGCCGTCTTCGTTTGTTCCCCCGTTAACGAACGTCCTCAATTTGATGAGATGTTGTGCAAATTATGGGAAAGGCGCTGTCAAGAACGGCCGGGTCCGGGCAGGATAATCCATCTTGTTGGCGATCCGGGTTTTAATGGTGCCATGACGGGGCCCTGGAAAAATCTTGATTATGATGGGCAAGGACTTATAGACCCCTCCATGATCGAACAGGAACGTGTAGAGCGCTTCCGGGTCATCCGGGGCATGATTCCCGTTGTGTCCGAAGCTATAGACGAACTTACGGAATGTACGCTTAAGGACAAGGCGATAAGAAAACTTGCATTTAATATTGAAGAAAAAACGTACTTTCTGGAATCGGTGTCGCGCCCTATTCCTCCGGGAAAACATTCGCCGCAACGGGAAGCGTGGGCTATCCCCGGCGTACGCCGCCCTCAACCCTTGGCCGCGGCTATCTGATTTCTCACGGCTTCGTTCACGCTTGCAACCGGTATGGCGTCCATGGCTTCGCCGCCGAAATCCTGCGCCTGGACAACAATGCCCCGGCTTACGCGCGGCGCCAGCTTGGCGGGCGAGGTCGGTCCGAAGAGGCTGATGAGCGGGCAATCCACGGCGGCCAGCATGTGGCCGGTTCCGCTGTCGTTGGCGACGGCTATGTTTAGCAAACTTCCGGTGGCCAGCGTTTCCTCGATGCTGATGTCCGGCGTTCCCCAAACCTTTCGGGCCTGAAGCGGAAACAGGGCGGAAGGCACGGCCTCTTTAAGATCAGGCAACCATTCCGCTTCCTGCGGCCCGAGAAGAAAAACGGGAACGCGGCCTTCCGCGGCCTGAAGCGCAGCGAGTTCGATGAAACGCTCGCGCGGCCAGATTTTGACAGGATTCCCGGCCCCCGGCGCAAGGCCGACATAAATCTTTCCTTTGGGCAACAGCTGCTTTGCCTTGGCGAGAAGGACATCGGAGACGGGCAGGCGGCCCGTCGTCGAAGGAACCTGTCCCGCCGCAAGTTCAACCAGCTGCAGCAGCCTGTCCACAAGATGCGCCGGGCGCGCCTTAAACAGGAAGGGGCGGCGATCCGATGCGAGATAGCGCGCGGCGGGCGCAAGAAACAATCCGTGGGGAACGCCTTTGCGGACAAGCCGTGCTTCGCCCCAGCGGTTGCGGGTGTCGATGAGGATGTCGAAACGGGACACGGGACACGGGATACGGGATACGGGAAACGGGTTAAGTACTTTTTTTATTTCCCGTACCCCGTACCCCGCACCCCGTACCTCTTGTTCCGGCATCCAAACCGGCTCTTCATGAATGACGTCTATCAAATGCTGCGTCACTTCGCGGAGAGGGCCGTTATAGGCTGTCGGCCCCTTGCTGGCAATCCAGTGGATTTCAGCTTCGGGAAAAGCCGAGCGCAGCGCGCGGAGAAACGGCAGCTTGATAAGCGCGTCGCCGACGAGGTCGAGCCCCACGATGACGCCGATGGTGTTAAAGGCCGGGGGAGCGTTTTTAGACATGATAAACACGAAAAATAAGGAAAAACCCTGCCTGAAAAGCCGGAAAAGCCCTCCAACATGGCAACCTGTCCGGAAAGCTTGTATCATTACGCGGCGGAAGATAAAAGATGCGCCTAAACATTTCGGGTTTCAACATGAGCAAACATCACGGCAAAACGAACGAAACGGGCAAGATCCACATTTCCACGCCGGATTCCGGAGCGGAAAACGCCGCGAAAGAACAAGCCTTGCCTCTGGAAACCGGGGATCCGGGTACGACCGAGCATGTGGACGCAAAGGATTTGGCGGCGGAGGTGGAGCACCTCAAGGACCAGATGCTGCGCGCGATGGCCGAGGCCGAAAATACGCGCCGCCGCCTGAACAAGGAGCTTGAGGACACGCGCAAATATGCCGTCGGCAACTTCGCCAAGGAAATGCTGGTGGTGGCGGATAATTTCCGCCGCGCGTTGGATGCGGTGCCAAAAGATGGCGCGGGCAATGATTCGCTGAAACAGCTTGTGGAAGGCGTCGAGGCTACCGAGCGGCAGTTGTTGGCGGGCTTCGATCGTTTCGGCATCAAGAAGCTCAACCCGATGGGCCAGCCGTTCGATCCTCATTTCCATCAGGTGATGATGGAGATTGACGACACCGATCACCCCGCGGGAACGGTGGTGCAGGTCATTCAGCCCGGCTACATGATCCATGATCGGCTGTTGCGCGAAGCCCTCGTCGCCGTCGCCAAAGGCGGGCCGCTAGCCGGCAAGGTCGATACGTCGGCGTAAGCCTTAAGTTCCGTAACTTCAGTTAGTTTTGCGTTTTCGGCAAATCGCCGCAATTCACGGGCTCTTTGCTGAGTTCAATGATGAAGTCGTCGGCCACGCGCATAAAAAGCCCGGAGCATTTGTCGCGAAAGGCGAAAATTTGGGAATCGACGGAAAGAAAGCCCTGATCCGGCGTGAACTGAATATTCTCGGCAACACCGGCAAAGACAAGTTTGCCCCCGGAATATTTAAGGACAACGGCGTCGTTTGCCTCGGCGGCCGAACACAAAAACACGCTCACCAATAGCAAGGTAAGTCCGGCGGCGGCCCTGCTTAGTCCCAAATTTTTGCCCATGATTCCCTCCCCGAAAGCCCGGCTATCCAGTCTGCCATACTAGACGCAGGAAGAAGGATTGAAAATAAAGCCTTTTTTCCCCTGAAAAAGAGCATGGCGCCATTGCGCCCATAAAAATCCTCCCTATATTACCCCCTGAGATAGTACAGCGGACTTCCCGGTCTGCTAATCGTTTGATGGAAAAGGAAAAGACCTCATGGCAAAAGTTATCGGCATCGATCTCGGCACCACCAACTCGTGCGTCGCGGTCATGGAAGGCTCCACCGCGAAGGTTATCCCCAATTCCGAGGGGGGGAACACCACGCCGTCCATCGTCGCCTTCACGGCGAACGGCGAGCGCCTCGTCGGCCAGAGCGCAAAGCGCCAGGCCGTGACAAATCCTTCCAATACCCTTTTCGCCATCAAGCGCCTTATCGGACGCAAGTTCGACGATCCCATGGTGCAAAAAGATATCAACCTTGTTCCCTACAAGATCGTCAGGAACGGCAACGGCGACGCCTGGGTCGAGGCGAACGGAAAGGCTTATAGTCCCAGCGAGGTTTCCGCCTTCATCCTCATCAAGATGAAGGAAACGGCCGAAGCCTATCTCGGCGAAAAAATCACGCAGGCCGTCATCACGGTTCCCGCCTACTTCAACGACAGCCAGCGTCAGGCCACGAAGGACGCGGGCAAGATCGCGGGCCTCGAGGTGCTGCGCATCATCAATGAGCCGACGGCCGCCGCGCTGGCCTACGGCATGGAGAAAAAGAAAACCGGCACCGTGGCCATTTACGACCTCGGCGGCGGCACGTTCGACGTTTCCGTTTTGGAGATCAGCGACGGCGTGTTCGAAGTGAAGTCGACCAACGGCGATACGTTCCTCGGCGGCGAGGATTTTGATGCGCGCATCATCGATTTTCTGTGCGACGAGTTCAAGCGCGAGCAGGCGATCGACCTGCGGCAGGACAAGCTGGCGCTGCAACGCCTCAAGGAAGCGGCGGAAAAGGCCAAGATCGAACTGTCATCCTCCATGCAGACGGAGGTCAACCTGCCGTTCATCACGGCGGATCAGGCCGGACCGAAGCACCTGAGCGTCAAATTGTCGCGCGCGAAGCTGGAATCGCTCGTCGAAGACCTCGTGCAGCGCACGGTCGAGCCATGCAGGCTGGCCCTTAAGGACGCAGGATTGAAGCCTTCCGACATCAACGAGGTTATCCTCGTCGGCGGCATGACGCGCATGCCGAAGATCATCGAAACGGTGAAGCAATTCTTCGGGCGCGAACCGCACCGTGGCGTCAACCCGGACGAAGTTGTGGCCGTGGGCGCCGCGATTCAGGGCGGCGTGCTGAAAGGCGACGTGAAAGACGTCTTGCTGCTCGACGTGACGCCGTTGTCGCTCGGCATCGAGACGCTGGGCGGCGTGTTTACGCGTCTGATCGACCGCAACACGACCATCCCGACGAAGAAAAGTCAGGTGTTCTCGACCGCCGAAGACGGCCAGAATGCCGTGACGATCCGCGTGTTTCAGGGCGAGCGCGAAATGGCCGCCGACAACAAGATGCTGGGCCAGTTCGATCTCGTCGGCATCCCGCCTGCGCCGCGCGGCGTTCCGCAGATCGAGGTGACGTTCGATATCGACGCCAACGGCATCGTCAGCGTCACGGCAAAGGACAAAGCCACGAACAAGGAACAGCAAATCCGCATTCAGGCCTCGGGCGGCCTTTCGGAAGCCGATATCCAGCAAATGGTCAAGGACGCGGAATCGCACGCCGCCGAAGACAAACAGCGGCGCGAGGCCGTCGACGCGCGCAATCATGCCGATGCGTTGATCCACAACACGGAAAAGATGCTGAATGAAGTTGGCGGCAAAGTCAGTTCGTCCGACAAATCCGCCGTCGAGCAGGCGGTCGCCGATTTGAAAGGCGTGCTGGATTCCGGCGATGCCGCCGTTATCCGCGGCAAGACGGACGCGTTGTCGCAGGTGTCCATGAAGCTTGGCGAAGCCATGTATAAGGGTCCGCAAGGCGAGGCGGCAGGCGCAACGGGGGCCCCGGGCGGCGAAGCTCCGGCGGAGCCGGGCGTCGTCGACGCGGAGTTCAGCGAAGTCAAAGACGATAAAAAACAATAAACGGGGATTCGGAGGCCGGGATCAGGGATGAGAAATTAAAGTTTAACGTTCTTTCCTTATTCTGCGTCCCCCTCCCACGGCACCCCAAGCCCATGCGGATACAGAATGACTCAACCGAACAAACAAAATCTCACCGTGCCGTTCTTTACCCGTCACGGGCATCAGGTCATTCCGTCCGAAGGGGCGGTGATTAAGCCGCGGCGCGGCGTTTTCGCGCTGGTGACGACGGGCACGGCGGTCCTTATGGTCTGGCCGAAAGTCACGAACGGCATACCGGAATTGCCGGGCGGCGGAATCAAGGAAGGCGAAACCGTCGATCAGGCGATGGAGCGCGAATGGCGCGAGGAAGTCGGCATCGATATGTCGGTTATGCACGGCCCGGTAAAGGAATACCGCCACGTGCGCGGGTTTTTCGCCGACGATCTCGATGAATTCTGGATCTACGACCAGACCTTCCAGCTTTTCGACTTCGTCATGTCGGTCACGACCCACGACAAATGGCCCAATTCCGAAGGCGATCTTGCCGGGTGGGAGCCGCTCGCAAGGCTGCAGGAATCAAGGATGAACCGTGCGCATTGGCTGGCGGTAAAGGACCTGTTGCCGGAGTTGGGCCTGTCGGCGAACGAGGACAATGACTGATGGCGCACAAGACGGATTATTACGAGCTTCTCGGCGTGCCGGGCAACGCGTCGCCTGACGACATCAAAAAAGCCTATCGCAAGCTGGCGATGCAACATCATCCGGACAAGAACCACGGCAACAAGACCGCCGAGGCGAAGTTCAAGGAAATCAACGAGGCCTACGATATTTTGCGCGACGAGCAACGCCGCGCGGCGTACGACCGTTACGGCCACGCGGCGTTCGAGAACAACGGCGCCGGTCCGGGCTTTGGCGGTTTCGATTTCGCCTCGGGTTTCGGCGATATCTTCGAGGAAATGTTCGGCGAGATTTTGGGCGGCGGCCGCCGCGGCGCAAGGCAGCAGCACAGCCCGCGCGGCGCCGATTTACGTCATGATCTGTCGATTTCGCTCGAAGACGCTTTTCACGGCACGGAAAAAACGATCAAGCTTTATACCCTGATCGCCTGCGCCGACTGCAAGGGGCAGGGCACGGCGCCCGGGACATCGCCCGTGACATGCTCGCTTTGCGAGGGGCATGGCCGCGTGCGGGCGCAGCAGGGTTTTTTCACGATCGAACGCACATGTCCTACGTGTCAGGGCGCGGGAAAAGTCATCAAGGATCCGTGCAAAAATTGCCTCGGCGTCGGCCGTGTGCGTAAGGAGCGCACGCTGGCCGTCAACATTCCGCCGGGCGTCGACGACGGCACGCGCATCCGTCTGGCGGGCGAAGGCGAAGCGGGCCAGCACGGCGGGCCTCCGGGCGATCTTTACGTCATTTTGTCCGTCACGCCGCATCCGTTGTTCCAGCGCGAAGGCGCCAACCTTTATTGCCGGGTGCCGATCCCGATGACGCTCGCGGCGCTCGGCGGTGAGGTCGAGGTGCCGGTTATCGACGGCACGACGGCGGAGGTTAAGGTGCCGTCCGGCACGCAGTCCGGCCATCAGGCGCGGCTTAGGCACAAAGGCATGTCCGTTTTGCGGAGCG
>JAQUPC010000105.1 GCA_028716765.1 Alphaproteobacteria bacterium | reverse complement strand
ACGTCCTTGGCGTTGCCGGCGATCAGCCCGGCCACAATCGCGCCGACGCCATAGCCGGAGAACATCCAGCCGTAATTCGGCGCATAGTTCTTGGGGCCAAAGAAGGTCAGCGTGGACGTGGGCGCGATGGCGAGCCATGAGCCAAGCCCCATCCAAAACGCGCAGAAGCACACGACGTAAACCGCCACCGTGCCTTCGCCCGCGAACATCAGCATGGCCGCCGACGCCAGCAGAACCAGCAGGAGCGACAAAGCCGCGGCTTTGGCGGGGCGCAGCTTGTCCGTCAGCCAGCCGAAAATCGGCCGTCCGCCGCCGTTGAACACCGCGAAGAGCGAAACCAGAGCGGTGGCCGTTGCGGCGTCGAGCTTGACGATCTCCTGTCCGACGTTGCTGGCGATGCCGATGGCCATCAAGCCCGCGACGGAGCCGATGATGAAGCAAAGCCACAAGCCCAATCCGGCCGGGGTCTTTGCCATTTCAGCGGGCGTGTAGTTCCTTTGGCTGGCGGCCGCCGAAGCGCCCTTCCAGTTCGCGGGCTGCCACCCTGCGGGCGGGAACTTCAGCGTCATGGACAGCGCGATGAGCGCGGCGAGGAAGGCAAAGCCCAGCGTATGGAAGGACTGCAGGACGCCTTCGCTCTGGATCAGGGATTGCGCGATCGGCGCCGTCACAAGCGCCGAAACGCCGAAGCCGAGAACCGTGACTCCCACGGCCAACCCCTTGCGATCCGGGAACCAGCGCGCGACGACGGCAATCGGCAGGCCGTAGACGATGCCGACGCCGATACCGGCGATGACGCCGTAGGTGATATATAGAAACTCCATGCTGGTAGCGTAGCTGGAGAGAATCCAGCCTGCGCCCACAAGCACGCTGCCGACGATGCTAAGCATGCGCGGGCTGTATTTTTGCACAAGCTTGCCGGAAATGGGCATGAAGACGGTGAAGAGGCCCAAAAACAGCATGAAGGGCCACAGGGTCTGCATGGCCGTAATTTGCACGTCGCCTTGGGAAAAATGCTTGGAAATCGGCCCCCGGAAAACGCTCCAGGCGTAAACGGTGCCCATGCAAATGTTCATGATCATGCCGACCAGAACAAAGCCCCACCTTCCAACATGAACGGGCATGCCGAACAGGCTTTTGACGGCGGGCAGATTCGTACTTTTTGTCATCGCGATTTTCTCCCTTATGTCGTTGTCTTTTTTTTGTGTGATTGGATCAAGGCAGGTGGGGGTACAATAAGGGAGGCAGTTTGAATGACAAGAAAAAACATTATAATATTTGGGCAAGACCGGTAATATTGTTGTGTGCACTGCAAACTTTTTATTGCATTGCACAAGATTGCGGGGCCATCGGAGGCAATGACACGAGATCCGTGTTCGCCTCGATTGCTCTCACGCTACTTTTCTTGTGTGGGAAACCTGTTAGCGTCATGGGGACGCACACAACACCCTGATCCGCAAAGGAGAAATACGTGCAGGAAAATCTGAAAGTCATTCCGGGCGGCGTTGTCGCGCCTCAGGGCTTCACGGCGGTGGGCGTCCGTTGCGGCATCAAGCAAGCCGAAGGGCGGAACGATCTCGCGCTGATCGTATCGGATGTCGAGGCGGCGGCGGCGGGTGTTTTCACGACGAACGTGGTGAAAGCGCATTGCGTTCTTCTCAATCAGGATCATATCCGCGATGGCTTGACGCGCGCCATTGTCGTGAACGCGGGCAATGCCAACGCCTGCAACGGCGAGCAGGGCATGCGCGATGCCGGGCGTATGGTTCAGCTTGCGGCCAAGGCCCTTGGCGTGCCGGAGCGCCGCGTTCTTAATGCCAGCACGGGCGTCATCGGCCATTTTCTGCCGATGGACAAAGTCGAGGCCGGAATCGCCGCGGCGGCGGCCAAATTGCACGGCGGCGAGGCGGGCGATGCGACGCAGGCGATCATGACCACCGACACTTTTCCCAAGGAAATCGCCGTGGCTTTCGATCTCGGCGGCGTGCCGGTGCGCATCGGGGCGATGGCCAAAGGTTCGGGCATGATTGCGCCCAACATGGCGACGATGCTCGCCTTTATCACGACCGACGCCGCCGTCGAGTCTTCCGTGCTGCAGGACATGCTGCGCCGCGTTGCGGGCGTGACGTTCAACGCGGTCACGGTCGACGGCGACACCAGCACGAACGATATGTGCCTGATGCTGGCCAACGGTCTGGCGAAAAATCCGTCCATAAAGACGGCGGACAGCCCGGAAGGGCGCATGTTCGAGCAAGCCTTGCATCATGTTTGCTTGCATCTTGCCAAGGAAATCGCGCGCGACGGGGAAGGGGCGACCAAGCTTGTCGAGGTGACGGTGAAGAACGCGGCGTTGGCGCAGCAAATCGCCAAGACGATCGCCAACTCGCCACTCGTGAAAACGGCGCTGTTCGGAAACGATCCGAACTGGGGCCGGATACTGGCCGCCGCCGGACGGAGCGGCGTTGCCTTCGATCCGGACAAGGTGGAAATCGCGCTTGCCGGTACGCCCGTTTACGAGCGCGGCATGCCCGTGGCGTTCGATCCCGCCGAAGTGTCTTCAAGGATGAAGGCCAAAGAGATTCAAATTGTGGTGGATTGTCATCAGCCGGATGGCGAAACGGCCACGGTGTACACCTGCGACCTCAGCTATGATTACGTGAAAATCAACGCCGATTATCATACGTGACGGCGCTTTTACTTCTTCTCGAAAAGCGCCTTGTATTGTCCGTAGCCTTCATTTTCCAAATCTTCCTTCGGGATGAAACGCAGGGCCGCGGAGTTCAGGCAATATCTCCGGTCGGTGGGCGGCGGGCCGTCGGGAAACACATGCCCCAGATGCGAATCCGCGTATTTGCTGCGCACTTCCGTGCGCTCGGAAAGAAGCCGCTTGTCGGCCCGCTCCACGACATTGCCGGGCGCAAGAGGCTTTGTGAAGCTCGGCCAGCCCGTGCCGGAATCGTATTTGTCCTTTGAGCTGAACAAGGGTTCGCCGGAAACGATGTCGACGTAGATGCCTTCCTCTTTGTTGTCCCAGTATTCGTTCCTGTAGGCCGGCTCGGTGCCTTCCTTTTGCGTGACGCCGAACTGCATAGGCGTAAGTTCTTTCTTTAATTCTTCCTCGCCGGGTTTTTTGAAAGGCTTCGGCGGCGGCGCGGGCGCGGCGGCAACTGTCGCCGTCGGCTTTCCTTCCTTGGCTATGTGAACAAGCGGAGCGTTTCCCGGCACGGCGGGAAAAGATTCAGGAACGGCAAAACAACAAAGAAGCGATAAGGACAACAGCATGGGAATCCCGCAGGGAATTCGTGTTCCTTATAATGACGTGTATCAGGATAGAAGCAAAGAGGCGAAGCGCCGGAAAAGCTCAGTCGCCGAAATTCAAATGCGGAAAGAGCGAGTCATGTGCCTGCATCCCTTTCCGGTGCGGCTTTTTTTGCAGAACAACGGCTTTGACCGTGCCGTCTCCGGGCTCCGCTAAAAAGCGCGCATAAGCATGATGTGGTTTCTCGGTGCGTTCCCGGCGGTATGTTTTCAATGCAAACATTTTCTTTTTTCCTCAAAATCCTTAGGCGCGATCTTGATAACGAAAATGGACAAATCCTCAACTATTAAAAGTATACTAACAGAGGGCAGCGAAACTAAAAAGAGGATTTGAGCAATACGGACCCGTTTATAGTTTCTTAAATATGGTTAACGGAACAATTCTTGTATATAAGCGGTAGGTTACAAGAAATTTTCGTTCGCGGCGGCGATTCTCACGGAAATTAGGCCTGACACCTAAGGACTCGCGTTTGCGCGGAACGTGGGATACTAAAAGCCTTCAAAGTTATTCACCCCTTTTGTTTGTGAGCGAACATGCGCCCATCCAATCGTGCGCCCGGGCAGATGCGCGAGATATCCTTTCAGCCTCATGCGGCCAAATTCGCCGAAGGCTCGTGCCTTGTCAAAATCGGCGACACGCACGTTCTTTGCACGGCGAGCGTGGATGAAAAAGTGCCGCCCTTTCTTCGCAACACGGGGTTGGGCTGGGTCACGGCCGAATACGGCATGCTGCCGCGTTCGACGCAGGAGCGCATGGATCGCGAAGCCGCCAAAGGCAAACAAACAGGCCGTACGCAGGAAATCCAGCGTCTCATCGGCCGCTCGTTGCGCGCCGTCACCGATCGCAAGGCGATGGGCGAAATCCAGATCAGGCTCGATTGCGACGTGCTGCAAGCCGATGGCGGCACGCGCACGGCGGCAATTACCGGCAGCTATGTCGCGCTGGCGCTGGCGTGCCGCTATCTGATGAAGACCGGGAAAATTCCGGCCATGCCGCTCACGGATTCCGTGGCGGCGGTTTCGTGCGGCCTTTATCAGGGAACGCCGGTGCTCGATCTCGACTACGCCGAGGACTCGAACGCCGAGGCCGATGCCAATTTCGTTCTTACGGGCTCGGGCGGCATCGTCGAGATACAGGCCACCGCCGAGCAGGCGCCGTTCGACGAAGCGCGGTTTCAGGAAATGCTGCTGCTGGCTCGGAAGGGAGTTAAGGAGCTGGAAATTCTGCAGAAAAAAGCGATTGAAAGTAATTGAATTGACCGGCGGCGGCATTATAAAGTTGCCTGATATTGCACCACGAAGGAGATAATTATGTCAGAGGATATAAAAGCTGAAAAAAACCGGACAAAGGCTCGTATTGCTGCCTTGGCAGGGGTTGGGATTGTTGTCGTATGGGGCCTTGCTGCGCAAACATTCGGCCACCAGCCTTCAAAGGATCTTCAAGATTACCTAAATGAAAGAGTCGAACAAAGAGTCGAATGGATTGGCAAGCCCCTTAAGTATGTGCTGCCTGAAGAGGCAGCAAGACCTGCGGCTCGTGGAGTAGAGTACGCGGTTCGCGGCCTGTCGGGGGTAGCTTTATTGGACTGCAAAGCGTATCTGGAAAAAAATCAGCTTTAATAATGGCCCGATCTTCATGACCTTACTCGCGTTGTCTTTCTGATGCGTATTTTCCGGAATGGCAAACTTGTCATCGCCACGCATAACCCGGGCAAGGTGCAGGAGTTGCGGGATTTGCTCGGCCCCACTGTGAAGGACGTCGTCTCAGCGGGCGAGCTTGGCTTGCCGGAGCCGGAAGAAACCGGCGAAACTTTTCTCGAAAACGCGATCATCAAGGCGCGCGCGGCCGCCAAGGCTTCCGGCCACGTCGCCCTCGCGGACGACAGCGGCCTCTGCGTCGCGGCGCTTGGCGGTAAGCCCGGGCTTCATTCCGCGCGCTGGGCCGGGCCGGACAAGGATTTTAACGCCGCCATGAAGCGCATTCACGATGAACTGGGCGTTTCGGCCGACCGCTCGGCGCACTTTGTGTGCGTTCTGGCGTTGATATGGCCCGACGGCCATGCCGGAATTATCGAAGAACGCTGCAACGGCACGATCGTTTGGCCGCCGCGCGGCAACAAGGGTCACGGCTACGATCCCGTATTCATGCCCGATGGCCATGACCGGACGTTCGCCGAGATGGATCCCGTCGAAAAACATGCCCTCAGCCACCGCGGCAAGGCGCTACGGGCCTTGGCGGAAAGGTATTTTTCTGGCTAAAACCCTCCCCCCTTGAGGGGGAGGAAGCGAAAACTTTGACTTGCGTAAGCAAGTCATTAGTTTTCGCAGATGGGGGGTCAATTTTTGAACTCCCCCTCACCTGAAAAAACTAAGGCGTTACTTTGTAACGCCAAGTTTTTTCTTCCTCTCCCCCTTTCGGGGGAGAGGGGCATTAAGAAGTGTTTGCAAGACATGACCTCGCTCGCCGTCTATATCCACTGGCCCTATTGCGTTTCGAAATGTCCCTATTGCGATTTCAATTCGCGGGCGATGGGAACAGTCGACCATGCCGTATGGGCGCGCGCCTACGGCCGTGAACTTGAGCATTACGCGCAAGCGCTGCCGGACCGGCGGATCGGTTCGGTCTATTTCGGCGGCGGGACGCCGTCGCTTATGGAGCCGCGGACGGTTGAGGCTGTATTGAAAAAGATCGCGGCGCTGTGGCCGCTTGCGGAAGATATCGAGATTACGCTCGAAGCCAATCCGTCCTCCGCGGAGACGGAGAAATTCAAGGCTTTCCGCGCCGCCGGGGTGCACCGGCTCTCGCTGGGCGTGCAGTCGTTTCGTGACGACGCGCTGCGGTTTCTTGGCCGCGCGCACGATGCGGACGAGGCCAAACGGGCCATCGAATGCGCGGCGGAAATCTTCACGCGTTTTTCGTTCGATCTCATTTACGGGCGCAACAACCAGTCCCCGGAAATATGGGCGGCGGAATTGCGCGAGGCGCTGGCGTTTGGGCCACGGCATCTATCGCTTTATCAGCTGACTATTGAGGAGGGCACGCGCTTTGCCGCGCTGGCCAAGGAATGCCCGCTTGTGGCGCCCGAGGACGACGTCGCGGCTATGGATGAAATGACGCATGAAATTTTACGGCCCGCGGGGCTAACAGCCTACGAAATTTCGAACTACGCCGCGCCGGGCGAGGAAAGCCGCCACAACCTGACTTATTGGCATTATGACGATTACATCGGCATCGGGCCGGGCGCGCACGGGCGCTACGTTTCCGGAAATACGCGTTACGCCACGGAAAACAGCGCCGACCCCGATGATTGGATGCAGCGGGTAAGTACGATCGGGCATGGCCGCATCGTCGAAGCTACGTTGGACGATGTCACGGCGCAGGAAGAGGCGCTCATGATGGGGCTGCGTTTAACCGAAGGCATAGGCCTTTCTTCGTGGCAGGAAAAATTTGGCGGGTCTTTGTTTGATTTTTTGCCGGAAGCCAAGGTGGAAAACTTGCAGGAAAAGGGGCTCCTGGCGCGTGAAGGCAAAAGCCTCCGCGCCACAAAGGATGGTCTTGAGCGGCTTAACGGCGTTTTGAAATATTTGCTGGCCTAAGCAACAACGTCATTCCGGGGCGCGCGAAGCGTGAACCCGGAATCCAGTGGAAGAAACCATAACGCTGTTCTTAGGGGTCTGGATGACTGGGTCCCGGATCAATTTTCTTTCGCCGCTTCGCAACGAAAAGAAAATTGTCCGGGATGACGCAGTTCTATTGAGGCAGTATTTTGTACTTCACCCGAAGTCCCCCGGGGGAGGGTCGATGGGCACGTTGAGCTCTTCGAGCAAAAGTTCCTCGTTGGTCAGCTTCATCTGCCCGATGGTAAAATGCTCCGGCGCGCCCATCTCGGGGTCGTAAACGTCCATCTCGTAGGGCGCGACCTTGATGTCGGTGCGGAACAGCGCGTTCTTGAACACCACCGTGCAAGTCATCGTGAACAGGTTGTCGCGGCCGATGCCTTTATAGGTGACGGGCATAAGGTTGGCGGCCACCTCGGCTTTTTCCTTTTCGTTGGCTTCCGGCAGCCACACGACGTCTTCCGGAGTTTCCACGATAATAAAACGGCCCAGCTGCCCGCGCACGTAGTGGAAGAAGAACCTGGAGTAGGGGACGAGC
>JAQUPC010000104.1 GCA_028716765.1 Alphaproteobacteria bacterium | reverse complement strand
CATGCTTATAAGGCTTGGAAAGTTCATGAAAAAACACGCGCGCCGGCCCGCCAAAACGGCTTTAAAAACAAACCACACCCCTCATTTGGCGCGCGCCTAGGCCAAATCCGGGCGGGGAAACTTCTTATTATTTTCTCCTTCCCTTTGCCACAATTTGCCGTCAAATTGCCGGGCATGCGTATTCATGCCCTGTTCCTCGCCTTGTGCCTGATGGCTCTTCCCGCCTGGGGAGCCTCGCCTTCCAACCTGTCGCCCAAGCGGACGGCTAAAACCGGGGACGCCAAACCGGCGGCGATTCCCGAACCCGCCAAACCGGCGACGCGCGTCACGCCCGCCAAACTTTCCGAGAGCGACAAGGCGGACATCGCCCGGATTGAAAAGTATCTCAACGAGCTGAAAAGCGTCGCCGCCGGCTTTACGCAGGTCAACGACATGGGCGAGTTCCGCCACGGCAAAATCGCCATCCAGCGCCCCGGCAAAATGCGCGTCACCTACGATCCTCCCCAAAAGGACTTCATCGTCGCCGACGGCACCTTCGTCCATATCTGGGACGCCGGAATGGAACAGCAAACCAACGTGCCCGTCGGCTCGAGCATCGCCGAGTTTATCCTGCGCGATCCGATCAAACTGAGCGGCGACGTCACGGTCACGAAGTTCGTGCGCTTTCCGGCCAAGCTGGAATTGAGCATCGTGTCCGCCAAGGACCCCGGCGACGGCGAATTGACCCTGATCTTCGAGGACAAGCCGTTGCAGCTGAGGCAGTGGCGGGTGCTCGACGCGCTGGGCCGCACCACGGGCGTCAACCTCGAAAACGCCCGGGAAGGCGTGACCTTCGCCTCCAACACCTTCGATTTCGTGCCGCCCAATTTCGGCAAACGGCCCTGAAGCGGCGCGATTTTGTTCGTTAATACAGCCTTAAATGCCATAGATGAACTCTTGACCTTAAGGCCCTGAAAATCCTAGTGTACGGCCTGCCTCAGGGCAGATGGCGCGGTGGCAGAATGGCTATGCAGCGGACTGCAAATCCGTGTATGCCGGTTCGATTCCGGCCCGTGCCTCCAGCCTTCGCGAACGCATTGAGCAAAGGCTGCCGCGTTGTAGCCCGAAGGGCGAAGACGGGCTGTTTCCGCGTTCGCTTCGGCCCGGCGAGCCGTTAGATTTTCTTGCGCGCGACGCGCGCTTAGAAAATCTTATGCCCCCCGGCCTGTCCCACGTAGCTTTATAATCAGTCCGGATAATTTCCATGTGGGGCGTCATTGCGAGGAGGCCCTTTAGGGGCCGGCGAAGCAATCCAGCCCTTTGTTTTTTTCTGGATTGCCACGCTCCCTTCGGTCGCTCGCAATGACGACTGTGCCTGATGGAAATTATTGGGAATAACTATAGCGAAGGAAGTACCTTTCGCGCAGAAGCGTTAGCCCCGCACGGCCGCCGATCCCCTCGCCTGTTATGGCCTGTTATTCACCTGTTATAACAGGTGTTAACCCTGTTTTTTCATAAGCCGGCGAATCCCGCTCTCCTTTTTTCCCGGAGTTCGTTTCATTTTTTATCCTAACACAAAGGCATGATTTTTTCAAGGAATATATTCCTATCACTCCAAATGACCGCCTCTCCCCCACGCTCAACGCGGCGGGCCGCGAGCAAGCCGAGCCAGAAAGTACAGGGTCAGTAACACTCGCTTTCTGTAACAGAATGAGACAGAGACTAAACTCCGTCCAACGCTGATAGACAAAATAGTATTGCACGTTTAGGTTACTATAAATCAGCAATCGATTGTGCTTACCAAACAAGTTAACCCATCAATGTCAGTGGGAACTTTGTACAATTAGGCACCTTGGTATTCTTTACAAAGTCAACGTAGGTAGAATCAAATGCGCAGTTTATCACAACTTGAAAACAATGTGGTTTCCGCAATTAAAGGATTTAGCGCAATAAAGACATGGGAATTCTCAGCCGCTATAAAAAACAAAGAAATGCTCCTATACTTTGGCACGCAAATGATAAAAGATGCATCCGAACTTCCATGCCACGTCAACGAAATGGCAAAGAACGGCGTAGAAATTACAGTTCACCATAATCACTTATCGAACGAATCTCTTAGTTGGGCAGACTGGCATGGATTAGCCGAAATTGGATATTACGAAACATTTGCGCATGCGGCGAACGGCATAATTTATTGGGGTCAGGTTATTAATAAAGATGCCGTCATGAATTGTTATAGCAATCGTACCACTATTGATAACGCTCTGCAGCGCGTGCTTCCTTCGGTGATAGTAGATAGAGGATTTGGTCGTGCCTATGAAGATTGGGCCAATTCATTTTTTGAAAAACACGTGCTTGCTGAAAGTCTTAAAGCTAAAGGCTATGTGAATTATGATGTGGATTGGACAAATAGCCCCGCATGCGGATTTAAGTTTCCCAACATAGCTTTTGCTTCCGTGGTCTCCAATATACAAACATCGATTCCATAATGCCAATATCTGACGACACTCCCTTGCACGCGTCGCTAGCCCAATCCAATCAGCGAAAAAATCACACCATCTTTACCCCCTTCTGAAGCAATTTTGGCTCTCCACCGACCACTTGACTTTGTCCTGTTGGATCAATAAGCCCGCGCTTATCAGTTGTCGAATTGTTTTTGAACCCTGAAGGCCCGTGCCTTCACTCTTCGCGCGCAGCGCGAAGCGCGACGGCGGTCTGGTTCCTCCCTCCTCCGTCATCCCGGACATGTTTCTCTTCGGCGCGAAGCGGCGAAGAAGCGTAGGAGGGTCCGGGACCCAGTTTGGTTTTTTGTTTTATTCAGGAAAAACAAACTGGGCCCCGCATCTTAATTGAGTCCAGACCTTAGCAACCCTTGTGTCCCCCGAAGACTTGGCGCTGGCAGGTGAACGCGATAGCGAGCGCATGATTCATGCGGCGCATAGACATGCGCCGCTGGATTCCCGCTTTCGCGGGAATGACACAATGTGCTTAGATGACGGTAATGACACCTGAAGCATGGTTTCACTAGATTGGGAAACGCCCCTCCCGCCGCGAGGCCCGCATGAGCAAAAAGCTTTCCATCCTTGCCGTTGCCGTTTCGCTTTTCGCGCTCGGCCTCGTTTTTTTTCAGCCCAAAGAAACCTCCACGAAAAAAGAATCCGGCTACGCACGCGTGTTGCGCACGGGAACCTTGCGCTGCGGGTATCTGCTCGCGCCGCCGCTCGTGGCGGCCGACCCCAACACCGGGGCGCTGAGCGGCATGAATATCGATTACGTCACGAAGATGGCGGAAACCCTCGGCCTTTCCGTCACGTGGGACGAAGTTTTGCCGGGCCAGCAGGTCGAGGCGCTGCGCACGGGCAAGGCGGACGCCATCTGCGCGGGCGAAGGGCCGCTTGTCGCCAACACGTCCGCCTATCTTCATTACAGCGCGCCCATCGCCTTTTTCCCGTTTCATATTTACGTGCGCGCGAACGATACGCGCTTCGACGGCACGCTCGAGGCCGCGCTCAAAAAAGCCGACGATCCCGCCCTGACGGCGGCCATGATGGACGGCGACCTGACGCAGGAGTTCGCGGCGCGCTTTTTCCCGCGCGCACGGCGGCATGACGTGCCGCAAAACGCCGGGTTCGCGCAGCTTTATATGGACGTGGCGGACGGCAAGGCCGATTTCGTCATCACGGAGCCGTTTACGACCGGCGAATTCATGAAGAACAATCCCGGCAAGCTGCGCCGCGCCGCTATCGCCAAGCCTTTCACGGTCATACCCAACCAGATGTCGGTTTTGTACGGCGACGAGGCGCTGATCGCCATGCTGTCGCAGGGCATCGCCGTCATGCGTCAGCGCGGGCTTGAAGACGCCATCCTCGGCAAATACGAACGCGAATATCCGGGAAGTTTTTATCGCGCGCCCGAGCCGTACAAATCGAATTGAATTATCCGGCGGCCTAAATCCCCAACGCATGTAAGGATTCCGCCGCCGCGCCGCGCGCGCCGGACACAAGATCGTTTTTGAAAAGGCCTCTTGTAGTGTATTATCTCAATTCCAAAACCTCGAAGGAGGCAAGGGATCGCATTAATGAGCCGCGCCATTCAAATCATGTTGCTCGTATTCGCGGCATTCGTTCTCGTTGCCGCACCCTCGGGCCGCGCCCGCGCCGGCGAAGTTTCCGTTAAATGCGCCCTCAGGACGGACGAGGACGATGCCAAAGCCGGCTCGTTGCGCCATTTTCCCCTATCGACGCTTGAAGGAGAAAACTGGGAACGTTACAGGGAAAGCTGCGATTTTTCGGCGGCGCAATTTCTGTTCCTGCGCGGAGAAATAAACCGCGCGCTTGAAAACACCGTCAAACGCTTTTACGGGCGCGTGCTGGCCGACGATTTCATCCGCAAAGCCATGAGCCGCAACAAGGCGCCGGGCTTCATCGTTTTCCTTTCCTCCGCGGGGGGAAGCGTGAACGCCGCGCTCCGCCTCGGGCGGTTCATCCGCAAACTGGGCGCGAGCGTCTTTGTGGACGGCGAATGCTCGTCCGCCTGCGTCTTTGTGCTGGCGGCCGGAGTCAAACGCTATGTCAACGGGCCTGTCGGCGTGCATCGGCCCTACACCCTGCGGGACGGCGCCATTTCGCCGTCGCCGGAGGATTGGCAAACCAGTTTCCGGCGGCGCAAGACCGCGATGGACTATCTGGCGGAAATGCAGGTTCCCGTCTCGCTTTTCGAACTTATGGACCGGACTCCGCCCGAGCTCCTGCACACGCTCAATGGGCAGGAAATCAGCGAATACCAGCTGGACAACGGCAAGCTCCCCACGCCGGAAGAATCCCCGGCGGCAGAGCCCCGCTCCGTAGCCGATGCCCCGGACGATTTTCATGAAAGCGCGGGTCTTCACGACACCTGCTGCGGGTATTACGGCGGAGCCTGCGTCGAAGCCGACGATGCCGTGGCTATGGTGTGCATGCACGACGGCACGGGCTGTTCTTTCGTGAGAGAATATTCGCCGGAATGACGGTTGTTCCGGTTTGTGTGTTCGAACGATTTATCCAATGGCACGGTGCAAAGCCCCTCGCCTCCCAACGGGAGGAGAGGGGTTTGGGGTGAGGTGGGGATGCAGCACATAATTAGGCATGTCACCACCTCACCTGCAAAATCTAAGGCGTTACTGCGTAACGCCGAGATTTTGCTTCCTCTCCTCCTCAAGGAGGAGAGGGCCAAATTGTGTTCAATCAAAAACTTCTACCTTATCCCGTGCGCGTTCAGGTGCGTGGCGTATTTTTTGTCCGCGTTCATGACGTGATCGAGCCACCAGTCCTTCAGGAAATACATAATCTCCATCGGCATGACGGCGCTTTCGTTCTCTTCGAATTTACGGCGTTCTTCCCGCGCCCTTTGCGCCATAAGGCGATGCTGCCGCTTCTGTTCGTCCGCCCCGGCATAGCCGGTTTTTTCGAACAATTCCTCTTCCGCCTCGAAGTGAACGTTGATGTACGCCATCATGTCGCGGAAGATTTCATCAAGAACTTCCCTGCCCTCGCCTTTATGCATGGCGCCATAAAGCTTGTTGATCATGCTCATGATGCGCCTGTGATCCTCGTCGAGGATGGCCACCCCGACGCTCATCGACGGCTCCCATTTGATCAGGTCGGTCATTGGCTTTTTCCTTTTCCTGTTACGCCGACATCATCAGCCCGGCTCCGCAGCAGATTTACCCTAAGTCGGGAAGATTGTTCATGTCAAAACGAACGTAAATCTCGATATCCCATATCTCGCCGTTATTTCCCGCTTTGTTTTTCTCAAAGACCGTCAAATATTTATAGCCGAGACGCTTGGGAATGACAGAACTAACCTGATTGTCAACCGCGGTGCGGATTTCGAGCCTTTTTAACTTAAGTTCGCCGAAGGCCAAACGAGTAAGTACGTTCGCTATTTCAGTTGCATATCCCTTTCCCTGTTCGCCTTGCCGAACCCAATATCCAACACGACCTTTAGGCACTTGCCAATCGAGGTGATGAAGCGAACCAAGTCCTATCAGCGTATCATTTATTCTATCAAAAACGCCGAAAGTAAGAAGTGTTCGCTTGCCCCAACCGGCCTGACACTCCTCAATATATTCGCCAACATCTTCCCGCGTTAAATCACGTTTAGACAAAGTTCCGCTGTACAATTTGTTGAGCCCTACCGATGTTTCAAACGCAGCCGCAGACAACCCATCAATATCGCTGCATTGCAAAGGCCTCATGAGCAGACGAGGCGTTTGTAACTGGCCAGAAAGTTCAATAATAAGAGAGTCTGTCATATCACGACGCATTTAATCGCGCCGCTACGTCGGCGTCGCTTTCGATGGCTGCCTGCGCCGCCGCCAGCCGCGCTATCGGCACGCGGTAAGGCGAGCAGGAAACGTAATCCAGCCCCACGCGGTGACAGAACTTGACCGAAGCGGGATCGCCGCCGTGCTCGCCGCATATGCCGAGCTTCAGCGCCGGGCGCGTCGCCCGCCCCCGCTCGCACGCAATTTTTACCAGTTCGCCCACGCCGTCCTGATCGATGGTCACGAACGGGTCCTGCTCCAAAACGCCCTTGCTGTAATAATCCGGCAGGAAACTCGCGGCGTCGTCGCGGCTGAGGCCGAACGTGGTTTGCGTCAGATCGTTCGTACCGAAGCTGAAGAACTCGGCCTTTTTGGCGATCTCGCCCGCCGCCAGCGCCGCGCGCGGCAGTTCGATCATCGTGCCGACGAGGTATTTGAACGTCAGGCCGGTTTCAAGCATCACTTCGCCCGCCACGCGATCGACCATCGCCTTCAGAATATCGAACTCCTTGCGCGTTGCGACGAGCGGGATCATCACCTCCGCCAGAACGGTCTTGCCTTTCTTGTGCATCTCCGCCACCGCGCCGAAAATCGCGTTCGCCTGCATCTCGTAAATCTCGGGATACGAAATGCCGAGGCGGCAGCCGCGATGCCCCAGCATCGGGTTGGATTCGTGCAATTGCTGCGCGCGCCGTTGCACCTTTTCGACGCTCGTGCCCGCCGCATCGGCCACGGCCTGCATCTCGGCCTCGGTTTTCGGCAGGAACTCGTGCAAGGGCGGATCGAGCAAGCGGATCGTCACCGGCAAGCCGTCCATGATCGTGAACAGTTCAACAAAATCCTGACGCTGCATCGGCTCCAGCTTGGCAAGCGCGGCGCGGCGGCCGGTCTCGTCGTCGGCCACGATCATCTCGCGCACAGCGATAATGCGGTTGGCATCGAAGAACATGTGCTCGGTGCGGCAGAGGCCGATGCCCTCCGCGCCGAACTTGATCGCCGTGCGCGCGTCGAGCGGCGTTTCGGCGTTCGTGCGCACCCTAAGGCGGCGCAGGCTGTCGGCCCATGCCATGACCGTGCCGAAATCGCCGGAAAGCTCGGGCTGAATCGTCGGCACTTCGCCGAGCATCACTTCGCCCGTCGAGCCGTCGAGTGTGATTACTTCGCCCGACTTCACGGTCACGCCCTTCACCGTCATCTGTTTTTTGGCGTAGTCGATCATCAACTCGCCCG
>JAQUPC010000103.1 GCA_028716765.1 Alphaproteobacteria bacterium | reverse complement strand
GTTGAGCCGCCTTGGCGCCGGTTTCGGGTTGGCTGGCGGCTTTGTCCACGCCTGTTTTTTCCGGATTCGGGGGCTCCGCTTTTGCGCTCAAGGTTGCGGCCGCGCCATAAATATCGACGACGACCGACGAGCCCTTGGCAAAATCCTTGACGATAGCCTTGGGATCGACGGTAAAGCTGACGGTCAAATTCCCTTTCCCGTCCTTGCCCGCGCCTTGCGCCGCGAAACCTTTGGCGCGGGTCAGGGAGGCCGCGGGCTTGAGATCGATAGAACCTTTAACGGCAAGCTGAATGCTGATTTTTCCGCCGTCGCGATAGATTTTATAGGCCATGCGGCGCGGCCCTTCGAAAACGAGCCGGTCGAAATCGGAATGCGTAGCCGTGCGCAAGACGAGCCCTTGTCCGGCCGGAGCCGAAGGCTTGGCTTTAGCCCATGCATCAACGGGTCCCGCCATAACGGCAAGCCCGGTGACAACGAGGAGCAGCAGATTCCGCACCGCAGGAGGGAAAAGATTCGGCGCCATGATCCCAGCTTATACCAACTTAGGAAGAGGTTGGCACGTTCTTCGGAGCAAAAAAAGCCCCGGGCAGCCAAAATTTATAGCCGCTGGGGCCTGGCGCGGGGGAAGCTTATTTTTCGTCGGCCAACAGGCGGTCGATCGTGGCCTGGTCCATGGCGTTTTGGGGCAATTGCGGCCCGTTAAGCAGGACTTTTTCGAGGTCGGCCGCGTCCGCGGGCCCGGCCGCGCCTTCAACACGATGAATTTCCTCGCCCAGCGCCTTGAGCAGAGCCTCGACCTTGCTGTCGATGTATTTGAGCGTCTGTACGACCTTGGTGATGCGCTGGCCGGTGATGTCCTGAAAATTGCAGGCCTCGTATATGCGCGTCGTGCAGGCGATCAGCTGTTCGCTGATTTCGGGCGCGCACTGGCCCGCGATGGCCGTCATGGAATCGCAAACGTCCATGATCTTGTTGGTGGCGTCCTCCGTGGCTCCGACGACGGCGTCCAGCTCGTTGGTCGCGTGCGGGATGTGGCTGGCGTTGATGTCCTTGGGCTGGATGGCCGCGATTTCCTGTTTGGCGTGCCGGATATAGGAAGACAGTTCCTCGAGTTCCGCATAAAATTTCAGATCCGCCGCCGTCACGTCGCCGGACAGGGACGCAATCACCTGCTGCACGATGTTTGTGATGTCGTCGGCCGACAACGGCTGAGCCGCAGCTTCGTTGGCAATGCGAATTTGCTTGTGAAGGGTGGTTTCGAGAAGCGCGAGGCGTTCGGCGTCTGTCATTTTTATCTCCTGCCTGTGTTCTTACTTTCCCTAGAAAGCCCCCATAACGGCGGCGATTTTTTGTTTGAGGGTTTCGGCGTTAAACGGCTTCACGATGTAGTTGTTAACGCCCGCTTCTTTGGCCGCCGCCACGTTTTCGACCTTGCTCTCGGCCGTGACCATAATAAAGGGAATGCTTTTGAGTTTTGTATCGGCGCGGACTTCTTTCAACAACTGAAGTCCCGTCATGGGTTCCATGTTCCAATCGGAAATGACCAGTCCGAACGTTCCGTCGCGCATCATGCGAAGCGCCATGGTGCCGTCCGTCGCCTGATGAATGTTTTTGAAGCCAAGTTGCTTCAGGAGATTTTCGATAATCCTCAACATCGTCTTGTAATCATCGACGATGAGGATGTTCATGTTCATATCAACAGGCATCTATCGACTCCTTGGAGATTGCCGAAAAAGCTTTAAGGCGGATCACGCCATCGCGGCAAGACATCGCTTGAAATGAAATGATTAACCCAGAGATGCTAAACAAATGGTTACCAACGGAACCCTTTGCTTTCGTTGGCATTTATGTTTCAGGACCGGCTTAACCGTTATTCAAGAAAAACATGATAATGTTCTTAAAGAAATAATTTAATCAAGATTGCTGGAAAACATTATGAAGACCAAACTATTAAAAGACGTTCACCGCATTTTAGAGCGCGGCTGGACAACCTCGGAAGAAATTTTCCGGCTATCTTTTGGGGTTCGGGAATGGCCCCCGAACGGGGTCGATAAGTCCAATTATCTCCGCCCAAAAACGGTAATAAAAATTGGAGATATAAAGCCTTTTTTAAAAGCGCATAATGTGTTGGAGCGCTTTGTCTTCAAAGGGATGTGCATTTGGGATCAGAATGACAATCCGGTCATGTTGCCAAAAAAACTCTATCCTCCTGATATCATAAAGTATATGTCCATGCTGACACATGAAGCCGGCCATGTCGAGCAAGACAACTCACTTCATCAGCTCGACGAGGTTTTTATAGGCAAAAACGGAAAGACCATCCAGGGCAAAACGAATGAAGCATCAAAAATTTTGGACGATGTCGTGCGAGACAGCGAAACCGGCGGCCCGCGCCCTGCTAAAAATATTTTTGCGAAATTCAGCGGTTTTTTATTCTCGATTATCTATATCGGTTATCTCGGCCAGGATAAGGATTCCTTCTCCCTCGGCTCGGAAATACAGGCTCGCATCCATCAGCTCATCGCCCACAATTACGAGGCATGGGGGCGCGTTCCGGGAACCCGAACTGAATTGTCGGCGGCCATGTATCAACTTGGAATTCGCATACCAAAAGCATTGAAGGCATCATTGTTGAATACGGCGGAAGGGCAAAAAGCATTGGACGCCTTCAAGGTGTCCGGGACCTTTCGTCGTGGCCGCGGACTTGTCCGTGACATAAATTATGGTCTACGAAATCGCTTGAAGACCAAGCAGGGCTTGTCTCGTTTCTGGACTTACGGGCTTCCTATGATGTACGGGCAATTGCTCGAGATGTATGGCGATCTAAACGGAAGAGCCAAAATGGGATTTGAGCCAAAAATCTTTGAAGAGAATCCCGCTCTTACCCCTTCCTCTGCCGCAAGAAACAACACGCAAGGCAATAGTTACGGAGTTCGTTCGACCCTCAAACCTGCGCCTGCTCTAAATTTTTGATTACTTGATCTGGGGCAATTGATCCTGCTTGGTCAGGGCGACCGTGATTTCCTTGGCTTTTTCCGGCTTCATCTCCGCCATGATGGCCGACGTGCGCTGAGGCTTCATTTTCTGCACAACGCCCAGCAATATGGGGAGATCCAGCGTTTCGAATATACGCGCCGCCTCTTTCGGCTTCATGGTTTCATAGATTTTAACGAGATTTTCAATCTGGGCCTGCTGCGTGGAACTGACCTGGTTTACCATCGTCTGCAGCTGGGCGCGCAAAGTTTCCATTTCCTTAATTTTTTGATCGACCCTTTGCTCGGCAACGCGGATAAGCGCCTCGCGCGAGTCCAAAGTCCTTGCCCTTTGATCCATCTGATCGCGGCGCTCGGTCAGCTGTTTGACGAGAGCCATTTCCGCGCCTGACGGCTCGTCGCCCGTAATATTGGGCGAAGAAGACTGAGGAGCATCCGAAGCCGGTTGGCCGGAAGCCGTAGAAGCGCTTGCCGCCGCATCCGGAGCGTCGCCCTTGCCTTCCTTGTCTGCCGTTTGCGGCGCAGGCGCCAGTGACGGCGGATTGATGACCGGGCCTTCCTTGCCGGCCGCGGCTTTAGATGGCGTGACGACTTCAAAAACACGTCCGCTGGCAAGCGAATCCCATACGTCGGTCACGCGCACGCCTACGACAAGCACGCTCATGAATATCATCAGCGGCAGAATGATGCGTGGCTGGATCGGCGGAAGGCGCATCGGGTACCTCATCCGAGTTTTTTAAGCGCCTGCAGCAACTCTTTTTCCGCTGCCGAGGTCGCACCCGCTGTTTGAGCCGGTTTCTTTTCGCTGCCCGCAAAAGCGTCCGTCGCCGGCCCGGGCGCCGTTGGCGCCGCCCCCGGCAGGCCTTGAGGCGCAGGCTTTGCGGATTCGCGGGGGTTATGCGCCTCGGCAACGGTGGCCTTGTCCGCCTTTCTTACAGGCTGTCCCTGCGGCGCAGAACCGCTAAGCCGGTCGGCGTGCCGGTCGGCGCTTTCAACGAGGAAATGCAGTTCGTCGCGCAACGCGTTGGCTTTCTCGATCAGCTGTTCCAGATCGTCGCCGCTCGAGCGCGCGGCCTGTTTCAAGCCGCGGATTCCGGCTTCGGCCCGCTCGACCGTAGAGCCGAAATCGAAGACAAAGCGCTCCATTTCGGCCCGGCTGGCGCGCAATCCCGCGATTTGCCGCGACAAACGCACGGCGTAATAAATGCCCGTGACCAGCAACCCGATAAGGACGAGATCAAGAAGAAAAGAAAAAAGGCCTGCCATCGGTTATTCCTGGGGCTTGATGTCGTGCAACGTAATTTCTTCGACGCGTACGGCAATCTTGTTGTTCAGCGATCCCATGCGGCCTTTGAACAGGGTTATCTCGCCTGCCCGCAGCGCCACCATATCGTCCGGCTTGACGTTCAGCATCAAGTGCGACCCGACTTTCCAGTTGATGACGTCGCCGAGCGGCATCGTCGCCTCGTCCAGAACCGCATTCATATGCATATTCGTCTGCAAAAGCTCGTTGCCAAGGTGGGTTTCCCAGATGGAATCGCGGCCGAATTTCTCTCCCATGAACATTTGCAGCAGCAATTCGCGGATCGGCTCGAGCGTGGCGTAAGGAATCAGAATTTCGATGCGCCCGCCGCGGTCTTCCATGTCGATGCGCAGTTTGGCCAGCACGGCGGCGTTGGCGGGACGCGCAATGGTGGCGAAACGCGGGTTGGTCTCGAGGCGGTCGAAGCGGAAGGTCACGGGCGAAAGGGGATCGAACGCCGAGCTGACGTCCGCCAGAACCACGCGCACAAGCCGTTCGACCAGATTGCGCTCGATGGTCGTGTAGGGCCGCCCTTCGATGCGCATGGCCGCCGTGCCGCGCCGTCCGCCGAGAAGGACGTCGACGATCGAATAGATCATCGCGCTGTCGATGGTCATAAGCGCGGAGTTGTCCCACTCCTCCGCCTTGAACACGGCCAGCATGGCGGGCAAAGGGATGGAATTCAGGTAGTCGCCGAACCGGACCGACGTAATCTGGTCGAGGCTGACTTCGACGTTGTCGGACGTAAAATTGCGCAACGAGGTGGACATCATGCGCACAAGCCGGTCGAACACCACTTCCAGCATCGGCAGGCGCTCGTAATTGACGAGCGCGCTGTTGATGAGGGCCATGATGCCGGAATTGTCCTGCTGCTGGCCGCCGCCGCCAAAGCCCAGAAGGCTGTCGATTTCGTTCTGGCTCAGCACGCGCGCGGCGGCGCCTTCGCCTTCGCCGCCGTCGCCTTCCCCGCTCTCGGCCATAGCCGCCCATTCGGCGGCCTGACGCTCTTCTTCGGTCATTTCGGGGTTTGCTGATGCGGCTTCGTTCATAAACGGGACAAGGGTTACGGGTTACGGGTTACGGGGCACAGACCACGCGGTTCGGTTCTTACCCGTATCCCGTGCCCCGTATCCCGAATCTCTGTCATTGTACGAGTATTTCCTGAAACAGAACATCCCGTACGCGCACGGGCTGAGCCGCCTCGGTGACCCGCAACAGGAGTTCCTCGCGCAATCTGTACAAACCGGCCGAGCCGCGCAAATCCTCGATGCGCAACTCGCGCAAGTAAACCTGGAAGTTGTCGATAATGCGCGGCTTGAGGGACTGCATCAGCGGCAAGTCCTTTTCGTCCGCGAGTTCCAAAGTGACCTTGATTTTCAGGAAGTTGGGGCGTTTTCCCTCGCCGTTGAGGTTCACAAGGATATCGCCCAGAGAGAAAAAGACGGCCGCGCTCTTTGGCCCGGCGTCTTCATGCTGCGCTTCCTTCTTCTCGCCGCCAAGAACGCCCGTCAGAAAAAGCGCGCCGGCCGTGCCGCCGCCAAGCACCAGCACGCCCGCAACCGCCAGAATAATCAGCATCTTTTTGCTGAGTTTCTTTTCGCCGCCTTCTTCGGCTTCGCCCGCTTCGACGCCTTCGCCTTCCGTGCCTTCCCCGGCGGAATCCTTCTCTTCCTTTTCTTCTTCTTTTTCTTTTTCTTTTCCGGCCTTTTTCTCGTCTTTCGCCACGGCTGGACTCCCTTTTCGTTGACCCAAGCCCGGACTGCGCTTCTCCTGGGAGGGAAACGTCAGGTTCCAAGGCATAATCCGCCTCGCGCGGGACCACCCTTGACCCCGCTTTACTCTTAGCCTTCCGATGGTTAACAAGAGATTAGGATTGGTTAACAAAAACGCAAGTTCATTTTTTGGCTTCGGTTGTTTAAACAAGCCTTTGACGATAAAGGCGCGGGCGCTGCGCCTTTTCCATCGGATGGTGCTAGACTGCAAATCTTATGACTGACACCGGGAACAACAATCTGATCGGCCTGAGTCTCGACGAGCTTAAGGCGGCGCTGGCCGCCCTCGGCCTTGAGCCGTTTCGCGCCAAGCAGGTGTGGTCATGGATGTATTGCCATGGCGCGAAGGACTTCGCGGGCATGAGCAACCTCGCCAAGCCCGTGCGCGAAAAACTGGCGGAACATTTTGCCCTTGGCCGCCCTTCCATAACGGCGCATCAGAAATCCGAAGACGGCACGCAAAAGTGGCTGCTCCGCATGAACGACGGGCAGGAAGTCGAATGCGTCCATATCCCGGAAGAGGATCGCGGCGCGCTGTGCGTTTCATCTCAAGTTGGTTGCCCGATGGGCTGCACGTTCTGCCACACCGGAACGCAGCGCCTTGTACGCAACCTCACGGCGGGAGAAATCGTGGGACAAGTTTTGCTTACGCGGGATATGCTCGGCGAATGGCCCGGGGATTCCCTCCCCCTTGCGGGGAGGGTCAGGGAGGGGGGCCATCCATTAAGTGCTGCTTCACTTACTGGAGACTCTGCCAAGCGGAACGCCCCCCCACCTAACCTCCCCCGCGAGGGGGGGGGAACTACGGCGCAGTCGCGGGCGCACGAAGCGCAGAGCAATCGCGCCCTTTCCAACATCGTTATGATGGGGATGGGCGAGCCGCTTAATAATTTCGACAATGTTGCAAAGGCCCTCAAGATCGTCATGCATCCCGACGGCATCGCCATCGGGCGGCGCAAGATCACGCTGTCCACGTCGGGCGTCGTGCCGATGATCAGGCGCTGCGGCGAAGAGCTTGGCGTCAATCTCGCCATAAGCCTGCACGCCTCGACGGACGAGGTGCGCGACAAACTCATGCCTATCAACCGCAAACACCCCATAAAGGAATTGTTGCAGGCCTGCCGCGACTATCCGGGCGCCAGCAACGCGCGGCGCATCACGTTCGAATACGTGATGCTGAAAGGCGTGAACGACAGCCCCGCCGACGCGCGCGCGCTCGTCAAGCTGCTGGCGGGGATTCCGGCCAAGATCAACCTTTTGCCTTACAACCCGTGGCCCGGCTCGCCGTTTGAATGCTCCGATGAGGATACGATCAGGAAATTCGGCGACATCGTGAACCGCGCGGGCTACGTCAGCCCCGTCCGCACGCCCCGCGGCCGCGACATCATGGCCGCCTGCGGTCAGCTGAAATCAGCGAGCGAGCGGGTAAAGTCGTAGCGATTTTTTGATTTGCGGACGTTTCGCGTT
>JAQUPC010000102.1 GCA_028716765.1 Alphaproteobacteria bacterium | reverse complement strand
TGATAATCGACTCCGGCGTCCTGAAGGCGTTTGGCAAGCCGCGGAACCTCTTCGCCCAGAATATTCTGAAGGGCGCGCACATCGGCCTCCGTCCGCCGTTCTACGGCGATAAAAAGACCGATGAGAACTATCAGGAATAGTACGGGAAAAATAAACCGCGGATGGGAAACAGCGTGGAGCACCGGACAAGACCCTCTCAAGAAGCTTTGCTTCCCGAGTCAACTAAATCCGGGCCAAAAAAGGCTTAAGAGATGGCATACGATTGCAACCCAATATAAAGCTCGCGCCGAAATGAACCTATAATTTCATTATGAAAGCGAGTTGATACGCCGGCAAGCTATGGCCGAAGTAACCCGAAAAACAAGTATCTGAGCACGCTAGTGGAATGTCATTCCCGGTTGACCAAGTGTAGGCAACGGCGCTTTGTCCGCCCACAACAAACCTGCTTCTAAGATCCGGGGTTCCATAAGTCCCGTCGCAAAGCGCCCATCCTGGCGGCACATTATCTTTAGTACCGGACCACATAATAATGGAGCCACGGGGAGTGCCTGACATTGAATTCCACTGACAGCCCCCATTATCAACAACAACAGTATCAGTGCATTTGATATTGGGAGTAAAATTACCCATCACGAGCGCACAGATGGCAATGCCGGTGTTGTCGTCCATCATATGTGTTGCGCCCAATGTATCGCAGTAATTTCCGGGCATGATAGGAGGGGGTACGGGTGTGACAACCGCCCAAGCCGGAAGCGACAAGCACAGGAAAGCCATAATGGCAAATACAAGACGAACGCACATAAAGAATCCCCCATGCCGGTAGACGGAAAACGATTTAAACGTCACCAAACATTAACAACCGGTTAACTCATGGGATTGCGCGCCACCCCGGCGTGCTTCCAGAAAGACATAAGCAAAAAACTAAACTTTCCTGAGAATCAAACTGGCGTTCGTGCCGCCAAAGCCGAAGGAATTGGACAGAACGACATCGACCTTCTTCTCCCTGGCCTTATGCGGCACAAGATCGATGCCTTTGCACTCCCCGGAAACGTTATCGAGATTAAGCGTCGGGGGCACAAGGCTGGTCTCCATGGCCTTGACGCTATAAATAGCCTCAACGGCTCCCGCCGCGCCGAGCAAATGGCCTACAGCCGATTTGGTCGAAGACATCACGCACTTGCTTACGGCCGCGCCAAACAAGCGCTTAACCGCATTGACTTCAATCTCGTCGCCCATCGGTGTCGAAGTACCGTGCGCGTTGACGTAATCCACCGCATCCGGCGCAATCCCTGCGTTACGGAATGCCGCTTGCATCGCGCGGAACCCGCCGCTGCCGTCTTCGGCAGGCGCGGTCATGTGATAGGCGTCGCCCGACATGCCGTAACCGATAACCTCGGCATAGATTTTCGCGCCGCGTTTTTTCGCGTGCTCATATTCCTCAAGGACGACAACTCCTGCGCCCTCGCCCATGATGAAGCCGTCGCGGTCCTTGTCGAAAGGCCGCGACGCTTTTTCCGGCGTATCGTTGAATTTCGTGGCTAACGCTCGCACCGCGCAGAACCCCGCCACGCCGATCTTGCACACCGCAGCCTCGGCGCCGCCCGCGGCCATAACATCCGCGTCGCCCAGCATGATAAGCCGCGCCGCGTCGCCGATCGCGTGCGTGCCCGTTGCGCAGGCGGTCACGACGGAATGATTTGGCCCCCGCCAGCCGTGACGGATCGATACCTGGCCCGAGGCCAGATTGATAAGGCATTTCGGGATAAAGAAAGGCGAAACCCGCCGCGGCCCTTTATCGCGCAATACAATGGACGTTTCGTAAATCTCGTTCAGGCCGCCGATGCCAGAGCCGATAAGAACCCCGGCGCGGTCGCGGGCCTCGTCGTCAGCCGGCTTATAGCCGCTATCCTGAATAGCTTCCTCCGCCGCCGCGACGGCATAATGGATGAAGTTATCCATTTTCTTCTGGTCTTTGGGTTCGATGAAGCGGTCGGGGTTGAACTGGCCCGGCTCGTCGCCGCGCGGCACTTGCCCGGCGATCTGACAAGACAAATCCGAAGGATCGAAGTGGGTAATCCGGCCTATGCCGCTTTTGCCCGCGATCAGCCGATCCCAATTGACGCCGACGCCCTGACCGAGCGGCGACACCATTCCCAGACCTGTTATGACTACGCGGCGCTTCATAATAAGATTGATAACAGAAATAAGGGATCAGACAAGCCTGCCCTGTTTTTCTTCTATCAGGCGGCGGCTTTTTTCTGATTGATGAAGTCGATCGCGTCTTTGACGGTGACGATCTTTTCCGCCGCATCGTCGGGGATTTCGACGCCGAACTCTTCTTCAAAGGCCATCACAAGCTCGACCGTATCCAAACTGTCGGCGCCCAGATCATCAATGAAGCTGGCGTTGTCCGTCACCTTGGCGGCATCGACGCCCAGATGTTCGACGACTATCTTCTTCACGCGTTCGGCAATATCACTCATGATCCGTTCAGCCTTCTGTTGTTAATAGACCGTTGTTGATGGCGGGACTTTCCGTTGTCCGGACACATCCGCGACCTTACCGCCTTCGGCGGTGACTCGGCCCCGCTTGGAAGGCATCTCTCTATTATGAGAGCACGCCACTGTCCAGAAATTTAAGGATATTCCCGTCATTTTTTTCGTTTACCCTAATGCAGGAGAATGCGGCAAATTGAATAAAAACAACAAATGTTCTTATAAAACAACTGGTTGATGCCGCTTTCTTATTCTTCCCCCGCCGTCTTCACCTTTCGTGCCTGACGGCGCAGAAAAACGACCCTTGTAACAATTATCAGGATAAACAGGCCCAGCGCCGTGAGCATGAGTTCGCGCACGCTATATACGACCACTTCGTTTTTGCGCCGCCCCAAATGCTCGATAACGTTGCCGAACACATACCCCGCGCCGCAAAACGCCAGCGCCCAGATAAAGGCCGCCGAGAAATTCAAAAAAGCGAACCGCCGCCACGACAAATGGCTGAGGCCGACGGCGATGCTGCTGATGTTGCGAAGGCCATACATGAAGCGGTAGGACAAAATAAAAACGACGGCATATTTCTCAAGCGATTTTAGGACCTTGTCCGTCTTGGGTTTGAGCCTAGGAAAACGGGCAAGAATCCGCGTGCCGAAGACCCGCCCTACAAGAAAGAGGACCTGATCCCCGAAAAAGCTGCCGAGCCAGGCCGCCGCAAACAAGCCGCCGATGTTAAGAAAACCGCGTTGGGCAGCCAAGGCGGCAAAAATGACGAACGTCTCGCCTTCGAGCGCCGTCCACACGAAGGTGATCAGATAAAACAAGTCACCGTGTTGGTGGATCAGATTAAGAACTTCGCGCATGGGAATTAGGGATATGGGATACGGGGCACGGGGTTCGGGATTATACTGCTGAAGAAGCGTGGTTCAGCCTCTTATTGAGGCCTAGATGCAGTTTGTGCAACATCCGTTCGATATGATTAACATTTTCTGAAAGAGTATGCAGGCGGTCCTGCGATAAATAACCGAGCCTTTCGGCTATGATAAGCTGCGTCTCCAGTTCAGCTGCTGAACCGATAGCGATGGACAAAAACCGCATAAAATCTCGTGTCGTAGGCTTGGCGCGGCCTTCGGCGATATTTGAGGGAATGGAAATAGCGGCGCGGCGCATCTGGCTTGTGAGGCTATATAGTTCATCTTTCGGGAAAGTTTTTGTAAGAGTATAGATAGTGGCGACAAGTTCGACCGATTTATTCCACACATCCAAATCTTTGTATGACTTTATAGTCATCTTCAATCCCGTACCCCGTACCCCGTGTCCCGTTACCTAAACGCCACCTTGACGACCTTATAGGCTTTGGAGCCCTTGGGCGTGCTGACTTCGATGCTGTCCTTGATTTGTTTGCCGATCAAGGCCCGCGCCAGAGGCGAAGTAATGGAAAGCAGCCCGGCTTTGATGTCGGCTTCGTCTTCGCCGACGATCTGGTAGGTCACGTCCTCGTCCGTATCCTCATCCATGAGAGTAATGGTGGCGCCAAATTTGATAATTTTGCCGTCAAGACTGGAGACGTCGATGATCTCGGCGCGGCCGGTCTTGTCTTCCAGCTCCATAATGCGGCCTTCGATGAAGCTCTGGCGTTCGCGCGCGGCGTGATATTCGGCGTTCTCGGACAAATCGCCATGCTCCCGCGCGTCGGCGATGGCCCTGATGATAGCCGGGCGCTCCGTTGTGCGCAGATGCCTAAGCTCTTCCTCAAGCCGCTGATAGCCCAAAAGAGTCATGGGGATTTTGTCTGTCATCGTTTTTCCAATAGTTTTAGAGGCTAGAGGCTAGTGGCTAGTGGCTAAAAACCAGGGATTTGTCTCTGAGGAGATTCAATTTCCCGGATCTCTAGCCTCTAACCCCTAGCCTCTGATCACTGACTAAGATACGACTGGAGCGAGGCAACTTCAAGTGTGCCGGTTTGAAGCACCGCGATAGCTTCCACAGCCGCCCGCGCGCCGGGAATCGTCGTGTAATGCGGTATGCCTTGCATCAAGGCCGTACGCCGCAGGCTGAAACTGTCGGCCAGGGTCTGTGCACCGGAAGCTGTCGTATTCATCATCAAATCGACTTCCCCGTTGATCATGGCGTCGACGATATGCGGTTGGCCCTGATAGACCTTATTGACGGGCTTGACCGGAATGCCCGCCTCGCGCAAAGCCGACGCGGTGCCGTCCGTAGCCAAAAGATTGAAGCCAAGCTTGACCAGCCTTTTTGCCAAAAGAATAATTGCGTCCTTGTCGCGGTCTTTCACCGAAATAAAGCAAGTGCCTTTCAGCGGCAATTTGAGCCCCGCGCCCAGCTGCGCCTTGGCAAAAGCGCGCGGAAAATCACTATCCAGCCCCATCACCTCGCCGGTCGATTTCATCTCCGGCCCCAGCACGATATCGACATTAGGAAAACGCGCGAACGGAAAAACCGGCGTTTTCACGGCCATACGATCCTTCGTTTTCAGCTTGGCCATTTTACCAAGCAGCGACGCCAGCTTCTCGCCCGCCATCACGCGCGCGGCAAGTTTGGCGATAGGAACCCCGATCGCCTTGGCGACGAAGGGCACCGTGCGGCTTGCGCGCGGATTGACTTCAAGAATGTAAACGTCGCCGTTCTTGACCGCGAACTGAACGTTCATAAGCCCCACGACGCCGATGGCGCGCGCCAGCGCTTCCGCCTGACGGCTTATCTCCGCCACCGTCTCCGCCGACAAGGAATGCGGGGGCAAGGAGCACGAACTGTCGCCGGAATGCACCCCCGCCTCCTCGATGTGCTCCATAATCCCGGCGACGAACACATCGTCGCGATCAGCCACGACGTCTACGTCGACCTCGATCGCGTCCTGCAAATAATAATCGATCAGCACAGGGTTCTTGCCGGACACGTGCACCGCCTGGCCGATGTAACGGCGCAAGCCTTCCACGCCATGCACGATCTCCATCGCGCGCCCCCCCAACACATAGGAAGGCCGGATCACGACGGGATAACCGATCTGGCCTGCGATTTTTTCGGCTTCCTCAAAACTGCGCGCCAAGCCGTTGGCGGGCTGCTTCAGCTTCAGTTTTTTCAGCAGGACCTGAAACCGCTCGCGGTCTTCGGCAAGGTCTATGGCGTCCGGCGACGTGCCGAGAATGGGGATTTTCGCTTCCTGCAAGGCATCGGCGAGCCGCAGCGGAGTTTGTCCGCCGAACTGCACCATGACGCCTAATAACTGGCCATTGCGCTGCTCGGCGCGCACGATCTCGATGACATCCTCGGCGGTCAACGGCTCGAAATACAGGCGGTCCGAAGTATCGTAATCCGTCGACACCGTCTCGGGATTGCAGTTGACCATAATGGTCTCAATCCCCACCTCGCGCAGCGCCATAACCGCATGAACGCAGCAATAGTCGAATTCGATCCCCTGCCCGATCCGGTTCGGCCCACCGCCCAGTATGACGACCTTCTTTTTGTCCGAAGGCTGCGCTTCGCACTGCGCCGGATTAAGCCCGTTGCCTTCATAGGTCGAATACAGATAGGGCGTGAATGAAGCGAACTCGGCCGCGCAGGTGTCTATGCGCTTAAAAACCGGCGTGATGTTCAGCTTGCGCCGCGCCGCAGCGACATCGGATTCCTTCTTGCCCGTAAGCTGGGCGATGCGAGCATCGCTGAACCCCATGGATTTCAGCCGCTGCCAGCCTGCGGCATCGCGCGGCAAGCCTTTCGCCTTAACGTCCGTTTCGGCATCGACAAGACCAGCGATTTGCTCGAGAAACCATCGGTCGTATTTGCAGATGTCGCGGATTTCCGTGATGCTCATGCCGCGCCGGAGCGCCTCGGCAATGATAAGAATGCGGTCGAGCGTCGGCTTTGCCAGCGCCGCATGCAACGCGTTGATATCGCCGTCTTTGTCGTCGTTCCAAATCTCGTTAAGGCCCGTAAGGCCCGTTTCAAGTCCGCGCAAAGCCTTTTGCAATGACTCCTGAAACGTGCGGCCGATGGCCATAACCTCGCCCACCGATTTCATGGCCGTGGTGAGGAGCGGCTCCGTGCCCGGAAACTTTTCGAAGGCAAAACGCGGGATCTTCGTAACGACGTAATCGATCGTCGGCTCGAACGCGGCGGGCGTCACGCCCGTAATGTCGTTCTTCAACTCGTCCAGCGTATAACCGACCGCCAGACGCGCGGCGACCTTGGCAATGGGAAAGCCCGTCGCCTTGCTGGCCAGCGCCGAGGAACGGCTCACGCGCGGATTCATCTCGATGACGACCATGCGGCCATCCGCGGGATTAATCGCGAACTGCACGTTCGAACCGCCGGTATCCACGCCGATTTCGCGCAGCACGGCAATCGAGGCGTTGCGCAAAATCTGGTATTCCTTGTCCGTCAGCGTCAGCGCAGGCGCGACGGTAACGCTGTCGCCCGTGTGAATGCCCATCGGGTCGACGTTTTCGATAGAGCAAACGATAATGCAGTTGTCGTTTTTGTCGCGCACGACTTCGGTTTCGTATTCTTTCCAGCCGAGAACGGATTCCTCGATCAGCACCTCATGCACCGGACTCGCCGCGAGGCCGCTGGCCACGATCTCGGCATATTCCGTGCGGTTGTAGGCGATGCCGCCGCCCGTGCCGCCAAGCGTAAAGCTGGGCCGGATGATCGCGGGCAGGCCGACCGCAGCCATCGCCCCCTGCGCTTCATCTATTGTATGAACAAGGGCGCTCTTCGGCGTTGCAAGACCTATCTTTTCCATCGCCTGACGGAACAGCAGCCGGTCTTCCGCCTTTTCAATGGCCTCGCGTTTCGCGCCAATCAACTCGATGTTCAACCGGTCCAGCGTGCCGTCTTTCGCCAGCGCCATCGCCGTGTTGAGAGCCGTCTGCCCGCCCATCGTTGGCAACAGCGCATCGGGCCTTTCCCGCTCCAGAACCTTCGCCACCATCTCGGGCACGATAGGCTCGATATAGGTCACGTCCGCCACTTCGGGATCGGTCATGATCGTGGCGGGATTGGAGTTGATCAGAATGATCCGGTATCCTTCCTGCCGCAGGGCCTTGCACGCC
>JAQUPC010000101.1 GCA_028716765.1 Alphaproteobacteria bacterium | reverse complement strand
TAAACCGTGATTATAGCTGTATTTTAATGTTGTCCTGGTATCGACAGCTGATTCCTTTCCTGCCCGTAAAACACAGACGCAGGCCGCATTGAAGGATCGATGGCTACGCCATCACGTGAAACCTCAACCTTCATTTCGCCCTCAAAGGCTTGAGCGATTATCAAAGCAAGGCCTATGGAGCCTTGAATAACCGCGCTTTCAGACGCGGAAGTACGAGCCATTATCTGATTCAATAAGTCCCGGCCTGCCTCGCTTATTCCCAACTTATAAGGAGTCTCCGGCGAAGGCCCATTAACGCAAGGAACAACCAAACCGCGTTCCTCGATTATTTCTCTTAACGAATACTGACTGATCTCCTTGCCCCCACCTAATTTCTTGGCCGCTACAGTTAAACGAGCATCGTTTCCCCAAAGGCTCAAAGCTCTTGCCATGACAAGAAGCGCAAAATCAACAAAGCTATTTCGATCGTTTCCTGAAGCAGCCGGATTCAAGAATGAAACGGATGATTCGAACATGATAAAATGCAGATACACGTTCGTGGAGACAAAAAAATCATTATAATTTTCTTCTCTCATTATAATATCATTATTGAAGTTAAAGGATCGCCATACTATATATATCTTGTTTTCAACATACAATCGCAAAATCCGTCAGGAGTCACCATGTTACGCGCTGAACTCAACGATGCCCTTAAAAAAGCGATGCTGGGCAAGGACCCGGAGACGGTCGCCGCCATACGGCTTATCAACGCCAGGCTTAAGGATTTGGACATCGCCGCACGCCCCAAAGGCAACATGGAGGGAATCAGCGACAGCGAGATTCAGGCCATGATGCAGGGCATGATCAAGCAGCGCCGCGAGTCGATCGCGATGTATGAGAAAGGCAATCGCCCCGACCTCGTCAAACAGGAAAGCGGCGAGATCGCCGTGATCGAACGTTTCCTGCCCAAACAGATGGGCGAAGACGAAATGAAGGCCGCCATCGCCAAGGCCGTTTCAGCCACGGGCGCGGCCAGCATCAAGGACATGGGCAAGGTGATGGCAGAGCTGAAAAAGAACTACACCGGCCAAATGGACTTCGCCGCCGTGGGAGCGCTCGTGAAGGGGCAGTTGGGCGGATAACGTTTCCTTGGTTACGGCCAAGGGCGGAATTCCAATCTGCGCTCTTTATATTTTCTTGTCGGCGATGACGGCAGAATTTGTTCCATAGGAACAACCATGTACTGGTGTACTCTCTTCGCCGCGCGAGGATTGTAAAACGCCGTCATAACGACAATCTTGCCGTCCTTCTTCGCCAAAAAGTGGCCATCCACGATGTAACAACTTCCCTTTACGTTAAAAGGGGTATTAAGGGCAAAAGAACCGGCAAGGGCTTCTTTGTGTTTTTGGGAAATGCCAAAGTCATAACTTCCCAACTTAACCTCGCCTCTTTCCAGGAAAGGATTAAGAAGCCAAAGGCTTTTCTTTTCCCGATCATTGTCCTTGCCATCCATAATTTCCCTGAACTCGTCCTGAGCGCGGATGGTAAAATCTTGCGCGCTACGTACCCTAATTTTGTCGACTATACGAAAATAGTCTTCTAAGGCGCTTTCCGTAACGCCGGCATAGTACGGATACTTTTTGACGCTGGTCGAAATACAAATAGTCCCCGTCACAATAAGACGATCATCACATGCCTGAACCACATCGCCAATATCAGGCATTTCAATAACTGTGTCCTTGATTATCGACATAACTTTATCTCCCCCTTTTCAATCATTTCAAAAAAAGCCATAGCACAAATGAATCGGCTTTGGCATTTAGTGGTTATGGTTAATACCGCTCGCGCGTACAAAAAAGCCGAAGGCTTATTAAGCCCCCGGCTTTCTCTTATCGTTCAACGGAATTAACCGTTTGCAGGAGCATGCCCGAACCTGCGCGCCACGTCCTGAACCTCTCGCGGCACTTTCGGCAGGAACTTTTCAAAGTTCTTTGCAAAGCGGCCGGTCAAATCCCCGACCCTTTCTTCGTAAGCTACGGGATTGTCCCACGTGCTTCTCATATCAAGCGCTTTCGGATCAACGCCTTCAACACGAACGGGAACCATAAGGCCAAAGGGATTGTTGACGGCAAAGTCGACTCTCTTCAATTCACCCGACAATGCCGCTTCCACAAACCGTCGCGTCAAGCTAATCGCCATGCGTTTGCCGGTTCCCGTATACCCCGTATTGACCAGCCAACAATTAGGGCCATGCTCCCTCATCTTTTCCATGAACATTTTGCCATACACGACCGGATCAAGCGGCAAGAAGGGCGCGCCGAAACCGGACGAGAACGTCGCCTCCGCACTGCCCGTGCTGCCAAGCTCCGTTCCGGCAACCTTGGCGGTGTAACCCGACAAGAACTGATGAGCCGCCTGTTCCGGCGACAGCCTGCTGATCGGCGGCAAGACGCCGAAAGCATCGCAAGTCAGCAAGAAAATGTTTTCGGGATGCCCTCCTCTTCCGTCATGGACCGCATTATCGAGGGCGCTGATCTGATGGGATGCACGGCCGTTTTTCGAAAACCTGGTGCTGAAGAAATCGGGGACACGTGAATCCGGAAAACAATCCACGTTTTCCAAAATAGTGCCGCGTGAGCGAGCAACAGTATAAATCTGGGGCTCCGTCTCAGGAGATATGTTGATAGTTTTGGGATAGCAGCCGCCCTCGAAGTTGAACACGCCGCCCGGCCCCCATCCATGTTCGTCGTCCCCAATTAGTTCCCGTTCAGGGTCAGCCGAAAGAGTCGATTTGCCCGTCCCCGAAAGACCGAAGAAAAGCGCAACGTCCTTTTTAATTCCGGCATTAGCTGCACAATGCATCGGAAACACTTCCTCTCCGGGCATCAGGTAGTTCATGAACGTAAACACCGATTTCTTAACCTCGCCGGCATAACCGGTGCCGGTAATAACCACGCGTCTCGTCTTCATATCGGCGCCAATAAACCTGCCATCCTGCGTTCCGTGAAGCTCGGGCGTAGCGTTAAAACCCGGCACATGCAGAATTCTTAGAGGCTCCCGGAACATGGCATCAAGCCCCGGAGCCGCGCGGAGAAGCATGTTGCGGATAAACAGAGCGTGCCAGGCATTCTCTCCCGCGAAGAAAACCGGCTGGCTATAATCAGGATCCGCGCCAGCATAAAGTTTCTGCACAAAGACATGGCGCCTCTCCAGCGATTTGGCCGCGCGGCGCCACAGGTCATCAAAAATGTCCGGGGGACAAGGCTGGTTGACTTTGCCGAAATCGATATGATTTTCTCCCGGATGCTCCACAATAAATTTTGCGTTGGCTGACCGGCCCGTAAAGTCGCCGGTTGTGACAAGCAGCGTGCCGTCATCGCTTTCAACGCCTTCCTTGCGCGCAAGCGCCAGCTCGTAAAGAGCCTGTTCGTTGAGTTGAGGATGAATAGCGGCCGCGTTCTCAAGACCAAACTGTTCGCGAAGTAGTTCCTTAAAATCATTCTCGCCGTTCATGTTTATCCTCCTTCGAAAAAATCGTTGTGTTGTTTGCGATAAGTGAATCTGTGCAGCATAAGAAGTCATGATAACTCGGGGTTTTTGTCAATACATCATATAAGGGAAATAAAATGTCGCGACTTAAACTGAAACAAATTTTTGTGAGAAAAAAATTAAAGTTAATATTGCTAAATTAATAAAAAAACCGAAGGCTTTTGAAGGCCTTCGGCTTTTATTGCATTGCAACCTAAATGTCCTGTGCCGCTGCAGGATCAAACCCCCAGCGCGCCTTTGATCACTTCGGGCGCGACCTTGTCCGCGAACTTTTTGAAGTTCTCGGCGAAATGTTCGATAAGCTTTTTGGCGGTTTCGTCATAAGCCGCCGTGTCTTTCCACATCTTGCGCGGGTGAAGAACATCGTCGCTCACGCCATTGACCTTCACCGGAATCATAAGACCGAACGGTTCATTGCGCACAAATTTTCCTTTCGCAAGGTCGCCCGACAGGGCGGCGTTCACGATCGCGCGCGATACGTTGATGGGAATGCGTTCGCCCACGCCATAGCCTCCGCCGGTCCAGCCGGTGTTGATCAGCCAGCAATCGACCTTGTGCTTCGCGATCTTTTCGCCGAGCATTTTGGCGTACGCTTCCGGCGCAAGCGGCAGGAATGGCCTGCCGAAACAGGCCGAAAACGTCGCCTGAGGCTCGGTTATGCCTTTCTCCGTGCCCGCGACTTTCGCGGTGTAGCCCGAAAGGAACTGATACATCGCCTGCTCCGGCGAAAGCTTGCTCACGGGCGGCAAAACCCCGTAGGCGTCGCAGGTCAGCATGATGACGTTGCGCGGCAGGCCGCCGACTCCCGTCTCGCTGGCGTTCGGAATAAAATCCACCGGATAGCAGGCGCGGGTGTTTTCCGTGTTCTTTTCGTCGTCGAAATCGACCTTGCGCGTAACGGGATCGAACGCCACGTTTTCCAACACCGTCCCGAAGCGGCGCGCGGCGCCGTAAATCTCCGGCTCCTGCTTGGGGTTCAGGCGTATGGCCTTGGCGTAGCAGCCGCCTTCGAAGTTGAACACGGCGTTGTCGCTCCAGCCGTGCTCGTCGTCGCCGATCAATGTGCGCGAACTGTCGGCCGAAAGCGTCGTTTTTCCCGTGCCGGACAGGCCGAAGAAAATCGCCACGTCGCCGCCCTGCCCTATGTTGGCCGAGGCGTGCATGGGGAACACGCCCTTTTGCGGCAGGTAATAGTTCATAACCGAGAAGATCGTCTTCTTCATCTCGCCCGCGTAGGACGTGCCGCCGATCATCGCCATACTCTGCCCGAAATTGATCATGATGAACGTGCCGCTTTTTGTTTGATCGACGGCGGGGTCAGCCAGAAAATCCGGCGCGTGCAAAAGGGTAAACTTCGGCTCGAAACTTTTCAGTTGCTCGGCCGTCGGGCGGATGAACATGTTGCGGACGAAAAGCGCATGCCATGCGTTCGTCGTGATAACGCGAAGCGGCATGCGATGAGCAGGGTCGGCGCCCGCATAAAGGTCTTGCACGAACAGCTCCCGGCCCTTCAGCCATTCGACGGCGCGCTTTTTAAGCGCATCGAAGGCGGCGGGTTCATAGGGCTGATTGACATTGCCGAAATTGATATCTTTTGCGGTCTGGGAGTCGCGCACAACGTATTTGTCGTTAGGGGAACGGCCCGTGTGCTGGCCGGTCATGGCGATAAGAGGGCCGTCTTCGCTCAGCTGCACCTCGCCGCGTTTTATCGCCATTTCGTAAAGCGCCGCCGGCGACAAATTATGGCGGATGGCGGATGGCGAACCGATGCCGAGCGAGGATATGTGTTTTTCCAGGCCCGCGGTTCCATTGGTACCGTGCATGTTGTTCCTCCCCTTTGGTTATTTTTTTGTTATATTAGCGCCGCTGGCCCCTTATTTACCATAGGGTCAACCCCGGCTTCTTAACACAACCGTTGATAAAATCAATTTGAAGCCGCACTTGGACAAGTAATGTCACGAGATTGTCTCAAACCCCGTGGTAATTGGTTAATGTCCCGGTCCTTACCCATTTTAGAAACCCACACCGGCAGCTGCTTATTGAAAGTATTAACCGACGGCTAAATTCTTGCGTTTCAACCCCTTCTGTCCTCTAATAAGAAGCACAACTTTGGAGCCAATAGAATGAACAATAATATAAAACCGAACAAACTAGTTGCTGCAGATCAAGAAGATACGGCTGTCAAAGTTCCAGCGACAAAGTGGCATCCTCTCAAATTACTGTGGAAGGGTGCAGGTAAAGAAATTACGACCGTCGCACTCTATTCTACTGTAGCCGCAGCTTTTGCTACATCCTGTGTGTTAGAGATATGCAATGGCAACTATTTCAATGCCTCAATTGCCGGCCTAGGCTCTACAGCCGCTCTATACATTGTCAAAGCAAAATGGGAACCATTGAGATATAAGCTTTGTTTGCTCAAAATTGCCAGTGAATGCAAAAAAATGAAAAAAATAGTTGATCTACTTATTCAATTAAATGCGCCAAAACAGAAATTAAAGAATGACCATCCTCTTAGGAAGGGGCCCGCATAAAGTTTCCGATCTTATTACAAATCTCTTTGGTTTGGCAGATTGTCCTTTCTTTAACATAATAAGCATCGAACCTAATTTCTTCCTCACAGTCACGAAAATCACTGCAAATTTTCTTTGATATATCACGCGCTGATTCTTTGAAATAATAGACAGTAAAGTTGTTGTCCACAACTGAACGAAGCCTCCGGGTAATTTTTCTGGCGGACCGCCAACCGCGCATAATCGATTTTCTAAAAGCTATTCCAAGCCCAATACCGAGAGCTGTTCTCGTAGCTAAAGTAATTGCACGGGAATGATCTTCACCATTATCTTTTGCTAGATCAATCAAAAGTGAATTAACAAATGGATACAACGCAAACATGAAGGTTGCTATTTGAATTTCGCTGCTCAATTTTGCTCTCTGGGAATTTTCCTTTGTGTTGAGTCGTTGATCTAAATTCTTTTCCATCTCCATCAACTGTTTACACAGCTTAGCCGTTTTTTTATCGTTGGCATGATACAACACATGGAAATCGCAAATCTCCAGAAGCTGTTGATTGACTAAAAGTAATTTTCTGGAAAGTTCGTCAACTGATAAGGCTTCTGGTTCGCCCAAAAACGTTTTTGTGGCCTCAGTGCCAATCGATCCTAACTCTTCACCGAGTTTAATTAGACGCTCTATATTCTTTTGGTTGATTTTTGCCATTTTCAAAATTCCTCAAAATCTGCCTTATCAAAATGAGATCGTCTTAATCCAATATGACGGAAGAATGTTAATTCTTCGTTATATTTCATAAGGTTATATGAAACTATTCGGCTGCCGACATTAACCCTGACATGCCAACAAAAGCACCCTCATTTTGTGAAAGCAAAATGTTGGCTTAACCGGCTTCCGGCGATGGCTCTCTTCTTCCGGCGAAAGGCTTTATCTGATAGATGATCACCGATGCCTTTGCCCCCCGCCTTTCTTGAAGAACTGCGCGCGCGCCTGCCGCTTTCAAGCGTTGCGGGCAAGCGTCTGCGCCTGCAGCGCGCCGGGAGGGAGTTCAAGGCTTGTTGCCCGTTCCACAACGAAAAAACGCCGAGTTTTTACATCAACGACGACAAGCAGTTTTATCATTGCTTCGGGTGCGGCGCACACGGCGACGTGATCGGCTTCACGATGCGCTTCGACAACATGAGTTTCCCAGAAGCCATTGAGACTTTGGCGGCGCAGGCAGGCCTTGCCGTTCCCCAGGACACGCCCGTCGAGCGCGAGCGCTATGACCGCGAAAAACGGCTTTATCAATTGCTTGATCGCGCGACGCAATGGTTCGGAGAACAGCTTTTCGCGCCCGCCGGCCGCGAGGCGCTTGGCTATCTGCGCGGACGCGGCTTGTCGGACGAAGCCATGCGCCGGTTTCACCTCGGCTATGCCCCCAACGACAGCCAGGCTCTGCTTCGCGGCCTTACAGGCCAGGGATTCACGCTCGATGAGCTATTGGCCACCGGCCTCATCAAGAAATCGGAAGAGCGCAACGAACATTTCAGCTTCTTCCGCAACCGCGTCATGTTCCCGGTCGGCGACCAGCGGGGCCGCACGGTGGCGTTCGGGGCGCGCATCCTCGGCGACGGGGAGCCGAAATACCTGAACTCGCCCGATCACGCGTTGTTCCACAAAGGCAAGCTGCTTTACGGCCT
>JAQUPC010000100.1 GCA_028716765.1 Alphaproteobacteria bacterium | reverse complement strand
GGGGCTCGGTTCCGATGTCGAAGGGCATCTCGATGTCATCAGGGCGCTGCCGCTTTTCAGGGATTTCAACGCCACCGTCTTGCGCGAACTTTTACGCTCCGCCCGCCTCGTGCATCACGACAAGGGGAGCATCTTTCTCACCCAGGGCGAACCGGCCGGGCGCTTTTCCATCATTCTCGACGGATGGGTGAAAATCTACAAAAGCACGGCCGAAGGCGAGGAATCGATCCTGCAGATTCTCGGACGCCGTGAGCACGTTCTGGGCACCGATATCCTGCAGCCGGGCCCCTCCCCCGTCAGCGCGAAAGCGATCTCGAAAGTAAAGCTCTTGACGTTTCCTTCCGGGGTCATGCGCGAATACGTCGCCCAGAACAAGGAACTCGCCCTCAACATGCTGGCGGCCTCGGCGCGGCGCGCCCAAAGGCTGATAAATCACTTTGAGCAACGCACGCTCCGCAGCGCGCAGCACAGGGTCGGCTCTTTTTTGCTGAACCTGACTCTCGAGACGGGCATCGGCGGACCACCGCTTGTCCTGCCTTTCGAAAAATCCCTGATCGCCGCCTATCTCGGCATCAAGCCCGAAACGTTCTCGCGGATTCTGAAAAACTTCCGCGCCGAAGGATTCCGGATCGAAAGAAATCAGATCGTTTTGCCCGAGCCTTATGCCCTATGCGACTATTGCGAGGCCGATACGGCCTTCAAATGCGATCTGGCCGGTTCCCCCGCCTGCCCGCAAGCCGAAGCGCGCAAGGTCCGGGAAAATAAAGCCGGTTAGTCCGCCGCTAATCCGTCCCGCGCGCTTATAAACTCTTGATTTTGACCTGCGGCGGGTTAGCGTATAAATACGCTTTGGTTGCCCTTGAACGAGAAACGTTTTAACAGCTGTTGCAAATAAGGATAGAACGCAATGAAGGACAACGGCGGCATTAGGATCAAAAGCTTTCGCGGCAAAAGCGGCGGAGCCGAGCATTTTATGGTGATCGGCACGGATGGCCGGGGCGCGCTGGCCGACCAGATTGCTCAAATCGAGGAACGTTACGCCGAAGCGCAAAAGACGTTAGGCCTCGCGCCTGAAACGGCTATTTTCCGCCGTATTTTTCTGAGCGACGCGATCAATCAGGCGCCCGTAGTGCGCCAAACCGGCTTGATGGGCGACCCGCGCAAAAATCCCGTTGCCGTTTCCATTGTCCAGCAGCCGCCCCTGCCCGGCTCGAAAATCGGGCTTTTAGCCTATCATATCGAAAGCGCGGGCCCTCTTAAAAAGCGCCGCTTGAAATCGACCCGTTCTTCGGACAGCCATGTTCTGGTTGAAAAGAACAACATCCGCCATCTTTGGAGCACATGCCTGTGCGCCGGGGCGCACGCCGCCACTTCGCCGGTCGAGGTGCAAACGCACGAGGCTTTCAAGGATCTGATTGAATCGCTCACGAGCCAGAAAGCCAATCTGCGCGATCATTGCGTCCGGACGTGGATCTTTATGAAAAACGTGGATGCCTTTTACCGCGGCATGGTCAACGCGCGTTACGAAGTTTTCGCGAAAGAAGGTCTGGGCTCGAAAACCCACACCATCGCCAGCACCGGGATCGAGGGCGCCTGCGAGCATCAGTTCGACCTTATGTCGATGGACGCCTACTCGGTTCCCGACCTCAAGCCGGGACAGATGACCTACCTCAACGATTATTCCCGCCTCAGCCGTACGGAGGTTTACAACGTGAACTTCGAGCGCGGCACACGCGTCGCTTGGGCCGACCGGGCCCTTCATATCATCTCCGGCACGGCCAGCATCGATGGCACCGGCAAAACCATGTACTATGACGGGGACGTCATGCGCCAGGCCGAGCGCATGTTCGGCAACGTCGACGCCCTCTTGCGCGCGGGCAGCGCCACAATCGACGATATGATGCACATGATCGTCTATTTGCGCGATCCGGCGGATCATGCACGCATCGACGCCTATATGAACGAGCGCTTTGCCTCAATTCCTTACATTATCGTCGAAGGCGCGGTCTGCCGCCCCGACTGGCTGATCGAAGTCGAAGGCATGGCTATAGCAGCCAACGATGAGCCGGATTTGCCGGTTTTTTGACTTTTTCCTCTCCTCTTGCGGGAGAGGAATTTAGGGCCGCTTGATTTACCCCTCTTGCAGTATTAGCGTAGGTATCCGGAAGACACGAAACCACCCCGGCCGGGAAAGGGCAACGACCATGCTGGACGACAAACCGTTTAATTACCTCGACGAGAAGGCTATCGACAGGCTCGATATCCACAAGGAGCCGTACGAGTGGGGCTACATCCCGGACGCCATGCCCAACATCTATCTCGACAAGGTTCTTGCCGACGCGCCGACGATTCCCACGCGCGGCAGCTACCCGATCAAAAGCTACTTCGGCCTGCCCCACCTCAAGTATGGCCCGGAGTTTAAGAAAGTCGTCGATGATCTGCTGAGCGAAAAGTTCCGCAAGATCGTCGAAAAGAAGTTCAATATGGATTTGAGCAAGAACCCGCCGGTCATCGTCATGATGGGCAACACCACGGGCCACTACAACGAAGGCTACGCCCACCCGGACTCGAAGCACAAGATTGTCACCGTCCTTGTCGGCTTCACCCGCGAATGGCCGTTTGAGCGCGGCCGCCTTAGAATTCTCCGCAGTTCCGACCGCAGCGATTACGAATTCGAGTTCGCGCCCGAATTCGGCGCCATGCTGATGTTCAAGGTTTCCGACAAGTCCTGGCACGGCTTCCTGCCGCAAAAAGGCCCGCGCATGAGTCTGCAGTTGTGTTACTGCGACTCCGAAAAGTACGTGCGGAGCGAATATTTCCGCCACGGCCTGAGCGCGCTTGTGAAATCGATCCCCGCGCTGGACTGGATCCTGAGCCGCCTGCCGAAAAACATGTGGGGCCTCATCCCCAGCAAGCGCTAGGGCGAACGTCATGGCTTTTCCCGCTATCCCCGCGCCGGAAGAAACCGCCGCGCATTTTTGCCGGGCCATGAAAAAGGCCGAACAGCTGGATTCGCCGTACACCCGCTGGGTGTTGAAAGACACGTTGCCCGAAGATATGTGCGCGCGGATTATGATGCTGCCGATCAAACCGCCTGACATGGGCGACAGCGGCGGCGTGCGCGATTTGCGCGACAACAACTTCAAACGTACGTTCTTCACGCCGAAGCTTCAGGAAGACTTTCCGGAAATCAAAGCCTTCGTCGACGCGTTCCAACGTCCTGAAGTCGCGCGCCAGTTCTCCGGGACGTGCAACATCGCGCCGGAACGGCTGGAAGGCGGCTTTTTGCGCATCGAATACATGCAGGACACGGACGGCATGTGGCTCAAGCCGCACCCGGACGTTACCGCCAAGCTGTTTTCGATGGTGATTTATCTTTGCACCGGCCCGGAAGCCAAAAACTGGGGCACGGACATTTATGACGCCGATCAAAAATGGTTGGATCGCGGCACGGCCGAGTTCAACCGCGCCGTTATTTTCGTGCGTACGGATACGACTTTCCACGGCTTCGAAAAACGCCCAATCGTCGGCGTGCGCCGCCTGATGGAAGTGAACTACGTCAGTCCCGAATGGCGCGATCGCTATCAACTGTGCCTCCCCGACCGTCCGGTGACGTTGAAGGGGTAACCGTCATTGCGACCCCGGCAATAGCCGGGGGAAGCAATCCAGTTTTCTTTTTGCCGGCAAGAATTCTTTTGCCGTTCGGGACTGGATCGTCACGCCGCCTATGGCGGCTCACGATGACGATGTGGTATATAACTTCAATGCGTTACTGCATCTTTCTAACGTTCGACGACAACGCGCAACAGGCGCTTCATGCGTTTCGCGAAGACCTTGCGCGGCATGCGCCCGGCGTGCCGCGCCTTGACGGAAAAATGGGCCCGCACCTGACTCTGGCCGTGTTCGACGCCGAACGTCAGGAAAGCGTTCCGGAGAAATTTGAAAAGCTGACAAACGGCCTTCGCACGTTCGCGCTGGCCCTGAACGACGTCGGCTCCTTCGAGGGGCGCAAAAAAGTTCTCTACGTCGCCCCCCTGCCCTCGCAGGAATTGCAAACCTGCTACGAACGTACGCATGCTTTTCTCGCGCCGTCTTACGCGATGGTTCCAGCGTACCGCGATCCGTCAAAGTGGACTCCGCACGTTACGCTGACCAAAGGCATCGGCGGCCGCGCATTTCAAAAGGCCTTCGCTTACGCCATGACGCACTGGTCTCCTATGAATGCCGCCGTCGCCCGCGTCGGCCTCATCAACGTGCAGCGGACGCTCGAAATTCTGGCCTCGCAAAGTTTTCATAGTTAATCGCGAATTTTTTCCCGGAACTTCCCGTTAACCAAACGATTCGCTTTACTTTCTTCTATATGAATTCGTACCTTGAACTTCGTTTGGACAATGTTAGCTTTTTTGGTCTGGCGATTCTCCAGATGCACAAATAGAAGCACTGTATTGTTACAGAGCTATGGATATAAAAGATCGAGTTCGGGGAGGTCATAATGCCGGCATCATTTGCACCGCAAGACGCCAAAGCCACGCCTGTCGCCGGCATGTTTCTTCCCGAAGATCTTAATTCCAAAGATTTTGAAATCGCTGTCATCGATGCCCTCAAGACGCTGGGGAAAGAGCCTCAAACGGCCGGAACGAGCGATTTGTTCGTGGCCCTTGGCACCGTGCTTCGCAACTACCTGATTCCCAAAGGGCAAAGCACGAGAAAAAGAAGGGTTGTTTCGCGCGCCAAGCACATGAACTACCTGTCGATAGAATATCTTCCCGGATCCAACATCTCCAACGCGCTCGACGCCACGGGCTTTACCGGGATTGCGCGTGAAGTCCTGGAAAAATGGCAACGGAATCCGAAAAGCGTTTTTGAATACGAGACGGACGCCGGGCTCGGCAATGGCGGCCTGGGCCGTCTGGCGTCGTGTTTTCTCGACAGTCTCGCCAATCTTGACTTTCCCGCCGTGGGTTACGGCCTTCTGTATAAAAACGGGTTCTTTCGCCAGGTCATAGATAAAACGACAGGACTTCAGATCGAAGAAGCCGACACATGGATGAAGGACGGGAATCCGTTCGGCATGCCCCGTGAAGACCGCAGCCATTATACGGTCGAGTTTTATGGCGGCCACATCGAGGTCAAAGGCCTGGCTCATGACATCCAGATAGCCAGCCGCGACGGCGAAACCGTAAACGTGCAACGGCTATGGGAGGTCGGGGACATCGACGTAGCCTATCCCGACAGCCCTGAAGCCGGGAAAATACGTCAAATCAACGACTGCCTGTATCCCAACGACCTGCAGCTCCGTTTGTTTCAGGAGCATTTTTTCGCGAGCCTTTCGGTTCAGGATATTCTGGCGCGTCATTTGCGTATATATCCGTACATCAACAATCTCGAGGACAGCGCCGCCATTCAGCTGAACGACACGCACGGGGTCCTTGCGTCGCTCGAACTTCTGCGCATCCTGGAAAAAGAACACCGCATGAGACCGGACGAAGCCATAGCCATGGCGCGCAAGGTATTCTTTTTTACCAATCACACCCTGATGCCCGAGGCGTCGGAAGAATGGGATTGGTCGATGTTCAGCAAAATCCTGCCGCGCCATTACGCCATCGTCCGCTATTTGCAAAACGATCTCGAAAAGGAAATACGGGCCAAATTCGCCCACCTTCCCGCCGAAGAGCAGGACGCCATGATCGGCCGTATCTATCTCATCAAAGACGGTAAAGTGCGCATGAGTTTCGTTGCCGCCTATTTGGCGGGAGGGATGAACGGCGTTTCAAAAATGCATTCCGAACTTCTGAAAGAGAAGTATCATGATTTTCTTCTTTTAAGGGGCGAAGACTTTATCAAAAACTGCACGAACGGCATTTCGCCTCGCGACTGGCTCCTCAGGACCAATCCGGCTCTGGCCGAGCTTTTCACGGAAATAACGGGAAACGAAGACTGGGTTACGGATCTTTCCTCGCTTGGCGAGACTTTGAAACCTCTTGTTGACGACGAAGATTTCCGCACCCGTTTCCGGCAGATCAAACGCGCGAACAAGGCCAGGTTTGCCGCATATGTCAGGGAAAAGGGCGGACCCGAGATATCGCCCGACGCCATGTTCATTGTTCAGGCCAAACGTTTTCATCAATACAAGAGACAGTTTTTGATGATCTTGTACGCCGTGGATTCCTACCTGCGCATCCTGGAAAACCCTGACGAGGTGCGCACGCCCGTCGTTATGATTTTCGGGGGCAAAGCCGCCCCGGCCTACAAAGAAGCGAAGGCTCACATTGCCCTTATCAACTGGCTCGCAAGACGGGTCAACAAAGACCCGCGCGTCGGCGACAAGCTTAAAATTCACTTCGTGGAAAACTATGACGTCTCGAAAGCGCGCAAGGTCGTGCGCGCCGCCGATCTTTCGGCGCAGCTATCGAAGGCGGGAACGGAAGCGTCGGGCACCGGCAATATGAAATTCGCGTTGAACGGCGCGTTGACGCTTGGAACGCGCGACGGCGCCAACGTCGAAATATTCGACTACGCCGGGGAAGAAAACAATTTCCCCTTCGGCCACACGAAAGAAGAACTGGATAGGCTGGACGCCGAAGGCTACAGTCCCCTTAAGTATTTCGAACCGGGGCGTTACGGCGAAGGCGAACAGAAACTTTACCGGCACTATGCAAGGCTGCATGAGGCGCTTACGTATATTTACAACGATAAAGAGGCCGCCGGCATTTTTGTTGACGGCATGCCCATAAACGAAACGCCTCAGGAAATCTGGAAAGGCGACCGGTATAAAATTGCGGCCGACTTCCCGTCTTTCTGCGACGCGAACGAAGCGGCGGAAAATGAATACCGGGAAAATCCCGATGGATGGAACCGAAAAGCCATTCAATGCATGATCGCTGGCACCAGGTTCCCCAGCGACAATACCATTCAGGAATATGTGCGCCTTATGTGGGGCATCAAACCCGACAAGCCGGATACAAAAACAAGATCGCACAATAGATGCCGGAGGCCCGAAAAGACGCGTGTTCCGGATGCGGGCCAGGGGTCTCGGCAGCTCGTCTGCACCTGATCCGTTACGCGCGAAAATTCCGGGTCCGGAGCGCCCGCCCGTCATCTATGGTTTGTGTGTGCTGGACTTGTTCATTGGCGAAAACCGGCCTTCCTCTTATTACTTTCCCAAAACCTTCGGATAGGCTATAAGCTGCACCGTGGCCTCTCTGGGATCATTCTGCAGGTGGCTCTCTCCAGACCGGTCTTGTGGTGAGAACGGTGAATACCAACGTAAAGGAAGTTGTTATGGCTAACGGTGTAGTAAAGTGGTTCAACGCTAAAAAAGGCTTCGGTTTCATCCAACCCGCAGAAGGTGGTCCCGACGTATTCGTCCACATCAGCGCGCTTGAGCGCGCCGGTCTGAGCGATCTGAGAGAAGGCCAGCAAATTAGCTATGAACTGGCGACCAACAAAGGCAAAACTTCGGCAGTCAATCTTAAGCTGACCGGCGCTTAATCTTTACGCGCCCTTCAAGCTTTTTGGTTCGGAACCCCGGCCTCGCGCCGGGGTTCTTTTTTGTCTATCCGGTCAAGTTGGGTGGGGCTGAAACCAATGGATGCGAGCAATCGCCCAATTCCGGCAATCCCGCGATTTCCCGCCTTTGTAGACTTGGTATTTAAGAAAAGCTTATGATCGCGCCCGCGGAGCCTCCGCTATCCCGCGAACCGCGCATAAAGTTTTTCAGGTTAAGGAGCCCGGTGATGTACGAATTAAAGATAGTGACCTCGTTCGCGGCGGCCC
>JAQUPC010000099.1 GCA_028716765.1 Alphaproteobacteria bacterium | reverse complement strand
CAGGGCTCGCGCGTCGACGTTATGGTCTCGACGCTGGGCGACGCCAAAAGCCTTATGGGCGGGACGTTGCTTGTGACGCCGCTCCTGGGCGCGGACGGCGAAGTGTATGCCGTGGCGCAAGGGTCGGTGGCGGCCGGGTTCAGCGCGCAAGGGCAGAGCGCGTCGGTGACGAAAGGCGTGCCGACTTCCGGACGTATCGCCAATGGCGCGATCGTCGAGCGCGAAGTCAACTTCCGGCTGACCGATCTTGGTTCCATGCGCCTGTCGCTCCGGAATCCCGATTTCACCACCGCGCGCCGGATCGCCGACGCGGTCAATCAATACCTGAAAATTCAGTCGGCCGAGGCTGTCGATCCCTCGACCGTCAGAATCCTCGTGCCGGATGATCGGCGTCATGACGTCGTGGGCCTTATGACCGAAATCGAGCAACTCAAGGTCGAGCCGGATCAGGTCGCGCGCGTCGTCATAGACGAGCAGTCCGGGGTCATCGTGATGGGCGAAAACGTGCGCATCAATACCGTTGCCGTCGCCCAGGGCAATCTCACCATTCGCATTAACGAGACGCCTCAGGTGTCGCAACCGGCGCCCCTGTCGCAGGGCGGTACCACGATGGTGGTTCCCCGCACCGAAATCGACGTGAATGAGGACAAGGGCAACAAAATGGCCATGCTGAACAACGGCGTAAGTCTTCAGGACGTCGTGCAAAGCCTGAATGCGCTCGGCATAGGGCCGCGCGACATGATTACGATCCTTCAGTCCATCAAGGCGGCCGGGGCCCTGCAAGCCGATCTGGAGGTCATCTGATGACGGAGGCCGTTCAGCTTCTTGGCGACGTAAGCGTGCAAAACGCCATGGCGTCCCGGTTTTCTTCGCGCGCGGTTACGGCCAAGGACGCCGCCGCGGCCGAAGCGGCGGCAAAGGATTTCGAGGCCATGTTCATGGCCCAGATGCTGCAGCCGATGTGGGAAGGCGTGGGCGACGACAATGTTCTCGGCGGCGGCCACGGCGAGGAGATGATGCGCGGATTTTTAACGCAGGAGTATGGAAAGGCTATGGTGCAAGGCAGTCATTCCGGCCTCTCCGATGCCCTTAAGAGAGAGATCATCCGCCTTCAATCCGACAAACAGTCTGGAGCAGCGTCATGAGCAATAAATCGGTGTCCGGCAACCCGCCTGTCCAACTTGTCGATGCCACGCTAGGCGTGATGACGGAACTTGCGGCCGTTCTGGGCGACGAAATCAAGCTTCTCAAAAAAAATGACATGACGGCTATGAATGAACTGCTTCGCCGGAAGAACAAACTGGTTATCGATTATCAGTCCAACATGAAAGTCATTGCGGCCAACCCGGATCTGATCAGGCAAGCCTCCGGAGAAATGCGCAACAGGCTTAAGGCGGCTGGAAACCGTTTGGCCGGGGTCACCGAACGCAACGCGGCAGCTTTGAAAACGGCGGTCGGCGCTACGCAGCGGCTGATTCAGCACGTCATTAAAGCGGTAAAGGACGAGGCTTTGCCCCGCCAAAGTTACAGCGATCCGCGTTTGGCCCATATGGAACTCGGAACCTATAGCCCGACGTGCCGGCCGGTGGCCGTTGTCCGCACAGCGTAGAAAAGAGGAGAATAATAATATGTCGCAAACCGATGGTGCCAATGTTCAGTCAGCGACCGGTAGAGGCGCGGCGGGTTTATTCGCCGCTCTGAAGAACAGTTTTAATCTTTTAGGCGCGCAGAACGACATTTTCGCCGAAATGCTGACGCAGGCCGCCGCCGCCAAGCAAGCGAACGCAGGTCAAGACCCGGCCTCAAGCAGCCGCGAACAGACGGTGGATACTGAAGTTTCAAGGCATACCGGTTTGTCCCAGTCCGCAAGCGACGACCGCGCCGCTTTGCGCGCCTTGTTGCAGAGTATCAGGGAGGATTCCCACGCGTTGTATCACAACCGCCAGCGCATCAAACACGCCCGTTCGCACCCGTGCAAAGGCCATGACGATCAGGATGCCGATGATGGCGCCGCCGTTTCGGCCGATGAAGATGTGAGCGCCACGGAGGCCGCAGTCGAGTGCACAACGGAGGTCGAAGCCCCGAAGGAAACGGCGCAGACATCCGAAGAGGCGGACGTAACCGCGCCCGTTGCCGAAGAAACGCAAAATCTTCCGGAGACACCCGTCGCAGCCGCGCCGGAGGACACCGGCGCGAACGTCCAACAGGCAGAGGGCAAGACGGAAACTCCGGCGGCTGAAGAAACGCAGGATGGTTTCGATGCGAATGCCGTGTTTGCCGACCTTATGGCAGCCGAACAGGCAGCACTTTTGTTGTTGCGCAAGATGCTGTTGGAAAGGGTGGGCATCCACAAAGCCGGGGAAGAAACCGGGACTACGGAGACGGCTTCAAGCGAAACGGCCACGGCGGAAACAGGCGTAGATACAAGCGGCATGGTCCTGCCCCAAATCGCTGAAAACGAGTCCGGAAAAAACCCGCTTAAAGCGAAAACGCCGGAAGACAAGCCTCAGGATCCTTTAACCCCATTCCTGAACGACTCGAACACAAATGCCGCCGCCGGAAACGGTAAAACCCCTTCCGGGTTCGAAGCGTTGACGGCCAGGAACAACGGCAAACACACGGAGGGCGGGGCCGCACATGCGGAAGGAAAAGCAGCCAGCGCCGAAGAGTTTTTGAATCTTTTCAACGCAGCCGCGCCGTCAGGAAATGTGCGCGGCGCGGAGGGGACCGGTTCGGTCGTCAAGGGCGCCGGGCCGACCGGATCCGTAACAGCCGAGGGAAGCGCTTCGGCTGCTTCCACGGGGCGCTCCAATGCGGCTCCGGCCCAGCAAGGGTTGCCCGAAGCCGTAGGCCCGGTGGGCTCCTATGATTTTGCCAGCCAGCTTTCGGCGGCACGCGTTACCAAGGGCGGGGCGAGCGGACTGCCAAGCGCGGTCGAGCAGGTAACGCTTCAGCTGCATAAGCAGGTTAAGGATGGTGTTCAGGAAATGACCTTGCAGTTGCGTCCCGCCGAACTGGGCCGCATCGAAATCAAGCTGTCTTTCGCGGACGGCAACAAGGTCAAAGGAACGGTCGTCGCCGACAACCCGGCGACGCTGGACTTGCTTCTCAAGGACGTGGGAAGCCTCCAGCGAGCCCTGCAGGACGCAGGTTTGCGCGCTGACTCTGGCAGTTTGCAATTCAGCCTTCGCGGCGACGGGCAAACTAATTTGTTCAATTCCGGCTCGAACGGCAACGGTTCTTCAGACTCCGGCAAATCGGGAAACAATGGATTTTCGGCTCCTGACAGCGCCGGAACAATGAGCGAGGCGGAGGTCGAGACCTATTACCTCACGCCGGGACGTGTCAATCTTAGAGTTTGAGAGGATGCCATGAGCACAACAAGCAGCGTTACGTCGGCCACCAGTTCGACCATTCTGGATAATTACATCGCGCAACAGCAGGCGGCTACGGCCGCAAGCACGGCGAGCAGTTCCTCGTCGGCGTCCAGTAAGCTGACGGGCGATTACGCAACCTTTCTCAAGATTCTGACGACGCAACTGCAGAATCAGGATCCCATGAGCGCTACGGACACCAACCAGTTCACGCAGGAACTCGTCCAGTTCGCCGGCGTCGAGCAGCAGATCAGCACCAACGATAAACTGGAGCAGTTGGTGAGCCTTATGAAAGGGAACGGGATCACCTCGTTGTTGAACTACGTCGGGCAAACGATTGAGGCGCCCGCCAACGATCAGATTCTTGTTCAAGGGGGCAGCGCCGCTTTGTCCTACAATCTGCCAAGCACGGCCAAAAGCGTGACGATAACCGTCAAGGACAGCACCGGCGCCACGATAGCGACGATGGCCGGGCCGACCGCCTCGGGGGTCAACAAGGTCGCGTGGGATGGCGTGAAGACGGATGGCACGCAAGCGGCGGACGGCGTTTACAAGCTTTCGATCGCCGCAACCGACAGCGAAAGCAAGGCGATGACAATCAGCAATATCGATATGATAGGCCGCGTGACGGGGTTGCAAACGGATTCGGACGGCACGGCGACGCTTTCTCTGGGCGCCGCGAGCGTAAAGGCGGCGGATGTCACGGCCGTTTACGCCGGGGTGACGACGGCGGCCTCGGATACGACCTCTTAAAACCTGAGCGGCGCGCCTATCATCCGGCTGAGGAAGGCAAGATTGTCTTCCCGCGTCCAGTCGACATGGCTGGCCACGCGGCCGATCTCCTGACCGTTCGGATTGATCAGCAAGGTCGTCGGAATGCCGCGCAAGTGGAGGCGCCGTAGAGCCGTGCCCGTCGAATCCCAATAAACCTTAAGTTGATTCAAATTGTTGCGCCGGTAAAAAGCCGGCACCGCCACGCTGCCTTCCCGGTCCACGGACAGGGCGATCACGCTCAGGTTGCGCGGCCCCATGAGCGCTTGCAGACGGTTGAGCGAAGGCATCTCACTTACGCAGGGCGTGCACCAGGTCGCCCACAGATTGAGCAGAACGTAACGGCCCCTGAGTTCGTTTTTCATATAGCTGCGTAACAAGTGTTCGCCGCCCTTGCTGTCCGTGAACAGAAGGTCCGGCACGTCCCACGGGGGATCCATGACCGAAAAGTTGACGCTTAAGGCTCGAGGCCCGTCGGCGGCAAAAGCAAGACCGCAATGCAGCAAGAAAAGGATGGTTGCGAAACAACGCTTAATCATTTTAGAGTATCGGGCTAGAGGCATAGGACAAAGAAATGCTAGACCCCATTCCTTTCAATTGCGTAAACCCGGAAAGCCTTTGCCGGCGGCGAACCATGAAATGGATCGCCTGCGGACTGCTGCTGCTTATCGTTTGTATATTGCCGGGGTGCGGGAAAAAACCGGGGCATGTGGATGCGCCTCCGGGGGCATCCGATACTTTTCCGCGCACCTATCCGGCTCCTGAAACGGATTATTAACCATATAAAGCCTTGTGCATGAACGCTTTTGATTACCGGAATGACGTCCTATGCGCGGAAGCGGTTCCCCTGACACGGATTGCGGCCGAGGTCGGCACGCCGTTTTATTGCTATTCCACGCAGCAGCTGCAGCAGAATTACCGTGATTTCGCCGGGCCCTTTGCCGGCATGAAGACCTCCATTTATTACGCCATCAAAGCCAACGCGAATCTGGCCGTGATGCGCGCGCTGGCCGCATGCGGGGCAGGGGCCGACGTCACGTCGGCCGGGGAACTGGAGCGCGCGCTGCAGGCGGGCGTCCGGCCTGAAAAGATCGTTTTTAACGGCGTCGGCAAAACGCGGGACGAAATCACGGCGGCGCTTCTGGCGCGCATTTATCAGATCAACGCGGAATCCATTCCTGAACTGCACCTGATCAGCCGGACCGCCGCGTCGCTGGAAAAAACGGCGCCGGTCGGCTTGAGGATCAATCCCGACGTTGACGCGCGGACGCACAAAAAAACGTCGACGGGACACAAGGAAACCAAATTCGGCATCGAACTCGATCATCTGGACGAAGCCTTGCGCCTTGCATCGTCTTTGCCGGGGCTCGAGTTGAAAGGGCTGATGATTCATGTCGGCTCGCACGTTCATGACTACGAGCCGTTCCGCGAAGCTTATCAAAAGCTGGCCGATATTGTGCGCGGGTGCCGGGCGCGGGGGATGAATATAGATCGCGTGGATCTCGGCGGCGGCGTCGGTATTCCCTATGACGGCCAAACGCTGGCGCCTTTCGAGGACTACGCCGCGATTGTCCGCGATGTGATCAGGCCTTTGGGGTGCGAGGTGATGTTCGAGCCCGGCCGCCGCCTTGTGGGCGACGCGGGCATTCTGGTGGGCCGCGCCATCCATATTAAAGAGGGAACGTGCAAGAAATTCCTCATTATCGACGCGGCCATGAACGATCTGGTCAGACCCGCCATGTACGGGGCGCGACATGGCTTGCTCCCGGTCGCGAAAAAGAACGGCGCGGCTGTATCTCCTGTGGCGGTTGTGGGGCCGATCTGCGAAACAAGCGATCTTTTCGGCGAGAATTACCTGTTGCCACCGATGGAAACTGACGATCTTGTGGCGATCCTGCAAGCGGGCGCATACGGTAGTGCGATGGCCTCGACCTATAACGGCAGGGCGCTTGTGCCGGAAGTTTTGGTTTCCGGCGCGCAATACGCTATTATACGTCGCCGCCTTTCCGTGGCGGAACAAATTGGATGGGAAACTTTGCCTTCGTGGATGACAACGGCTTGCGCGGAATAAGAAGCAGATGAAAGAACCTCACGCCCGCCCGAAAAGATCGCTCCAGCCTGTTGCGGCCGGAGGGCCTGCGCGGGCGCGCGGGCCAAAGATAAAGCGCGGGCAAAAGCCGTCGCGCCGCTTGCGGTATGCGATCATTGTAGCGTTGCTGGTCTGTGCCGGTTTTGGCCTGGGCGGCTATGCGGGGCGTTGGGTGACGGGCAAACCCGTTTCTCTTGGCTGGCTGTGGCCTTCCGAACCTTCCGGGACTCTCACCGCATGGATTACGCCGCCCGCTTACACGGGATCGGCTCAGGTTATGCTTGCCGGGCCGGAAGTCCCGGATAAAGGACAGGCCATGTTCGATGTTCCCGAGGGGAGCGTTTTGAACGTAGAGGTGTCCGGGGGCGGCCGTGCGCCCGTTCTTCATTACGACGGAAAGGCTTTTCCCTTAACGCCGGATGACGGCGGCGGCTTCAAGGCGGCGGCGGCGATAAAGGGCGGGCGCTCGATTGCTCTGCGCCGCGGATGGCGGACTTTGGCGTCGTGGAACATCCGTGTCGTTCGCGATACGCCGCCGCGCGTAGCGTTCCTCGAGCCTCTTGCTACGGTTGACGGCACGTCGACGCGCCTTTCTTACGAGATTTCCGACGACTACGGCGTGGAGACCCTTGTCGCGCACGTTTCGCCGGGAGGAGAGGGGCCCCGGCAGGGCAACGCGGCGGAAGCCGTCGTTTTGGCCTCGCCTCATGCAAGGCACGGCAAAGTGCTGGACATACAGGATTTGACGTATCTGCCGTGGGCGGGCATGACGGTCGACATTCAACTGGAAGTCAGGGACGGCGCGGGGCAAAAGGCCTTGAGCGATAAAATGTCCGTGGCGCTTCCCAAACGGTCGTTCTCGCATCCTCTGGCGCGGGCGCTCATCGAGGAGCGGGAAAAGCTTTTGCAAAAACCGGATGAAACGACCCGCGACGAGGCCGCCAACATCATGGCCGGCATCGCCCGGGAAACGGCCGACGATCACGGCGATCCTGTCGTGTATATGGCGCTACGGACGGGGGCTGTGCGCCTTGTGCTGGATCATCAGGGCGAATCCGTGCCGGCCGTAAGCTTGTTGCTCTGGCAGGCGGCGGCCCGTATCGAGGATAATTTGCTGGGAAAAGCCCGGAATTTCCTGCAGCAGGCCCATCGCGAAAAAGGGTAAACGGCGGCACCCAGCCTCTTGAAATTCCTGATTGACCCTGCCCGGAAGACCGTTATGATCCCACGGCTTTCGAGAAATGCCTGCCTCAGTGGCGGAACCGGTAGACGCGGCAGACTCAAAATCTGCTTTTCGCAAGGAAGTGGGGGTTCGAGTCCCTCCTGAGGCACCATTGGATTGGCTTCGTGACCCCGGACACGATCCGGGGGAACGCTTAGCCAATCTTATGTCCCCCGACGTGTCCCCCGAAGCCTTGGCGTAGGGGGAAGCTTTAGCGAAGGGGGACTGGTTATTATGACATCATGGAGAGGTGGCAGAGCGGTTGAATGCGGCGGTCTCGAAAACCGCTGTGCGTGCAAACGTACCGGGGGTTCGAATCCCCCCCTCTCCGCCAATAAAAATGAGCCCAAGAGGGCCCTTTTTTATTGGCGAAAGGGGAGAGCTGAAGAGC
>JAQUPC010000098.1 GCA_028716765.1 Alphaproteobacteria bacterium | reverse complement strand
TTCTCATCGGTCTTTTTATCGCCGTAGAACGGCGGACGGAGGCCGATGTGCGCGCCCTTCAGAATATTCTGGGCGAAGAGGTTCCGCGGCTTGCCAAACGCCTTCAGGACGCCGGAGTCGATTATCAAGCTGATCAGGCGGTCATCAATAACCTTTATTCCGGAATCGAACGCAAGAAGACCGATAGCAGGGTCTTGTTTGCGCTGATTTCGTTCAGCGGCTTTTTGCTGTTCGGATTTCTGTTCTGCAACGCCCGGTGCTATCAGCGGAAATTCAAACAGGCGCAAATAGCCGAGCATTACAGCGCTCTGTTCGCTGCCGCGCTCCAATCCACGCGCAAAGGCGTGATGATCCAGGATATGCGCGAGGCGGAGCGGCCCATCGTGTTCGTCAACAAGGCTTTTGCTGCGCTTACCGGCTACGATCAGGTGCTGCTAGGAGGCAAAAAGCCCGATATTCTTTTCGGCTGGCATACGGACAAGGCTGCGGTTTCCGCGTTGGAGCAGACGATACGTCATAAGGAATCGGCAACCTTCGACTTTCTTATTTACCGGAAGGACGGATCGTCCTTTTGGAGCGAATGGCACATCAGCCCCATTACGGACAGCCGGGGCAAACTGACCCATTATGTTATTTTTCTGACGGATATTACGGGGCTGCGGCAAACCAGAGAAGCGTTGTTGCTGGCGAAGGAGCAGGCCGAATACGCCAGCGTCGTCAAAGGAAATTTTCTCGCCACGATGAGCCATGAGATACGCACGCCCCTTAACGGGCTGCTCGGCGTGCTGGAAATTATGAGCGATTCGCCGCTGAACGAGGATCAGCGCTGCCTTCTCGATGTTGCCGTAAGCTCTGGGCGTTCACTGCACGAAATTATCAATGACATTCTGGATTATACGAAAATCGAGGCCGGGAAGATCAATATCGTTGCCCAGCCTTTTTCTCTTAAAGAACTGTTGAAAAACGTCGTCGATCTTACGCAGCCGGCCGTGGGCAGCAAACACCTGAAAGTTACTCTGGAGATTCAAGAAGATGTGCCAGATCGCCTGATCAGCGACGATGGCCGGATACGGCAAGTCCTTTTGAACTTGCTTGCCAACGGCGTCAAATATACCGAAGGAGGGTATGTCAAGCTGCGCGTTTCGCACCTGCTTTCAAAGGCAAAAGACGATCAGCGCGTAGCCCTGCTGCGCTTTGAGGTTATCGACAGCGGTATCGGAATCAGCGCCGTCGATCAGGACAAGCTGTTTAAGGAGTTCAGCCGGATCGAACATGCCAATACGCGCCGCTTTAGCGGCACAGGGCTCGGGCTGGCGATTTCGCGGCGCCTGGTCAAATTGCTGAATGGGGAGATCGGCGTCGAAAGCAAGCCGGGGCAGGGGAGTAAATTCTGGTTTATGTTGCCTTTGCCGATGGAGGAAATACCCGAAAAGCCGGGCGCGCGGGCCTTGCCGGTCCAGCAAGCCCTTGCAGGGCAAGATCCTAAAAATTACCGCCTCTTGCTGGTTGAAGACAATGAGACGAACCGTTTGGTGGCAAGCCGTTATATAGAAAAGGCCGGATACCGGTACGATGCCGCGGTCACTGGAGCCGAAGCCATCAGCATCGTCAAGGCCAGAACATACGACCTTATCCTTATGGATATTTCGATGCCAGACGTGGACGGGTTCGAAGCGACGAGACGGATTCGCGCAATGGGCGGCTGGGCAGCCAAGGTTCCCATTATTGCCTTGACAGCTCATGTGATGCAGGGCGATCGCGAACGGTGCCTCGCGGCCGGGATGAACGATCACCTCGGAAAACCGCTAAACTATGAAACGCTTGTGAGGACGATCGGGATGTGGGTGGAAGCGGCGGTTCAGACCGCCGGTCAGGAATTTGTGGCCGTAGAGCAGACCGTATCGGCAACGGAAACACCCGAAATCGATATGACGGTTCTGCAACGCCTTTTCAACGATCTTGGGGCCGGCGCCATGCTGCGGATTACCGAATCCTTTTTGGACGACTTGGCGAAGCGTAAAATCGATTTGAATAATTGCGGCAAGACGCTGATCCTGGAAAGCATCGAGCGCACGGCGCACACACTCAAAAGCAGCAGCGCCAATTGCGGTCTTATGCGATTTTCGGAACTTATGGCCAGCCTGGAGAAGACGGCCCATGAGGGTGACCGGAAGGGAGTGCAAACCCTGTTTCAGCAGCTTGACCCGGCCTATATAGCAGCCCGGCAGGCTTTGACGGGCGCCCGAAGCCTGTACGAATCCATCTCCTGATGATTCTTTGTTCGCAAAAAAACCAGCCTTAACCAGCCGTGATTCTACATAGGCGGCGCAGCGCCCGAACGAGTACGGCAGACGGACAACAGTCCCGCCCGGCTTTCTGGATAGCTAAAGACTGGCCTTGACCGGAAGCCCGTGTTCCACAACAATAAACTTCCGCACTCAGGGAAATACAGCCACAGTAAAACGCCGATACCTGCCTTCCCGCTTGCCAAACACATAGCGCAGGAGAAATGCTTTTTCTCCTGCGAAACACGATAGCATTCATCGGAAGGCTTCTTGGGGCCTCCTGATGTGTTTTTCAGGTTGGGGTTGGAGTTTTTCATGTCACGAGTCCCCTTGCTATCCACCCTTTCTCACCCCCGTTTTTATTATCCGGTTCTTTTATTCATTGCAGTTGTCAGCCTTTTTCTTGTCATCGAATTGCGTACAGAGGGGAATGTCCGGGAACTTCGGGATTCGCTTGGCAACAAAGCGCCGCAATTAATTCACCGATTGGAAGAATCGGCGCAGGATTTTCACATTGAGATCGAATCCTATAAGCCCGGCGCTTCTGTGCCGGGGGAATTCGAGACGTTAAAGGAGAAATTTCAAGCCTTACGTCAGCGGGCGGACGAACTGGAGAAATATTACGCGCAAATCCCTGACAAGACCCTTCTCTATGACGACAATTACGATTCCTTACGTCTTTTGCTCGATGCGATCAGGCAGGCAGAAAACTACTTAAACGCTCCGGGGCCTCTGCAGGATCAGGCACACGAAGAGATCAAACAGTTAGCGCTAAAGGCCAGTCATTATACGGCCAGCTTTTTCAGCGCCGTTCTGGAATCGCACCAAAAAAACGCCGCGAGTTTTTTCTCGAGTTTGGAGCGGGAGAAAAAAGAACGACTGGCGCTATTCTTTCTTATATTTCTTGGCAGCTCGTTTCTTTTGGGATTTATGTTCAGCAATGTCAGGCGGGAACAACGCGCATTAAAGCACACGCAAGCCATCGAGCATTACAGCACGTTGTTTGCGTCCGCCCTTCAATCGACGCAGGAAGGCATCATAGTCATCAATATGCGGGAGTCCGAGCAGCCCGTGACGTTCGTCAACAAGGCTTTTGTCCGTTTGACGGGCTATGATCCGATATTGATGAACGAAAAGAAAACCGATGTTTTGTTCGGCCTTCATACGGACCCTGACGCTGTTACCGCGTTTCAGGAAGCGGTCCGGCAAGGAAAACCCTTAACGTTTGAACTCCTGATATACAAGAAAAGCGGCTTGCCGTTCTGGAGCGAATGGCACATCAATCCGGTTGCGGGCAAAGACGGAAAGCTTGCCCACTATGTATTCGTTTTCAGCGACATAACGGATCAAAAACAAATCCGGGAAGCGCATCGTTCGAGTAATGAGCTGCCGAAAGAAGACATTAAGGAAGAGATAAAAGCGCAGCCGAAGGAACAGCCCAGGGAAGAACCTAAGGAAGATATTAAAGAAGAGCCCGGGCAAAAAATCCCGGTGGAGATCAGGGTTGAGCCTAAGGAAGAGATCAGGGAAGAACTGACATTAGAACCTAAGGCAAGTCCTAAGGAGCTGCCTAAAGAACAGACCGAAGAACAACCCGTTGCGCAGCCTGATCGTTCGCGCGCTATCAAAGCCGATTTTCTGGCTGCCTTGAGCCGGGAAATCGACGTTCCTCTCGATGAGGTTCTTGACGCGCTTGGCTCATTGCGGGAAACGCAGCTAGATCAAGGGCAGGATCGGCTGCTCAATGCGGCAATGAATACAGGGGCTTCCATGCGGGAAGTCCTGCACGATATCCTTGATTACGCAAAAACAGATGCCGGGAAAACCGAGGTTAAGCCCGAGCCTTTTGCGCTAAGGGAATTCATCGATCAAATCACCGGGCTCGTCGGGCCGCTTGCCGAGTGCAAAAACCTGGAAATCAAAACGGCCGAGCTGGAGAATCTGCCGGAGCGGGTGATAGGCGATCCTGTCCTGATAAGACAGATTATTTTGAATCTCCTCACCAACGCGATCAAGTATACCGATCAGGGCGTTATCGGGATATCCGTGTCACGCGATACGCAAAAAACGGGGAGCGCGCCGCAAGAATCCTTATTCCGGTTTGAGGTTATCGATAGCGGAATCGGAATTGGCGAGGCCGATCAGGAGCGTCTGTTCGAAGGTTTTTGCCGTATCGAGAATTCGCCCGCGCATCGTTTTCATGGCGTTGGGCTTGGGCTAGCGATTGCGCGTGGACTTGTTACGCTCATGGGCGGAGAAATCGGTGTCGAAAGCAAACCGGGAGCCGGAAGCAAATTCTGGTTTGTCGTGCCTCTTAAGATTGAAGCGGAGCCGGAAGTTATTGTGCCAAGCGACGCCCCGATAGTAAGCACCCCCGTTGCCCCCCTTTTGGCTCCACGGCAAAACCCGGAAGAGTTCCGCTTATTGCTGTTGGAAGACGACAAAAAGAACCGGCTGCTGGTAAGCACGTATCTGGATCAGGCCGGCTATAAATATGACAGCGCCGATACGAGTTCCGAGGCTTTTTGCTTTGTCAAATCCCAGACTTACGACCTTATTCTCATGAATATTTCCATGCCCGATATGGACGGCCTAGAAGTAGCGCGTAAATTGCGCGCCAAGGATGGCGGAGCCGCAACAGTGCCGATTATAGCCATGACATCCCGCATCATGCCGGGCGATCGCGAGCGGTGTCTGATCGCGGGTATGAACGATCTCTTATGCAGGCCGCTGGAGTATGATACGCTCTTGCGGACGATCAGTTCCTGGTTGAATACGTCTATGCCGTCCTCGGAACTTCAGGCAGCCGCAAACGCGCTCGTCGCTGCGGCATCGGAAGCCGATATGACCGTCGTTCAGCGCATGGTTACCAGTATCGGGATTGATGCCATGCGCCGGGTTACCCAGCTTTCTCTGGACAGCATCGCCAGACAAATAGAAATTCTCAAGATGTGCGGCGCGAGACAGGAATTGGACGTTGTTGAGCGTTTGGCTCAGTCGCTGCAAAGCAACAGCGCCGATTGCGGCTTGTCGGGATTCGCAAGGTTCATGTCGGCTCTTGAAAAAGCGGCGGGGCAGGGTGAGGAAGAACGCGCTCAGGCGATTCTTCAGCAGCTCGATGCCGCCTATGCCGCGGCCAGGCAGGCCTTGTTCGTGGTACGGGACCGCTATAGGTAAATTAGCAGAATGAGTCCGACGAATCCTTTCCAGTGATCGTCTTTTCAAGTAAATATAAACCTCGGGAGTATCATGCCTTCCATAAGGAGATTCCATCATGCGTATTCGTCTTGTCCCAGCCGTTTTTGTTTTAGCCGTCCTTGCTTGCCCGCCATTTGCATGGGGCATCCCGCCGACCCAAATGGAGGGGCTATCCTGCAATACTTTGGGGATGACGGGAATGGCCGTGGATCACGCTAGCCTTGTTGCCTGCGTTCTCAATGCGCCAGATGCTTCTGCCACGAACTGCTCGAGTGGATGCACGTGGAAAAAAATGTCGCCCGACTGTTCATCGGTGCCGACGGAAATAGATACGGTCGATCAGTCTGCCGTGACGTTTCCCGTAGCTTCCCAGTTGTGCCGGGCAAGAGGCGGATGCTGGCGACTGCCTTCGCTTGACGAGTTATCAAAGTTCACCGGCATTCCCGGCGCAACCGGTAACATTTTGTGGACCAGAACTTACTTTTTGGACGGGGCAAACCACTTTCATATATATAGAATAAAGCTTACCGGCGATTATTTTCATGACATATATTGCGATGATGGCATGCCTGCAATTAATTACAGATGCGTAAGGTGACGTTTCGTTTTCGGGGCATCGTTATGAACTGTCATTTTTTACTTTTGATTATGGCCGTAGTTTTGGGTTACCTGCCGCCATCGGCTGTGGCGCAAGACGGTGAGGGATATTGTAACCCCGCTCTTATTGCCTGCAGGCCAGGACATTCAACGGCACCTTCTCATTATGCCGTCCCTCCGACTTGCATGGGCGAAAACAAGGCTTTGCAATATGACGGAACTAAGTTTGTCTGTGCCACAATAAAAGGCGGGGGCGAAAAAAATGGCGTGAATATAAACCAGGGAGGCGAATGCCGGATTTATTATAATGAATATGCCCTGACCTGCGAGTGCCCGGCCGGAAGCCATTCGGTAAGTTGCGACGGCGTCATGGTCAACGGCAACAAATGTTGCCCCGATTAAAAGCCGGGGCCGCCATAAGCTATCGCCGTTAAGAAAATTATATGCTATTTATCGCTTCCCTCCCTTGGCGTCGTCCTGATGCCGTTCTTTTCCTTTGTTCCGCCTATGACAACCGAAACCGATTTTACGCTGCACGTATCGCCAGAAGCCGAAGACGGAGTCGTCAGGCTCGATCCGGCGGATATGCGTTTTCTCGTGGCTTTGCCGGGCGATATTCTGGCGCTGACCGGAGCCCGGACATGTTACGCCCGCGTTTTTCCCGCCTTTATGGGCGAGCGCAACCAGCGCCTTGCGTCGGTAAGCCCCTTGCTTCAACGCAACCTTGGCGTTCAACCGGGGAACAAAATACAGATTTCCGGCAAGCGGGCAAAACCCCTTGTCGCGGAAAGCGTAACCTTGGAAGTGGAAGACGATCTCGATCAGCTCCATTTGGTAGCCCGTGAAGGGCATCTTAGCGTCTGCTGGCATGAACTTCCCGTCGCCGCGGGAGATTGCCTTCGCGTGTCGTCGCTTGACCGCAACCAGCTGTTCGCCAAAGCCGTTGCGACCATGCCGGATGGGCTTGTCCAAATCGTCAGCGGAACAAGGTTCACGGTTACGGCTTCAAAAAAGAACGACGGTCTGCCGGGTCTGAGCGGGTTACGCGATGTTTACAGAACCTGCCAATCGTTGGCTCAGGCGCGGCTTAAAACGCGTCTTGCGCATGCGGCAAGGTCGGTGCTGCTTACGGGGCCGTCCGGTTGCGGCAAGGTCCGGCTTGTCACGCGGCTCGCTTCCGAAATGGGCATGCCCGTTTTTACCTTCGACATGCACCAGATGATCGACATGCATCTCGCCCAAAACAGCCGGGAAGCTCATGTCTCCCTGACGGATTTTGCGCGCAAAGGCCCGGCGATCCTGCTTTTGGATCATCTGGAGGTTTTGACGCCGGCCGGACGCGACTCCGCCTTTTTGGACGTGGCTGCGCGCGCGGCTCTTTCGCAAGTCTTGGGGTTGTTGGAGGAGGTCCCGGCTCATCCCGAGCTTATGGTGTTCGGGATAGGTTCAGGGCCGCTCGACGGCCGCTTTAGGGATCGTCCCTGTTTCGATCTTGTGTTGCCTGTCGATGCTCCCAATCGCCTTGAACGGCAGGAAATATTGACTTTAGCCACGCGAAACATGCCGTTGGCCGAACCCGCCGATCTTGCGCTATTGGCGGCAAGAACGCCCGGAACGACGGCGAGGGATCTTTTTCAGCTTGTAACGACGGCGTCGCACCTGGCACAGGGCGCCAAACTGACGGATAAAGACTTTATCTCCGCGTTGAGAAACATCGAGCCTTCGGCATCCGCCGAAGTGCGCTGCGATATACCAGACGTTTCTTGGCATGACGTCGCCGGACTCG
>JAQUPC010000097.1 GCA_028716765.1 Alphaproteobacteria bacterium | reverse complement strand
ATATCCAACATAGCAAACACCCACTAAAAAATTATGGGTAAAGCTAAGAGATTCGCTGAAAGGAAGTAAAGTTAAGAAACGCCTTAAAATACTTTCATGGAAACTTTTTTAGCGGCTGAGACGAAAAAACACGAGGTTGCCTTGCGATGATTCGCAATCCTCCCTCTGGCCTGTGCGAAGATTTTCCCGGCCGGCGATCCCGGCTTCATTCTTCGGCAACTTCTGCCGCTTGCAGGCGGTTTTCTTTGCCTCTTGGCAGCGTAAACGGACCCAAGAATAGCATTAACCGACTGATATAATTAGATTAATTCCTTTGGCACGGAGTCTGCATCACACACCGCGGGGATGCGTGCATTCCCGGCATCGTGCGTTTGGAAAATCGGGAACTTCGGGCAAGATCATGCAGGCCGCCAGTCTCGTCTTAACCTCGTATCAGGACTCGCTTTCGCGGGCTTTGGACGTTGTGGCCAATAATGTCGCGAACGCCACCACCTCCGGCTTCAAACGTGAAGATATCCAGTTCGAGACGTTGATCAGCCGCACGACGCCCACGCAGCAAATCAACTTTGGCGTCGATAAGGGCACGATCCGCAATACGTCGCCGGGGCCGCTGTTAACAACCGGCAATCCTCTGGACGTGGCGATTCAGGGAAAAGGCTATTTCCAAATCCAGACCCAAAACGGCACGCGCTATACGCGAAACGGCACATTCGTATTGAACGAGCAAGGCCAGGTCGTCACCCCGAGCGGGGACAAGCTTCTCGGCGACGGCGATCAGCCCATTACCTTGCCCGAAGACGCGAGAGATTTCCAGATCGGGGCGGACGGAATCGTCTCGGTCATGAGCGGAACGGGCAAAGACGTTACGCAGGTCGGCAAGATCAAGACCGTCGTGTTCGACAACGAGCAGGAACTTCAAAGCCTCGGCAACGGACTCTACGCCACCGCGCAAACGCCCAAACAGGACAAGGACGGCACCGTTGTGCAAGGCATGGTGGAACAGTCCAACGTCCAGTCCGTCAACGAAATTACGAACATGATCGAGATCTTACGGTCGTATCAGCAGGTCGCTCGCATGCTTGAAAACGAGCACCAGCGGTTGAGCACGGCCATCAGCCGTCTGTCCAAGACGACGGCCTAACGGGAGGGTAGAACGGCATGAGGGCACTTAGCATTGGCGCAACGGGCATGATGGCCCAGCAGCTCAACGTCGAAGTCATCTCGAACAATATCGCCAACCTGTCGACCACGGGCTTCAAGCGCTCGCGCGCCGAGTTTCAGGACATGCTGTACGAGAACCTGCGCCGCGTCGGCTCGCCGTCGTCGGACACCGGGACGCTCTTGCCGTCCGGTCTTCAGCTGGGATTGGGGGTCAAGCCGGTTGCCACCTATCGCATCAATGCCCAAGGCAACCTGAATATGACGAACAACACGTATGACCTCGCCATCAACGGACGCGGTTATTTTCAGGTCCAGATGCCGGACAGCACGACGGCTTACTCGCGGGCAGGATCGTTGCAGTTGAACCAGGACGGCCAGATCGTGAACGCCGACGGCTTGCAAATTATTCCCGCGATCACCGTGCCGCCAAACGCGGTCAGCGTAACCATCAACGCCAGCGGTCAGGTTCTGGCCTCCATCGACGGGCAAACGCAGCTGCAAAATCTCGGCCAGATGCAGCTGGCGACGTTTACGAATCCTACGGGACTCGAATCCATCGGCAACAACCTGCTGAAAGAGACCGAATCGTCCGGCTCGCCGGTTGTCGGCAACCCGCAGGCCCCCGGGTTCGGCACCATCGTGCAAGGTTCTCTTGAAACGTCGAACGTCGATATCGTGTCCGAAATTACCAATCTCATCACGGCCCAGCGCGCCTACGAAATGAACTCGAAAGTCATCAAAACAGCCGATGATATGCTCACTACCATTAGCCAGCTGAGGTGATCGTCATGACCCTTTTTCGCGCACGCCTTGTCTTTCTCGCCCTGCTTGCGCTGGCATTGCCGGTTTCGGCGGCATGGGCCGACACCATTATCACCCTGCAGCCCACGACGGAAGTTAACAGCCCCTCGATCCGGCTTTCCGACGTATTTTCGGGCTTGCCGGACAAGATCGACCGCTCCATCGCCATCGCCCCCGCTCCGGGGAAAAGCGTAACCTATAACGCCCATGTTCTGAGCAAGCTTGCGGAGCAATACCGGCTTAACTGGAAACCGCAGAGCCTTGCGGACCGCGCCGTCATCACCCGTGCCGCTACCCGGATCACGCAGGATATGATCCAGGAAGCCGTTATCGAAAAACTGAAGGAGCAAAACGTCACGGGCAAGATGGAAATCCTGTTCGACAACCGCTCTCTCGACGTGGCCCTTCCCGCCGACCGCGCCCCGAAGTTCGAGCTCGATAATTTCAATTACGATCCGGCGAACAGACGATTCCGCGCCGCGTTGCGGGCTGAAACGGACGCAGCGCCTGTGGCGGTTGCCGTAACGGGGCGCGTTTTGATCAAGCGCACGGTTCCCGTGCTTGGGCGCCGCCTCGAAGCGGGCACGATCGTCGGTGACGCCGACATAGACTGGATAACAGTGCCGGAAGACCGGTTGACCGCCGATGTCCTGACCGAAAAATCCGGCATCGTCGGCCTTGAAGTGCGGCACGATACCGCCGAAGGCCAATTGCTGCACAGCCGCGACGTCATACCGCCGAAGCTTGTTGCGCGCGGAACGCTCGTGGTCATGAAGATTCAGACGCCTTACATGCTTATCACGGCGCAAGGCCGCGCCATGCAGGACGGCGCGGCCGGCGACGTCGTGCGCGTGACCAACACGCAAAGCAACCGCGTGATAGAAGGCATGGTTGACGGATCGGGCGTCGTTCGCGTCCAAACGGCGCAAAAACTTGCCTTGGCAAAATAGAAGGAGTTTGGTTATGCGGTCTTCCTCCCTTTTTCGCCTTGCTCTGCTTGCCACGGCGTTCATGACGCTTTCCGCCTGCAACGCCCTGAACAGGCTGGAAGACGTTGGCGCGGCGCCCAAGTTGTCCTCCGTTCAGGATCCGTCGCGCCTCGCCGGCGCCATGCCCGTCAGCATGCCTATGCCGCCGCCGAGTCTCGGCGAGCGCCAACCCAACTCGCTTTGGCAAAAGGGCTCGCGCGCCTTCTTCCGCGATCAGCGCGCCAGCCGCGCCGGCGATATCCTGACGGTCGTCATAAGTCTCGATGAGAAAGCGCAATTGCAGAACCAGACCAAGCGTTCGCGCCAAAACTCCGACGAAGCCAATATGACGAACTTTTTCGGCGTCGACGGCCATTTGCACAACTGGTTCGGCAACAACGTCGATCCGACGAGCCTCGTGAAGATGGGAAGCGATTTAAGCAACGAAGGTAAGGGCTCGGTCGACCGCTCGGAAAAAATCAATTTGCGCATCGCCGCAACGATTACCCAGGTCTTGCCCAACGGCAACCTCGTTCTGGCCGGAAAACAGCAAATGGCGGTGAACTTCGATATGCGCGAATTGCAGATCTCCGGCGTCATCCGGCCCGAGGATATCGCCTCGGACAATACCGTTAAGTATGACCAGATCGCCGAGGCCCGCGTTTCCTACGGCGGCCGGGGCAGCATCCAGGACGTGCAGCAGCCGCGTTACGGAAGCCAGATCTTCGATATCGTGATGCCGTTCTAAAACAGGCATTGCCTTCCCTCCCCTGTCTCGCCATCATGCGCGGCATGACAACGAAAGCTTTGCACAAAGTCGCCATCGCTCTCGGCTCCAACATCGGCGACCGGTTAGCCAACCTTCGCCGCGCCTGCGCCGGACTTGCGCGCTATATGACCATCGCGGCAAAGTCGCCGGTCTACGAAACGGCGGCAGCCTATGTCACCGATCAGCCGGATTTTCTGAACGCCGCCGTGACGGGCGAGACGGCGCTGGACCCGCAAGCGCTTCTTTTCACGGTAAAGCAAATCGAGCGTGAAATCGGCCGCCAGCCCACCTACCGGTATGGCCCGCGCGCCATCGACATCGACATTCTTTTTTACGACGGCCTTCGCCTCACTACGCCGGAACTGACTCTGCCGCATGCGCTTCTGGCGGAACGGACGTTCGTGTTGCGGCCGTTGAGCGATATTGCCGCCGATTGGCCACATCCGGGCACCGGCATCACGGTTGGCGCGATGCTGAAGGCCTTGCCGGAGGATAACGGCGTGCGCTGTTTCGGCGAGGCACTGTAGGGTTCGATGGCTATATTTTCTATTCCCGGTTTAGGCAGCAAGCCTTTGATTATGGGCATTTTGAACGTTACGCCGGATTCGTTTTCCGGCGACGGACTTATGGCCGGAAAAGAGTTCGTTGGCGCCGCGCTCCGGCGCGCGGAAACGATGATTGCGGAAGGCGCAAGTATTCTGGACGTAGGCGGCGAAAGTTCGCGTCCCGGTTCCGTCCCCGTCAGCGCGGAGGAGGAAATTCGCCGGACGGTTCCGATCATTGAAGCGATCCGCAAAAGATTTCCCGCCGTCCCCGTTAGCGTCGACACCGTCAAGCCCGAGGTGGCGGCGGCGGCTTTGGCCGCGGACGCAAGCATGATCAACGACATTTCCGGAGCACGGCAAGACCCGGCCATGCGGAAGCTGGCGGCCGAAAGAGGCGCCTATCTCGTCTTGATGCACAACGGCAGCGAAGCGAATGCCGTAACTCAAGATGCGCGATTGGGAACCATGTACGAAGCCAAGCCTTCCGGCGACGTCGTGGGCGATGTGCATAACGAATTAAGCGATCTGGCCGAACGTGCGATGAACGCCGGAGTCGCGCAAAACCGGATTATTCTCGATCCGGGACTGGGGTTCGGCAAAACGGTCGAACAAAATCTGCGCTTAATAAACGAGCTGGACAAGCTAAAGGCTCTTGGGTTCCCGGTCCTCGCCGGGCCATCGCGCAAAAGCTTTATCGGACGCGTGCTTGATCTTCCCGTGAACGACCGCCTCGAAGGCACCGCCGTCGCCGTGGCCGCCTGCGTCTTGCGCGGCGCGAACATCCTTCGCGTGCACGACGTCAAGGCGATGGCGCGCGTGGCAAAAATGACGGCGGCGATAGCGGGAAGCGCTTAACCGGCCTTGCCCGCGCCGTTCCCGCTATCAGCGCGTATAGACCATTTCAGAATTATTGTTCCGGCTGGAAGCTCCCGGCCTCACGGGCTCGCGGATCACCTCAAAGTCAGGGGCTTTATTCCCCATTCTCCACGCCATCGCATAGACGCCGGCAACGGCCGCAGCGATCGGCAAGAGGGGCGACAACGCCCCCAAGCCAACAACTGTCGCCGCGGCATAGGCAAGGGCACCACCAGCGGCTATTCCGACCAAAGCCGCGCCGGCTTTTACGAAAGAACCGATAATCCCGCCGCGTTCGGTCGCGGCCTCTTCCTTGAATTCCTGAAATCTGTGAGCCGGAACCCTGAGCGGCAATGACAACATATCGCGTGTGACGAATACGGGTCTAAAAAAACTGTGAACGGCTTGCAGGCCCGTCTCTTTCAGGTTCAAATAAAACGATCTCGCGTTTGTAGACATGACAATCTATCCCTTTCATGAAACTTTGTTTTCAATAATTGGCGCGCACCATTTTGCGATGCCGCCCCGGAAAAAATCAAGTTTAAATGTATTGCTTTCCTGTAAACGATTCGCATGGTTAACGCTTGACCTGTCCCGTCGCGGGGCAAGCCCCAAGACACGGATATTCTTCGCCGTTTCAGGATTTTTTGATCAGCGTCTGCGGATCGACGGCCTTGCCTTCGTGCCGCGTCTCGAAGTGCAGCTGCGGCGAAGCGACGCCGCCCGTGCTGCCCACGGTGCCGATCATGTCGCCGGGAGCCACCACGGTGTCGCGCGCAACCAGCATGCGATCGAGATGCGCATAGGCCGTGACCCATCCGCCTTCGTGCCGGATCAGTACAAGGTTGCCAAAGCCTTTCATCTCGTTGCCCGCGTAGACGACGATCCCGCCCGCTGCTGAAAGCACCGGCGCGCCTTTCGGAGCCGCGATGTTAACGCCGTCGTTGTTGGTGCCTTGCGCCTTCGGCCCGAAGGCGGAAACGATCGGTCCCTGCACAGGCCAGGCAAACGGAACATCGGGTCTGGAAACCATCGTTTCCGGCTTCGGCAAAGCTTCCGTGTGCGCCTCGGCAAGTTTGGTTGGCGGCGCCAGTTGAAGTTCATTCCCCACGGTCGTTTCAACGGGTTTCGCCGCTGCGGGAGGAGTCAGAGCCGCCGGCTGCTGGAGAGAAGGCAAGGTTTGCGGCGCTTCGAGCGGCGTTGCCGTTATAGACTCGTTGGTGAAAGGCGTGGGTGCGGCGGAATCGGCCGGTTCGAAAGAATCCAGAGGCTGGTGTACTATTCCCGATACAGGCGCAGCCGACGGCGTTGGCGCATAATCCTGACCCTTAGCGGGCAAAAGCAGTTTTTGGCCGGGACGAATGACAAAGGGCGGTTTGAGATCGTTGAGGACGATGACCTCGCGCATCGAAACGCCGTTCTTGTGAGCAATGCTGTAAACGTTCTGGCCGCGCTCGACCGTAATTTCCTCGCCAGTCTGTATGCTGCTCCGGTCCGGCAAATCCCGGCCCGGCGGCCGAAAGAAAGTGCAGGCAGAAAGCAGAAGGCAGATTGCAGGTATCAGAAAATAGATGTTTTTCTGCCGCCGCCCGTTCTGCGATGCCTGATTCCTGTTTTCCGTCATCGGATAATCTCCATTCCTCCCATATAGGGACGGAGCGCGGCGGGGATAACGATAGAGCCGTCCGGCTGCTGATAGTTTTCCATGATGGCGATGACGGTGCGTCCGATAGCGACGCCGGAGCCGTTCAGCGTATGCACGAACTCGGTGTTTTTCGCCCCGGCGGCCCTGCAGCGCGCGTTCATGCGGCGCGCCTGAAAATCCCAGCAGTTCGAGCAGCTTGAGATTTCGCGATAGGTATCCTGCCCCGGCAGCCATACCTCGATGTCGTAAGTCTTGCGCGCCCCGAAGCCCATGTCCGCCGTGCAGAGAACGACTGTGCGGAAGGGCAACTCGAGCCGTTTAAGCACCGTCTCGGCGCACGCCGTCATGCGCTCATGCTCGGCCTCGGATTGATCCGGCGGCGTGATGCTTACAAGTTCGACCTTATAGAATTGGTGCTGGCGCAGCATGCCGCGCGTATCTTTGCCGGCCGCCCCCGCTTCCGAACGGAAGCAAGGCGTCATGGCCGTGAAGCGATACGGCAAGGCCTCGCGGTTGACGATATCGCCCTGCACGATGTTGGTGAGCGGCACTTCCGCCGTCGGCACGAGCCACAGGCCGGTCGTGGTGCGAAACAGGTCTTCGGCGAATTTGGGAAGATTGTTGGTGCCATAGGCGGTTTCGTCGCGCACCAGAAGCGGCGGCGAGATTTCTGTGTAGCCGAATTCCTTCGTGTGCAGATCGAGCATGAACATGCCCAGCGCCCGCTCCATGCGCGCCAGCGCCCCTCGCAACAGCGTAAACCGGGCCCCGGCGATTTTAGCCGCCGCCGCAAAATCCATCAGGCCAAGCGCTTCGCCCAGCTCGAAATGCTGTTTGGGATTCTTGATGACCGGCGGCGTGCCGACGCGGCGTATTTCCTTGTTGTCGCGCTCGTCCTTTCCATCCGGCACGTCGGGACCAGGACGGTTGGGCAGACTTGAGAGAATTTCACGAAGTTCTTCCTCTTCAAGGCGCGCGCGGTTTTCAAGTTCGGCCAGCTTTTCCTTTAGCGCAGCTACCGCATACATGAGATCGTCGGCGTTGCCGCCCGTGCGTTTGGCTTCGCCGACTTGACGCGACAGATCGTTGCGTTGCGCTTGCGCTTCCTGCATGGCGGTTTGCGTGGCGCGGTATTCCTGATCGAGCCGCAGGATCTCTGCCGAAGCGGGGAGCAAGCCACGGCGCTTTAGCGCCTTGTCGAAAGCCTCGGGATCTTCGCGGATCAATCTTATGTCGTGCATGGGTGAAGTTCCGAAAGTTGTTATAATGCAGGACTATAGCGGAGCTGGAGGAAGGAGACTAGGGGGTCGGGGATCGGGGGTCGGTAGATC
>JAQUPC010000096.1 GCA_028716765.1 Alphaproteobacteria bacterium | reverse complement strand
GGAAGAGTTTTTGCTCACCGTTTCCGAGCGCGGTTTCGGCAAGCGCAGCTCTTCCTACGAATACCGCATCGCCGGGCGCGGCGGGCAGGGCATCTGGAACATGAGATGTCGGAGCGCAACGGGCCCATCGTCGCGACGTTCCCGGTAAGGGAAGGCGACGAGATCATGCTTGTGACCGACGGCGGGCAGGTTATCCGCATGCCGATTGCCGACATCCGCATCGCCGGACGCCGGACGCAGGGCGTGACAGTCTTCCGCATCGACGAGGCCGAAAAGGTCGTCTCCGTCGCGGCGCTTGAGGATCAGGCGGGAGAGGATGGAGAAAACGGGGATAGCAACGAAAATGGTGACGAAGATGGCAAGGGCAGCAGTTAAAAAACGCATCGGCCTTTATCCCGGAACGTTTGATCCGATTACGCTCGGGCATCTTGAAATCATCTACCGGGCCGTCAAGGTCGTCGACAAGCTCGTCATCGGCGTGGCGAAGAACTCGGGCAAGGGGCCGCTGTTTGATTGCAAAACGCGCATCAAGATGGTGCAGCACGAAGTTATGCCTCTCACCAAGCGCGGCGCTGTCATCGAGGTTTTGCCCTTCGACTCGCTGTTGATGTCTTTTGCGCTCGAGGTCGGCGCCGGGATCATCATCCGCGGCCTGCGGGCGGTGACGGATTTCGAATACGAAATCCAGATGGCGGCCATGAACCACCGCATCAACAACGACGTCGAAACGGTGTTTCTGATGGCCTCGGACCGTCACCAGTTCATTTCTTCCAGCATGGTTAAGGAAATCGCCCGCCTCGGGGGCGACGTCCATCCCTTCGTCAGTTCCCATGTGGCCAAAGGGCTTGCGCAGCGGTTTTCCAGCCCCGACGGGCGGCGGAAGGTGAAACCCGTAGTCAGGGATTAGTCAGAAGGCAGAAGACAGGGATCAGGCATCAGATGTTCAGTTTCTGATTTGCAGTTTTCCTTTATATCTGATACCTGATACCTGCTTTCTGAATGTGACTCCGTAGCTCAGCTGGTAGAGCATCTGACTTTTAATCAGGGGGTCGCGGGTTCGAATCCCGCCGGGGTCACCATTAGATTTGCTTGCCGAGCGTCGCGATTATGTCCGCCGTAGCTTTAGCGAAGGCGGACAGGAGCCATTTTCGAGGCTTTTGTCCTGATGACCACCTCCCCAGATTTTCCCCTTGATGCTATGCCCCAGGAATCCCCCGCCCTGTCCGTTGTCGTTCCTTGCTACAACGAGGCTGAAGGCTTGCGCGAACTCGTGCATCGTCTGACTGCTGCCTGCCGCGAGGCCGTAGGCGAAGATTACGAAATCATTCTTGTGAACGACGGATCGAAAGACGAGACATGGGTCCGGATGAATGCGTTGACCGAGACGGACGCGCACCTTGCCGCCGTAAATCTGTCGCGCAACTATGGGCATCAACTTGCGCTCAGCGCAGGGCTTTCCGTTTGCCGCGGCGACCGTATCCTCATCATCGACGCCGATTTGCAGGATCCGCCGGAACTGCTCGGACAAATGATCGAGCTTATGGATCAGGGTGCGGACGTTGTATACGGCCAGCGCACCAGACGCATCGGCGAGTCGTGGGGTAAATGCGTCATCGCCTCGCTGTTTTATCGCCTTCTGGGCCGGTGGGGCGAGGTGCCGATTCCCATTGAAGCCGGTGATTTCCGCCTCATGAGCCGCCGCGCGGTAGACATCCTCAACAGCATGCCTGAGCGCAGCCGCTACATTCGCGGCATGGTCAGCTGGATCGGCCTGAAACAGGTTCCGTTGCCCTACGAGCGGCAACCGCGCTTTGCGGGGCAAACGCATTACCCTTTGAACAAAATGCTCCGGCTGGCGATGGACGCCGTCACCGGGTTTTCCATCATTCCGCTGCGGCTTGCGTCGTACCTTGGCGCCGCGGTCGGCGTGGCCGGCCTCGTGGTTCTTCTCTATTCTCTCTACGCCTGGCTGGCCGGGGAAACGGTGCAAGGCTGGACCAGTCTTATGGTCGTCGTGCTTGTGCTCGGCAGCGTCCAGCTTATCAGTCTCGGCGTGTTCGGCGAGTATCTGGGGCGGCTTTATATGGAGTCGAAACGGCGGCCGCTGTTCATTATCGACAAGATCGTTCATCACGAAAAGGCTTTGCCGCCGGTTTACCCGGCCGGATAATCAAGCCTTCTGCATAAGCGGCTCGTGCCTGAGAGTGCTTAGCGTTTCAAGAACGATTTGCGATTCAACGCCGTAATGCTGAAGGGCATAGGCCGACAATCCCAGCGCGATCTCGCGCTCGCCCATAACGGCGAGGCCCGCTCCGAGACGGGCGACAAGGCGATAATCCGTATCCGAATGGACGCGCGCGATCACTTCAAGTTCGGGGTAAAGGCGCTTGATAAGGGTTATGATGCGGCGGACCTGCGGGCCTTCCGGAACGGTCAGGATGATAAGGTTCGCGGTTTCCGGATGCGCGGCGTTCAGCACCGCATCGCGCGCGGCATCGCCAAAAATGACCTGAGCGCCCGATTGACGCAGTTTTTCCATCAACCGGCGGTCGGATTCGATGATGACGCAAGGAATGTCGTGCTTCGAGAGCGCGCCGGATACGATCTGTCCCACGCGGCCATGTCCGACGAGGATCACGTGGCCCACGAGCGGTTGGGAATGATCGGGGATATGGGGCTCGCCGCCGTCGTGCCAGCGCAGAAAAAGCTTCGTTTTGCCGAGGCTGCGGGCAAGCGCGAGATACATCTCGATAAGGAGGGGATTCATGACGATGCTTACAAAAGCCACGGCCACAATGAGATCGCTGTTGCTTTTGCTTAGCAGCCCCCAACCGAGCCCAAGCCCGCTAAGGACGAAGGAAAACTCCCCGATTTGGGAAAAGGCGCCGCCGATCAGGGCGGCGGAGACGGGAGGAGTGCGCAACAGCAAAAGGATCACAAAAGTTACAAGCCCCATGCCGAGAACGATGACGGCCCAGAAAGCCAGGATATCGAGAGGCATGCGGATTATGCTGCGCGGATCGAACAGCATGCCCATCGACACAAAGAAAAGGATCGTGAAGATCTGCTGCATCGAAAGAGCTTCGGCGGCGGCGTGATGATTGAGGTCGCTCTCGGCGATAACGACGCCGGCGAAAAACGCGCCCAACGCCAGCGAAACCCCGAATAGCAGCGACGAGCCGTAGGCGATGCCGAGGGCGACGACGATGACCGCCAGCGTGAACAACTCGCGTGAGCCGATCCGCGCCACGTAGCCGAGAAGAGACGGGATGATGCGCCTCCCGCCGACGAACATCACGACGCCGAATCCGGCGATTTGCAGCAGCGTTTTTCCGAGCGTTGCCGCCAGAGGTCCGGAGGGATGGCCCCCGGTTTTTGCGAAGGCGGGAAACAGAACAAGCGCCAGAATGACCACGATGTCCTGTACGACAAGCCAGCCGAGGGCAATATGGCCGGAATAGGTGGACAGTTGATGTTTTTCCTCAAGCACGCGCGTTGTGATGGCGGTGCTGGCGATGGCTGTCGAAAATCCCATCAGAAGGGACGCGATCAGGTTGCAGTCGAGAAGGCGCCATGCCGCCAAAGCGCCCAGCGAGCCGCTTATAAGTATTTGGACGAGGGCGCCTCGAACGGCGATGGCGCGCACGGCCATCAGGTCTTTCAGGGAAAAATGTAGACCGATATTGAACAGCAGCAAAGCCACGCCGACTTCAGCGAGTTCGGCGCCTATAACCTGATTGGCGGCAAAGCCGGGCGTAAAGGGGCCGATGACGATTCCCGCCACGAGATAGCCGAGCAACGGCGGCAACTTGATGGAACGGACGGCCAGTCCTCCTGCAAACGCGGCGACAAGGCTGATGACGAGGGTCGAGACAAGGCCGCTGGCGTGAGAATCCATGTCATTATTGCGCGAGAAGGGAGCGAAAGCCCGCCCGGAAGAGACTTGAATCTCTTAAATGCAATATTCAGGGGGCGCAAGAGCGATGCTTTGCCTTGCGTTTACCGTTCTTCATAATCGAGAGCGATGTCGAGCGCCGGGGCGCTGTGGGTGAGCCAGCCCGAGGATATGACGTCTACGCTCGTGGCCGCGATAGCGGCTACGTTCGCCGCCGTGACGTGACCCGAGGCTTCTGTTTCAAACCGTCCGTTCACCAGTTTTACGGCTTCCGTCAATGTGGACGTGTCCATATTGTCCAGCAGCACGGCGTCGATGGGAAGATCGAGCGCCTCACGCAATTGATCGAGCGTGTCCACTTCAAGTTCGACCTTTACATTTCGGCCGACGGCCGCGCGCGCCTTTTCAACCGCCGGGCGCACGCCCCCCGCCGCGGCGACGTGATTGTCTTTGATGAGCACGGCGTCATAAAGCCCGAAGCGGTGATTGCTCCCGCCGCCCGCGCGCACGGCGTATTTTTCAAGCGCGCGAAGGCCCGGGGTCGTCTTGCGCGTGCAGGAAATGCGCGCTTTGTGGGGCTTGACGGCGTCTACAAGCGCGCGGGTGGCGGTGGCGATGCCGCTCAAGCGGCATAGAAAGTTCAACGCCGTGCGCTCGGCGGTTAAAATACCGCGCATGGAGCCTTCGACAAGGGCGATAACATCGTGTTGTCGCACGTCATCGCCATCGTTTTTTTCGGCTTGGAAACGGATGTCCGGATCAAGCGCCTGAAAGGCCAGCCGCGCCGCATCAAGACCCGCGACAACGCCGGTTTGCCGCGCCACAAGCATGGCCCGCCCTTTATGTCCGGGCGGCACGATCGCGTTCGTGGTGATGTCGCCTGTACGGCCCAAGTCCTCTTCAAGCGCGGCGCGCACCAAAGGCTCAATAACGAGATCGGGAAGAGACGGGAAGTTCATGACGCGGCTCTTTTGCGCGGTGCGTCCATGGAGGGTGGCATCACGACGGGCTCGCCTTTGTCGTTAAGCGCCAGCGTGTTTGATTGCTGCCAATGACGCGACGTTTCCGGAAAATCCGTCCGGGCATGCGCGCCCCGGCTTTCCTCGCGGCAAAGCGCGGCCATTGCGATCATCTGGCCGACGAGCGCCATGCCGGAACGTTTGGCGAGAGGCGACAATTGATCGACGGCTTTTTCCAGTCCTGCCTTGTCGCGAAGGACGCCGACGTGCGTTTCCATGAGATCGCGGATTAACTGGCGCTCTTCGGACGTTTCCTTGCGCGGCAAGCGCAGCGGAATTCCTCCCCCCTCGAGGGGGAGGTTAGGTGGGGGGGCGCACAGCCGGGGGGAGGGAACCCGGTCCGTTCTTGTCAGACTCGCGGCGATACGCTGGCCGTACACCGTGGCTTCCAGAAGCGAATTGCTGGCGAGGCGGTTGGCGCCGTGCAGGCCCGTCGCGGCCACTTCGCCGCAGGCCCACAAGCCTTCAATGTTGGTGCGGCCTTCAAAGTCCACGGCGACGCCGCCCATGTGATAGTGCGCGACGGGCCGAACGGGGATAGGCTCGCGCACCGGGTTGACGTTGGCCTTTGCGCACAACGCGTAAACGGACGGGAAGCGTACGGCAAAATCCGCGATCCTGCGCGTATCGAGAAACACGCGCCGGCCCTGTTGCAGTTGCTCCCAGATGGCGCGGGTAACGACGTCACGCGGTTCCAACGCGCCGCGGGGCTCATCGGCCATGAAATTTTCGCCCCGGTCGTTGATCAAAACCGCACCTTCGCCGCGCAGGGACTCGCTGGCCAACGGCGTAGGATCGAGCCCGGCGTCGATGCCGGTGGGATGGAATTGCACGAACTCGAGATCGCGCAATTCGGCCCCGGCCCGTGCGGCCAGCGCCAGCCCTTGCCCCCAGGAATCGACGGGATTGGTCGTGTGCGGCCACAAGGCGCCGATACCTCCCGTCGCGAGAACAACGTGATCCGCCGCAATATGCCCTGCCGTGCCGCCGCATGTGTAAGACACGCCCGTAACGCCGTTTTCGTCCGTCGTGATTTCCGCGGCCCCGGCATCGTCGATGAATGTGATGGAAGGTGTTTTGCGTGCTGTTGCGTAAAGAGCCTCGATGACCGCCGCGCCCGTGCTGTCGCCGTTGGCGTGAACGATGCGGCGGCGGCTGTGCGCGCCTTCGAGGCCAAGATCGAGTTGTGTTTGCTCGTCCCTGTCGAAGGCGGTGCCCCATGCGGCAAGCTGCCTGATGGCGGCGGGGGCGGCCTCCGTTATCATCCGGACGACAGCCGGGTCGCAAAGTCCGGCGCCTGCCGCGAGCGTGTCCAGTTCATGAATAAACGGCGAGTCATCCCGGCCCATAGCGGCGGCGATGCCGCCTTGCGCCAGAACGCTGCTGCTTTCCTGTCCTGTCGGCTTTCGCGCCAAAACGATAACAGGACGCGGCGCGAGCGAAAGCGCCACGCTCAACCCGGCGAGGCCTGCGCCGATAACGACGGGGGGAAGGGGGTTCTTCATTTCACGGCCATCATGCGTTCGACGGCCTGGCGCGCGCGTTCGGCGATAGCGCCGGGAACGGAAACCTCATGCGTAAGCGTTTCGAGGGAACGGCGGATATTCTTGAGCGTGATGCGCTTCATGTACCGGCATTCCTCGCAGGGGCGCACGAACGCGATATCCGGAAATTGCGCGGCGGCGTTGTCGCTCATCGAAGCTTCCGTCATAAGCATGACGGGCGAAGAGCGCCTAGCCGCAATCCAATCCAGCATTTGCGCGGTGGAGCCGGCTTCATCGGCTTCGGCGACGACTTCGGGCGGGCATTCGGGATGCGCCAGCACGGCAAGGCCGGGATGTTCCGCTCGCGCCTTGCGAACGTCGCCGGGCGTAAAGCGTTCATGCACTTCGCAGCGGCCTTTCCACGTAACGATCCTGACGTTTGTCTGCGCCGCGATGTTTTGCGCAAGGAACTCGTCGGGAAGCATGATGACTTCGGGCGCGCCGAGCGATTCCACGATCTTCAAGGCGTTGCCCGACGTGCAACAAATGTCCGATTCCGCCTTCACCGCTGCCGAGGTGTTGACGTAGGTGATAACCGGCGCGCCGGGATGCTTTTGGCGCAGGGCGCGAACGTCTTCTGCCGTGATGGAATCCGCCAGCGAGCAACCGGCTTCGGGATCGGGCGTTAAAACCCTGCGCGCGGGGTTAAGCAGCTTCGCCGTCTCGGCCATGAAATGCACGCCTGCCACGACGATGACATCGGCGTCCGTCGCGGCCGCTTCGCGCGCCAGCGCCAGCGAGTCGCCCGTGATGTCCGCGACGCCGTGAAAAATCTCCGGCGTCATGTAGTTGTGGGCGAGGATGATGGCGTTGCGCTCTTTCTTAAGGCGCTGGATGGCCAGAACGTCTCCGGCAAAACCGGCCCATTTCTCCGGCGCGATGACGTTCTTCACGCGCGCGTAGAGCGAGGCGGCGGTTTCGGCAGCCGCGAGGGGGTCAGGCGAAAAAGCGTCCATCAATTATGCTCCACATGAGCATTAAGGGGTCCAAAAAAGAAGCCATCAAGGCATGGCCGCATATAGTCATAATGAGCATAATGTGTCAAACTTGTTACCAAATAGTTACCGGAAAAGGACTTTTCGTATGCGCGCCAACCCGGATCAGGACGTTATTCTCGAGTTGAGCGCTGTGATCGTGACCGCCGCGGATCACGAACCGCAGGTGATGCTGTTGCCGGGCCGTGCTTTGCCGTCAGGACCGTTCGGCACGCAGCACCGAACGCTGGAGCAGGGTCTCCGCGCATGGGTCGAGGCGCAAAGCGGTCTCAGGCTTGGTTACGTCGAGCAGTTGTATACGTTCGCCGACAAGGACCGGATGCCTTCACTTCCGGCTCGCTCTGCGGTTCCCGCAACAGCTCGCACGGCCGGTCGGCGGATGGTTTCTATAGGTTATCTTGCGCTTGTGCGCGTTCCTTCGGCGATGACGGAAGGGCCGGAACAACTCCAGGCCGAGCCGTGGTATGTTTTTTTCCCGTGGGAAGACAGGCGCGACGGGCCGCCGCAGGCTATCATGACGGCGATCATGAAAGGGCTTGAGCGGTGGAAAAGTTCCGCGCCCGGCGCCGCGGCGCGCAAACAGCGCGAATCCCGCATCGCCATAAACTTTCCGAAAGATCCGCGCGCGTGGAACGAGGAACTGGTCCTGCAGCGTTACGAATTGCTCTGGGAGGCGGGGCTGATCGAGGAAGCCCATCGCGGGAAGACGGAGGACGAAACCTTGAGCCCCGGCCTTTCCATGCCGCACGATCATCGGCGTATACTGGCCACGGCCATGGCCCGGCTGCGCGCAAAAATCAAATACCGTCCCGTCGTGTTCGAACTAATGCCCGAGCATTTCACGCTCCTGCAATTGCAGAATACGGTCGAGGCCTTGGCGGGGCTGCGGTTGCACAAACAGAACTTTCGCCGCCTCGTACAGGGGCAAGGCCTCGTCGGGGAGACCGAAGGCTACACCCACGACATGCGCGGCCGTCCGGCCAAGCTGTTTGCCTTCCGCGCGGATGTTTTACGCGAACGCGCCGCGGCGGGCACGAAGTT
>JAQUPC010000095.1 GCA_028716765.1 Alphaproteobacteria bacterium | reverse complement strand
AGCCTGCCTGTGGAACTTCATAGGGTTATGGGCCGTTGTTTATGTTGTTCCAAAGCCGGACAAGGCCGCCTTGCGGCGCTTTGCCGCAGGATGGTGCTTCGTATTTTTGCTCGGGTTGGCGGCTTTCGCCGGGTCGAACCGGCTTTATCCTCATTTCAAAAACGAAGGCATGCGCGTGCATTATCCGGGCGAGGCGATCTCGGAGGCCGTAACCAAAGCCTGGCAAGACCGGTTTCAGAGGCCGCTCGCTTACATTCAAAGACCGTTGACCTACATTATCGGCAATACGTGGCCCGCAGGTAACATTGCCTATTACGCCAAACCGTTTTCGTACGGTTCGCGGCCGCACGTATTGATTTCCGCCGATTACGCCATAAACCCGTGGGTTCAGCCCGAAGACGTTTGGGAAAAGGGCGGCGTCATAGTATGGGGCGGCAACGTGTTCTCGACGCTGTACATACCTTCGTATTTGATTGCGCGTTTTCCCGGCGCGGAGATTCAACAGCCGCTCGTATTACCGTGGCAAACGAACGCCGCGCTGCCTCCCGTCCTGATTGGCTGGGCAATAGTGCCTCCGGCATCGGAATGGCGGGACGATGCGCGCTTTTATTGCCGCAAGCGCCAATGCGTTCAACGCTTGTTTGCGCCGTTCTGATTCCAAAAAAACAAGTTGAATATTTGCGTACACAACATCGTATGTTGCCGCTTAATATCAATTTAAAATAGATAACGTAATAAGGCGCGTTAGCACTGTTTTTTTCCGGTACGCGCCGTGATCGACAAGTTTCCGTCATCGTCTCAAAAAATTCCCGCCGAGTTTCAGCGCGCGCACGTCGTGATTGTCGACGACGATGCCACGAACCGGCTTCTTTTGCGCGAGGTGTGCGAAAAACTCGGCATCGGCATCATCGACGAGGCCGACGACGGCGATTCCGCGCTGGACCTCATCACGCGCTTCCGCCCGGATTTGATTTTGCTCGATATCCGCATGCCGCGCATGGACGGTTACGAACTTATGCGCCGGCTTCGCGCCAACCCGATGTTCGACGGCTTGCCGGTTCTCGTTCAAACCTGCCTGCAGGGCGAAGACGAACGCGTGCGCTGTTTCAATTTCGGCGCGACGGACGTCGTGAGCCGGCCGTTTCATTTGTCCGAGCTTATGGCCCGCATTCGCGCGCATCTGCGCAGCGCCATCGCATCGCGCGTTCTGTTCGATTTTCGCAACCGGATTCAGGCGCATATCGAAATAACCCATGCGTTTCTCAACGCCGTTCTGCCGAATGCCGATCAGGCCGCCGAATTGGCGGCTTGCTATGGGCTCGATTGCTCTTCGGTTTACAGGCCGCACGACGAGATCGGCGGGGATTTGTGGTCGCTGCGGGCGCTGGACGACGACCATATCGGCATCGTTCTGGTCGACGCCAGCGCGCACGGTCTTGCGGGCGCTATCAATGCCCTGAGGGTCGATTGCCTGGTGCAGGAATATCATGAGCATCTTTGCGATCCGGGCGTCTTTCTCAACAAGCTTGACGCCGCCATGGCAAAAATTTCGTTCGGACAGCTTTTTGCCGGGGCGGTCGCTCTGACCTTTCACCGGACCAGCGGGCTTATCCGTTTCGCCGGGACGAATATTCCGTCGCCCTTGCTGAGATGCGGCGAAACCATAACCGATCTTAAAACGCGAGGTCTGCCGCTTGGCTCCGGCATGGTCGGCTTGACGACGGCGACGGCCCAGATGCCGCAGGGCGCGTCGCTGATCCTTTTCAGCGACGGGTGGCTGGACGGGACGACGGCCGACCCGGTGAATGCGTTAAGGCAATCCGATCCGGCCGATCCGGAACTCGCGGCGGCGTTGGCGCCGGAAGAGCCGCTGGCGGACGATCTTACGCTTATTGCTTTAAGGAGGAGATAGCATCATGGCGTTCAAATTCCGGCGCGAAGGAAACGACCTTGTCGTTTACATCACGGGCGCCCTTACCTTTCATCAACACACCGAAGGCGAACAGCTTGTCTATCAGATCACGTCGCTTGTGGACAAAGGCGAGGTCACGATGGTCAGGCTGAACTTTGCCGAAGTCACGCGCATGGACAGCCACTGGCTGGGCGTTCTCATCAGGATATTGCGCCGCGTGCGGGAAAAGGACGCGAATTTCGTCATTGAGAAACCGGGGCCCAACATCAACCGTTTGTTCGAGATGGTGGAATTGAACCGGATCGCCGAAATCCGCATTTGAGGGAGGCATCAATGAAGGCGGTACGTCTTTTCGGCACGTCTTCCTACCAGAACATCAAGGCGGCGCAGGAGGCCGGCTTTCATTCGCATAATCTCTATATGGCCATCATGGACAACCCCTCCATGTGGGATCCCTTGACGCTGGATAAAATCGTTAAAGAGTTTCCGGCGCGCCTTCTCGCCAAAAACGAGATTTATCTGCTTTTAGTCGAATGCGTGGCGAATGCAGCCGTTCACGCCAAGGCGGAAGCCTTGGCTTTTTTCGCGCGGCGGCGGAAGAACGTTCTGCTGGTGTCTTTTTTTCAATCGCCGCCCATGAGCGAGGCGGTCGTGACCGTTCTCGAAAAGGCGCGCGCGGGCACGTTGCCGGATTACGCTTGCGATTTGCCGGGCGGGCTTGGCTTCCCGATCCTGTTGCGGCTGGCGGAAGGCGTGACGATCACCGCGGACCGGACGCGCCTGCAGCTTTGGTTCAGGGTTTAAATTATTTACGATCAAATAGAATCCCTCTACCCCGAGAGGGGGAGAGGAAGCGAAAACTTTGGCTTGCAACTTGCCCGCCGAAGCCTTGGCGAAGGCGGGAGCAAGTCATTAGTTTTCGCAGGTGAGGGGGAGTCCTGCTATTGACACCTCCCCAAAATCGCCATGCGATCCAGTGAGCCGTTTTAAAGTACGGCAAAAGGCGGATTGTTATGGTTAACAGGAATAATAATTTACGCATTTGCATATTTATTATATTTATAAACCATGTAATTATTCTTCATCGAAAGATTTCGATGATTGTTTCCTTTGATCATGCGGACAGGAGATTTGATAAATGAGCAAAACCATTTTGGATAAAATCCGTAGCGCTATTCCCTTCGATAATCCTGCCTATCCTCCCGAAATGGATTATGACGTTCTGGCGCGCGCGACGGAATCGCTCGTCGGAATCTATAAAAAGCTTGATGAGAATAGTGTCGTCGTTAATCCATTGGCTAGATTGATTGTTATTCAATCAGAACTCCTGGCCATGGACGAAGGTTATCTGTTTCCTGCAATTCAGGCGACGGCAAGCGTTGCGATCTTTCAGCCCATAAAGAAAGACAGCAGACTAGCCAAAGATAGATATAAAATAAAAGCTCTAGCGGAGTTCGATTGTTTGGAAAACATTGAAAACTTACGTGCAAAAGATTTGCCTATGGCTGGTTCCGCATTGTCCATGATTATTGGAAGCGCTGATCCTGATGGCCGTTTTTTTGATCAAGCCAGGAAAAAACTGGATGATGTTATGCGGGAAGCAAGCCGAAAATCTTTAGGCGCCCAGCTAAGGGAAAAAATAGTTGAGGAAATGATGAATGTATCTGAGTATGGGAAGTCACCACAGGGCCCATTAAAGACCGGCGATAAGTTTGCCGATGGGATCGAACAGCTTTTCAAAGTTGTGCGTGTGTACCGGCTTGAAGTCGAGAAGATGCGGAACGCCCAGGAAAACCCTCAAAGCCCGGGTGCTGTGGTTGGGCCAAAACAAGATGCTGCGCCAAGACCTTAAGAATCTTTCAATTTGTTAGCAAATCCTCGGCAACGGCTCGCCGGTGAGCCAGTCGACGATGCGGTTGCCGCCGAGGCTTGTGCGCATTTCGACGAAATTGCGCTCATCAGGGACGACGTGGCCGATGATGGCGGCTTCGCGTCCGTGCTCGTGATCGCACATGGCGCTTAAAAGCATTTCGGCGTCTTTTGCGGCGCAGAAAGCAACTAATCGTCCCTCATTCGCAACGTACAAGGGGTCGAGCCCCAAAATTTCACAGGCGCTTTGCACTGCGGGGCGGACGGAAATGGCTTGTTCTTCAAGGCGCATGCCGACATCCGCCGTTTGCGCGATCTCGTTCAGCGTCGTGGCAAGCCCGCCGCGCGTCGGATCGCGCAGCGCGTGGATTTCCGCGCCGGATTCCAGCATTGCGGCCACAAGACCGTGCAGCGGCGCACTGTCGGACAGAATTTCGCTTTCGAACGCAAGATTTTCGCGCCGCGACATGACGGCCATGCCGTGATCGCCGATGGGGCCGCTCAGCAGAATGGCGTCGCTCTCGCGCACATTGCTTGCCGACAGATCGGCGGTTTCCGGCACGATGCCGATGCCTGCCGTGTTGATGTAAAGGCCGTCGGCCTTGCCTTTTTCCACGACCTTGGTGTCGCCGGTTACGATGTCCACGCCGCAGCGTCTTGCCGCCCCGGCCATCGACGCGATAATGCGCGCCAAATCGGCCAGCGGAAAACCTTCCTCAAGAATGAATCCGGCGGAAAGCCATAAGGGCCGTGCGCCGGACATTGCGACGTCGTTGACCGTTCCGTGCACGGCAAGGCTGCCGATATCGCCGCCGGGGAAGAAGAGAGGGGATATGACGTAACTATCGGTGCTGAAGGCGATCCGCCCTGTCTGGCCGATGGCGAGCCGCGCCTGATCGTTGCCTTCGGCGAGCGCCGGATTGTCGAACGCGCACGCGAACAACTCCTCGATAAGCTGCGCCATAGCGCGGCCGCCGCTGCCATGCGTCATATCGATGCGGCCATTCTTTAGATCGAGTGGAGGGATTACGCGCTTGATCATGATTAGGCCTGTGAACCAGGGATCGGGGATCGGGGATCGAGGATCGGCGTTTCGGATGAAGATAAAGACATCGTATTGTTTGTCGATGATTTTTCTTCCGGCCCCTGACCCCCGATCCCCGATCCCCGATAACTGTACCACGCGGCACAGGCGCCTTCGGACGACACCATGCACGAGCCGATGGGGTTTTCCGGCGAGCAGGCCTTGCCGAACAGCTTGCAATCGACAGGTTGTTTAGCGCCGCGCAGGATGGCGGGGCACTGGCACGCCGGATTTTCGCGCGCTTCGCTTGGCTTAAGCTCAAACCTTTTTTCGGCATCGAAGGCGGCGTAGACGTCGCGCAAGCGCAAGGCGCTGTCCGGGATAAAGCCAAGGCCGCGCCATTCAAACGTGTCGCGCAGCTCGAAAACTTCTTTCATTAATTCTTGCGCCTTGACGTTGCCCTCGCAGGTGACGGCGCGAGTGTATTCATTTTCAACGGCATGACGCCCTTCGTTGACTTGGCGGATGAGCATCAAAATAGCCTGCAGAACGTCAAGCGGCTCGAACCCTGCGATCACCACAGGCTTGCCGTAATGCGCGGCGGCGATCTCATAGGGCTTGGTGCCTATCACGGCGCTCACATGCGCGGGGCCGACGAAGCCGTCAAGCGGCGGGGTGTCCGCCTGTTCGTCTTTGGCCGACTCCAAAAGCCAGCCGAGCGCCGCGGGCGTCAAAACGTGGTTGCAAAAAACGCTGAAGTTTTTGAGACCCCATGCCCCGGCCTGCTTGATAACGACAGCGGTAGGCGGCGTGGTGGTTTCGAAGCCTATGGCGAAAAACACGACCTGTTTTTCGGGATTGCCTTGCGCCAGAACGATAGCTTCGTGCGGCGACGTGATCATGCGGACGTCCGCGCCTTGCGCCTTTGCTTTCAAAAGGCTCAGGCGATGCGCGCCCGGCACGCGCAGCATGTCGCCATAGGAGCACAGCGTGACGCCGGGCATTAAAGCCAGCTGAATGGCGGTGTCGATGCGCGTCATCGGCAACACGCAAACCGGGCAGCCCGGCCCGTGGACCATCCGGACATTCGGCGGCAGCAAATCCGGCAAGCCGAAGCGGTAGATGGCATGCGTATGCCCCCCGCAAAACTCCATGAAACGATAAGTGCGCGGACTTTTCCCGGCTTCGGCCCGTATCGAGACCGCCAGATTTTCGGCCAGCGCCGGATCGCGGAATTCCTCGATGTATTTCACGCTTTCGCCCCGGCTTTTTTCTGTTCCATCTCCCGTGCGCCGGCCTCGTTCATCTCGGCGAACAGCTTCAGCGTCTTTTCGGCCTCTTCCTGATCGAGGCGCGAAAGGGCATAGCCGACATGCACGATCACATAATCGCCGACCGCCGTATTATCCACCAACGCGAGCGAGATCGTACGGCTCACGCCGCCAAGATCGGCCACGGCCATGTTGCCGTCCAGAAGCTTCGAGATGCGGGCGGGTATGGCAAGGCACATGTTCTCAAACTTCCCCTGTTTCAATCATCATCGCCGCCGCCCATGCCTGGCCGAGACTTAGGGCAGGGTCTCCCGGCGATAACTTCTGCGGGAGCAGGGGAGTCAGCTTTGCCGCCATCATCCTTTGACAAAGGCTATCGCGCAAGACTTTGTTGAAAAAGCAACCGCCGCCAAGGGCAACCGATCTAATTCCCGTTTGTTCCGCGGCTTTTTCGGCCCAATCCGTCAGCGCGGCGATCAACGTGCCGTGGAAAAGTTCCGCGCCCTCTTGTGCCTCGCAATCGATGAGCCGGGCTAACAATGGGCGCAGGTCGAGGGTGAGGGCCGGCAGAATTCCCTCCCCCTTGAGGGGAGGGTTAGGGAGGGGGGAGAACGACCGGGCAGAGCCTTGCTGTTTAAGAAAATCCCCATCAAGCGGAACGCCCCCACCCCTAACCACTCCCGCAAGGGGAGGGGAATCTTGCTGCTCTTGCGCGTATTGTTGCGTTATCATCCATCCTTCTGAATCTGTCTTCGTCTCCCGCACCATCGCTTCGAGAGCCATCGGCGCTTCGCCTTCGAAGGCGGCGACAGGCTTAACGCCCAAAAGCCCGCATGCAGCGTCGAACAAACGCCCGGCGCTCGTCGTGGGCGGGCTGTTAAGGCCGCGTTCAAGCATTGATGCCAGAACGGTGGCGTTGGGAAACGCGGCGTAGCGTCCGGCAATTTCATCACCGCGCCCAAGCGCCCACAAAGCCGCCGCGCCCATGCGCCACGGCTGGCGCGCCGCGATGTCGCCGCCGGGTTGGGGCAGGGGATACAGATGGCCGACGCGCTGAAAGCCCGAGGCATCGACGCGCAGCAGCTCGCCGCCCCATGACTCGTTGTTGAGGCCGAGCCCGAAGCCGTCGAGCGCAAGGCCGAGGACAGGTTCGCTGATCCCGTGTTCGGCCATAATCGCGGCGATATGCGCGTGATGATGCTGGATGCCTATCGGTCTTAGGCCACTCGAAAGCGCAAAGTGCGTGCTGGCAAAATCGGGATGAAGATCGTGCGCCACGGCAACAGGTTTCTCTTTTGCCGCCGCCAGCATTTCTGCCGCCGTCTGCTCGTAATTCTCAATGGCCTCGACGTTATCCAGCGAGCCGTTGTCGCGCGAAATCCACGCCTCGTTGCCCTGAATGAGGCACAGCGTGTTTTTCAAAAACGCCCCCGCGCCCAGAACGGGGGGCAAGGGGCGGGAGAGTCTGATAATGGCGGCGGCAGGGTTTTTCATAAGCAACACATAATGACATAAACGACAACGTCATCCCGGACGATTTTCTTTTCGGCTGCTTTAGCAGAAAGAAAATTGATCCGGGACCCAGTCAGCCCATCTCCATAGAACAGCTTAACGGATTCTTCCACTGGGTTCCGGATAAACTTTCTATTCACCGCGAGGCGGCGAATAGAAAGTTTTCCGGAATGACGTATTCTGTTAGCCGGGATCAAGACCTTAATGGCTGCGCATCTTTTCCATCCACGCAAACCAGTCGTGCATCCCCTCGCCGGTCGTGGCCGAGAGCGTCAAAACCTCAATCGCCGGATTGATCTGCCGGGCGTTGGCAAGGCAGCGCGCAGGGTCGAACGGCACGTGCGGCAGCAAATCGGATTTCGTAAGGATCATAAGCTTCGCGGCGCGGAACATGTCGGGGTATTTAAGCGGCTTGTCGTCGCCTTCGGTCACCGAGAGCAAAACCACCTTGGCCGCCTCGCCGAGATCGAACGCGGCGGGGCACACCAGATTGCCGACGTTTTCGATGAATACGACTCCGCCGTCGATTGTGCCGGAGTCCAGCTTTAAATCCTCCATCGCGTGGCCGGCCATATGCGCGTCGAGATGGCAGCCGCGCCCGGTGTTGATCTGGACAGCCGGAGCGCCCGTGGCGCGGATCCGCCCGGCGTCGATGTCGGTTTGCTGATCGCCCTCAATGACGGCGGCCGGAAAACGCTTGGCCGATAGCGTGGCCGCCAGCAAAGTGGTTTTGCCCGAGCCGGGGCTGGAAACAAGGTTGAGCGCCAAAATTTTGTGCTTGGCAAACACCGCACGGTTCGCTGCCGCAAAGCGGTTATTCTCGGCGAGAATGTCTTCCTCGATTTTTATCGTGCGCGTCTTGTCCACGCCGTGCTCGTGCACCGCGCCGAGCGGGGCGGAGTGTTCGTGATGATGATCGTGGTCGTGTACGTGGCCGTCATCATGATGGTGATCGTGGGAATGATTGCAGCCGCAGGTCAGGCACATAGTCGTTCTCCTTAGGCAGTCTCGCGCATAAC
>JAQUPC010000094.1 GCA_028716765.1 Alphaproteobacteria bacterium | reverse complement strand
CCGGGCTTGTGTTAAGCCATATTCCAATGACTATGCCGAAGGCGCAAGAAAAATTCGCAGGCTGCGCCAGGGCTCGCGGGGGATTTTCGGGATGCAAACGGTCATTGTCACGGGCGCCGCAGGATTTATCGGCTCTGCGCTATGCCGTTTTCTGCGGGCAAACGGCCTTGCCCGCGTGATTGGCGTCGACAGGATGTCATACTCGGCGAGCCGCGAGTCCCTCGCCGGCCTTGCAGGCGACCCGGAGTTCCGTCTCATAGAAGCCGATATCAACGAGTCCGCTCTTATGGACTCCCTTTTCAGCGCGGAACAGCCGGACGGCGTGCTTCATCTGGCCGCCGAAACGCACGTCGACCGCTCGATCGACGATCCCTCGCCCTTTATTCATAACAATATCATAGGCACGTTCGCCCTGCTCGAATCCGCACGGCGTTATTGGGCCTCGTCACCCGCCCCAAAACGCGCGGCGTTTCGTTTTCTGCACGTCTCGACCGACGAAGTCTACGGATCGCTCGGGCCGGAAGGCGCCTTTTCCGAAATGTCACTTTACGCCCCCAACTCCCCCTATGCCGCCAGCAAGGCCGGCGCCGACCATCTGGCGCGCGCGTGGCATAAAACGTACGGCCTGCCCGTTATCATCAGCAACTGTTCCAACAACTACGGGCCGTTCCAGTTTCCCGAGAAATTGATTCCGCTTTGCCTGATGAAGGCGCTTCGGGGCGAAGCCTTGCCTGTCTATGGGCAGGGAACGAACGTTCGTGACTGGCTTTTCGTCGACGATCACGCCGAAGCTCTGCACACAATATTCGCGCGCGGCCGCCCCGGCGAAAAATACAACGTCGGCGGCGCGGCCGAATGCCGCAATATCGATCTCGTCCATGAACTTTGCGCCATTCTGGACGATTGCCTGTCTCAGTCTCCCCACTGTCCGCACAAGCAACTCGTCACGTTCGTGCCGGACAGACCGGGCCATGACGCGCGCTATGCCATGGACTTCAGCAAACTCGGCGGCGAACTGGAATGGCATCCCCGCACGACGCTGGCCGAAGGCTTGCGCCGGACCGTGCGTTGGTATCTTGACAACATTGCGTGGTGCGAAATGATTTGCGCCCGCAGCTATGGCGGCGAACGCCTCGGGCTGTCGCTGCAGGGTGGCACGGCCGCATGACAGCGCCTTGTCGCGTCATGCTCATAGGGGCCAACGGACAGATCGGTCAGGCCATCCGGCATCAGGCTTTGCCGTCGAACTGGGTTCTCGGCCTTTACAGCCGCGCCGAAATGGACATCGCGGATCCTGCCGGGGTGCGCCGCGCCGTTCAGAACTTCAAGCCCGATCTTGTCATCAACGCCGCCGGTATGACGGCCATCGATGAAGCCGAACGCAACCCCGAGGCAGCGCGGGACGCCAATTTCCATGCCGCCGCCATTTTGGCGGCGCAGTGTTCGGCGCACGACACACCCCTCATCCACCTGTCTTCCGCCGCGGTATTTGATGGCGAACAAAACACACCCTACAAGCCTGATGACCTCATGAACCCCCTTAACGTTTACGGCCAGAGCAAAATGATGGGAGAAGAAGCCGTGCGTCATGAGTTGCCTTGGCACGTTATCCTGCGCCTTTCATGGGTTTTCAGCGCTTTCGGAAACAATCTTCTGACCCGGACAATCCGCCTGATCGAGAAGGAAAAGGAACTGTGCGTTTCGCCGGACCGTCTCGGCGCTCCGGCTCCCGCATCGGCCGTAGCCCGCGCCATTATCGTTATGGCCAAAGCCTTGCTCGAAGGAAAGGCGGGTGGTTTCGGCACGTTTCATTTTTGCGGCGCGCCGCCCTGCACGCCTTTCGATTTCGCACAGGCCATTGTGGAAGCCTATGCTCCGTTCACGGCGCGGCGGCCTGAAATCACGCGCCTTACGGAAGCCGAGGAGGCTCTTCACGCCCGGCGCCCGCATTACGCCGTACTGGATTGCGCCAAAATCCATAACGTTTATAGTATCGGGCAACCCACCTGGCGCGACGGCCTCACCGAAGCCGTCCAGACCCTCATATCCCGAAGGAGCGCCCTTCCATGACGACGAAAAAGGCCATCATTCTTGCGGGCGGCAATGGCACGCGTCTTTACCCGGCAACACGCGCTTTCAGCAAGCAGCTGATGCCCGTCTACGACAAGCCGATGATCTACTATCCCATAAGCACGATCATGCTTTCGGGCATTCGCGACATATTGATTATCGGACGGCCCCATGATTTGCCCTTGTTTCACAATCTGCTTGGCGATGGCAGCCAGTGGGGATTGAATTTTCAATACGCCGAACAACAGGAACCGCGCGGCCTTGCCGATGCCTTTATCGTCGGGCGTTCTTTTGTCGGCAGCGACAATGTGGCCTTGATCCTTGGCGACAACCTGTTTTACGGGCAAGGGTTGCAGCGCTGTCTTCAGCAAGCCTCTAACAAGGCAAGGGGCGCGACGGTTTTCGGCTACCGCGTCGCGAATCCCGAGCGGTATGGCGTGATTGTCTACGACAAAAAAGACAATCCCATCGATCTCGTCGAAAAGCCGAAAAAAGTGCCGTCCAACTGGGCCGTGACCGGCCTTTATTTCTACGACAATCAGGTTTTGGACATAGCAAAATCCCTCAAGCCTTCTTCGCGGGGTGAACTGGAGATCACCGACATCAACCGGATCTACCTTCAGCAGAAGCAAATGGAGGTTGTCCGCCTTGGCCGCGGTTTTGCCTGGCTCGACGCCGGAACGCACGAATCGCTGGCAAACGCCGCCGAGTTCATTCGCATCGTCGAGCAGAGACAGGAGGTCAAGATCGGCTGTCCCGAGGAAATCGCTTTCACGCTCGGTTATATTACCGCCGATGATGTGCTCAAGATAGCGAACGAAGGCGGCGAGACAAGCTATGCCCACTATCTGCTGCGTCTGGTGCAAGCGGCTTAAACGGTCATAAAAAAGTCCCCGGATTCCTGTTTTTTCGGGCCTTGCGAACCGCTTCACCGCCGTGGTTGCGCTTTTGCCGAACAAGGGGCATAAATCGGCTTCATTATGAAGCTTCTTCCCTCGATCCGATTCAGCCGCCGCTGGCTTGCCTTTACCCACGACGTCGTCGTGGCGGCGGCGGCTTTTGTGCTGGCTCTCTATTTGCGCCTTGGCAACGATATGTTTCACGTTCCGCCGGGCGTTCTCCTGTTTTCAACGGGTTTGTTCACATTAACCTGCGCCATCGTTTTTCTGTTGAGCGGCCTATATCGCGGCATTTGGGGCTTTGCCTCGATGCGCGATCTAACGCAAATCCTGAGGGCCTCTTCGCTGGCCATTGCCGTTTACGCGCTGGCCGGGTTTCTGTTCTTCCGGCTTGAGGGCATGCCGCGCACGGTGCCCTTTATCGCGTGGTTTATCCTTCTCGCGGGACTCGGCGGTTCGCGCATGGCCTTCCGGCTGCTGCGCGAAAGAAGGCTCAGCGCGCTTTGGGAGCGCTCGGGCGGCGGACGCATCAACGTTCTTCTTCTGGGCGCCGGCGATGAAGCCGATTTGTTCATCCGGGCCGTAAACAGTAACCCGCAGGCGCCCTTCCGCGTCATCGGCGTTATCGGCGAAAACAACAAACGGGTCGGACGGCGCATTCAGGGCGTCGAGGTGTTGGGCACGATCGGCGAGCTTCCCCGTTTGGTCGAGAACTTGCGGCTTCGCGGAAAGGCGCCGAGCCGCCTGATTTTGACGCGCGCGCAGGCACGGATGAACGGCGCGCTCGTCGCCGATCTTCTGGAACAATGCGCGGCGATGGGGCTCGGCCTTTCGCGTCTGCCCGCCTTGACCGAACTGCGCGACGATCTAAACGGCAATCAGGCGCTTCGCGACCAGCCCATAGCCCTCGAAGACCTGCTGGGACGGCCCGAAACCGTCCTGAACCGGCAAGCCATCGATGCCTTGATTGGCGGACGGCGAGTTTTGGTGACCGGGGCGGGCGGCTCTATTGGCTCCGAACTGGTGCGTCAGATCGCGGCCTTAAACCCCTCTCATCTCACTTTGTTAGACGCCAGCGAGTTCAATCTCTACCGCATCGAGATCGAGATTCGCGAATCCTTTCCGGCATTGGATGTCGGCGCCTTCATCGCCGATGTGCGCGATATCGCCCGGCTGGTACAGATCTTCCGCGATGAAAAACCGGAGATGGTTTTTCATGCGGCGGCCATCAAGCACGTGCCGTTGGCCGAATCCAACGCGCGCGAAGCGATTCTGACCAACGTCGCGGGCACGCGGAACGTAGCGGACTGCGCCGCGAAAACGGGCGTCGAAGCGATGGTCTTGATTTCAACCGACAAGGCCGTGCATCCCGTCAACGTGATGGGGGCCACCAAGCGGCTGGCGGAAATGTACTGCCAGGCGCTCGATCTCGCTTCGAAAGATACCCGTTTTATCACGGTGCGTTTCGGCAACGTGCTCGGCTCGACGGGATCGGTTGTCCCGCGCTTTCAGGAACAGCTGGCCAAAGGCGGGCCGATCACCGTGACGCACCCCGACATTACGCGCTATTTCATGACCATCCGCGAAGCCGTCGAGCTTGTGTTGCAAGCTTCGGCGCTCGGCGTTCAGCCGGGTGACAAACGCGGCAAGGTGATGGTTCTGGATATGGGCCAACCGGTCAAAATCGCCGATCTAGCGCGCCAGATGATCCGGCTTGCAGGGCTAAAACCGGAGGAAGACATAAAGATCGACTATACGGGATTAAGGCCGGGCGAAAAGCTTCATGAGGAATTGTTTTCGCCGCACGAAGAGCTGATGCCGTCCTCCGCCGACGGCGTCCGCATCGCCAAGTCGCCGACGGTCGAACTCGGCCAGCTGCAGCAATCGCTCGCCCAGTTCGCGGCGCTCCTTCAGGCGGGCATGGCCGAGACCGCCGCGACGGCGCGGCTGGAAGAATTAGTGCCGGAGTTCCGGCGGGCGTAGGCGGTTGTTTGCGCCATACGGCCCCGAGGGCGCGGGGTTCCTCTCAAGCAACTCGCCGATAAGCCCTTCGGGCCATTTCGCGTCCGTTTGGGCAAGGCCAGTTAAAAGGTTCCATACCTGCTCCTTCCGTTGCCGGAGCGCGCCCGAGGCCCGCGCCTTGACGATTTGCACCGCATCAAGAAGGCTTTCCTGTTCGCGCCAGTTTTGATCGGTTTCCGCCGGCGTGTTCTTCAATAGTTTTACCGAAATGAACCGGTACAAATGCGCCTTGATCAGGCTGCCGGGTATGGCGGTGAATTGCCCGTTGTTGATGTTAAGATCAAAAAGGGCGCAGGCTTCGCCGCCTTCTTCCAAAGGCGGCGCGACATAGGGGAACAACAACGGGCGGAATCCCGATTTTTGCCACCACAGCAACCTGTCGAACTGATCGACGCCTGCATTCATCGTGTCGTAAAGATATTCGAACGGCGTCATTTTAAAAGGCTGGTTTTGTTCGTTCAGCGTAAACAGGCGCGTACCGTCGAGATCCGGCGAAAGGCCCTCGACCCGGGCTACGAATTTCTTGGAATAGGTTTCGGCGGCACCAACGAGTTTATTGCCCACGCCGAGACGCCGGTATTCCGGCGAAACGAAAAGATACATCAGGTGCTGGGTGCCTGCCGCATACGGACGGGCGGCGGCGTCTTTCAAAAAACTGAAAGTCGTAAAATTGATGCCGCCGATGACTTTGCCTGTACCCGGATCCCGGACATAACCCCAGGCCTCCTCAAACGGCCCGTATCGTCCCTGCATCGTTCTGTTGGCGTTAAAGCTTGCCGCCAGCCTAAACCCGGCCAGCGATTCCCGTTCCTTTTCGATCGGAAAATTCCGGAAATAGACTTCGTAAACTTCCTCGAACCCGGGGGCCCATTCCTGATTAAAGAAGACGGGAGTCAGCGACAGGAGGAACCGCTGCAAAGCCTGCTGGTCCGTTCCTCCATGCCGGTAATCGCAAATAATTTTTGCCCTGTTTTCGGCAGCCAGTTCCTTAAATTCCTCAAGCTGCAAAATCGTTTGGTCAAAAAGTCTTTTCGGAGATATTTCGGCTTCCGTATCCATATCGTGCCTGCCCTCTGTCCGTTTTTTTCAGACATAATTCAGAACGAGCGGAAAGCCCACATAATAGTATAGTTAACGCCGCAAGTCTGATGCTGCGTCCTTCAAGCCGTTTTGCGAAAGATCAGTAAAACTTCCCGAGCCTTATCGGCACGCGCAGGCCAAGATGCACATCGGGCGCGTCGCCCGTGACACCGATTTCAGCCGTAAAATTGAGGCTGGCGATGCGGCTCAGGCTGTAACTAATGCCGGTCAGGAGCGAGCCCACGGCCAGCGTATCGCTTCGGCTCTTGCTGATGGCGCCTGTGTTGAGGTTTTGCGAGGACTGATAGGTGGGAAAAACGTAGCTTTGCTTGTAGCCCAGCGTGAACGACGTTTCCTGATTGATGGAAAAACCCATGCCGGTGCTGCCGTTCACGACGCCGCCCGGATTGACTTCGAGAATGCGGGTCGTGTTAATGTCTTTGTTAACGTTTTCGCCGATGCTGTACACATAGCCCGCGTTGGCAAAAAGCACGACGGGGTCCGAGACCTTAATAACCGTCATGCTGCCTTCCACCGAATTGAATCCCGTTCCCGTCGGCAGGCTCGTGGCTACGTTGTTGCTGTCGTAGGGCACGTCGTACGGCCCGTCGCCCGTGGCGGTTTTGTAGCGGAAATTGCCGGCGAAAAACGGCCAGCCGCCCAGCCCCCGGTTGAGCTGGTAGGAAAGCCCCATATCCACGTCGCCAAGACCGTACCCGTCATAGCTTGTTCGCGTCGTGGCGGGCGGGCTCGAGGAGGTGTCGGTTTGCGACGTCGCGTCGTTGCGGTAGACGAAGGGCACGCGGACATCCGCCTCAAGACGGTCGGTAAAGCCGAAACGGACGCGCGACGAATCCTGAAGAATCTGCCGCCGCGCCGAGCTCGTGTTGACGACGCCCACAAGAATAAGTTCCGCCACCTGAACGCCGTTAAACGTAAAGACGTTACTGGTCGTGTTCGTGTATTCGAGGCTGTTTTCGTACATCATGACGCCCTTCGGCGTTAGAACGCCGCCCTGATCCGGCAAGACAATGACATCGGGACGCAATTCGGGCTCCTTCGGCCGGGGCGATTCAATGGGCGTCCCGGGCGCGAGGCTGGCCGGTTGGGACGGCCCATAAGCTGCCGCCCCGGGGACGGCATCGGTTTTTGGATCCGCGGGCCCGGTTCCCCGCGCCTTCTCCATATCGGCAGGAGACAATTGGTCGAGCCTGTCCAGTTTTTTTTGTTGGGAGGCCAGAGCCGCTTCCTGAACGGCAAGTTTTTGTTGTTGTTCTTTAATCACGTATTCCTGGCGCTTCAGGCCTTCGCGGAGTTCCTGAATCTCTTCTGCGGTACCGGCAAATGAGGAGCGCGGCAACGTCAACAAACCAGCAAAACCGATGGCCAAAAAGAAAATAGCACCCGTCAGACGGCTCATAGCAACCTCGGGAGGGATAAGGCGGAGGAAAAAACTGAAGAAATCAAGGTATATTATATTAATTATTGGTTAATATACAGGTAATTAACAATATATCAAGCATATTTATCATTATAATATAATTACTTTATATTTATTTTCAATAATTTCACAACATATAGGTTGTTATCATTAACATTTTGTCTAAATATGTACATTTTCTATTATTCCATTATTGCTGTGCGGTTATTCGTTTGTCTTTTTGCCGCAATCTCAATCGTCCCTCTAATGGCCCAGCCCCAGATTATGCAAGGTTGTAACTTGCGCGAGAACATTCGCCGATGGATTTGCGGCGGCATTCGAAGCACCCGCCGTAACGCCGGAAATATTTTGTAAAACGATGCTCATGTCCACAGTCTGCGCCGCATTGCGGTTGTCGGCCGAGTTCATAATCGCGCTGGTAAAGTTGCCGCCCGCCGTCTGGTTCAGGAATGTAGTGTTGCCATTATTATCGGTAACGGTGAGACCGCCCCCGTTGTTGGTGATGTTGGCCACCATGCCCGCAGGAAGATTCTGCGGCAGGAGCTGAGCGTTCGATACGGCATTGAATTGGCCGTTTGGTCCGGCCTGCAAGACGAGCGAACGGACGAATGCAAGCGTCCCGTCGACCATTGACTTCACGTCGACCGCAAAACTGTAAATGAGCCCTGTCGGGTCGATGAACCCGGCGCGCAGCCCGGTCATTTCTTCGCTTGAGAGTGGTCGGCCGCCTTCAACGAAAACATCGTCGGCAGGGACCATCGCCCGCGCACCTTGAGACGGCATCATTCCCGCGGCGGCAGCACTCAGCAGAGACAACAAGAATACAACGCGGCGAAGCCGCCGGGATATTTTCATAGGGCACCTCCTCCCACGCCTGAAGTGGTCGATACGGTCGTCGTCATCACATTGTTCATTACCGTAAGCAGATCGGTGGTCACCGGCGCAATCTGCCAATTCGTGAAGGGCAGGTTGACGCTATCCATTCCCAGTCCGGGGCGTTCCCCAATAGACGCCAAAGCTTTGGGGCGGGCATACCCCCACTCCTTTCCGTCGGTAAAGAGGGCGTGCGCCTTACGGGCATGGTTCATCACGATCA
>JAQUPC010000093.1 GCA_028716765.1 Alphaproteobacteria bacterium | reverse complement strand
GCATGGCAAAGACATAGGCGCGGTTAAGCAGATCCTCGTCGGCATCAGGGTCGTAGGCCTTCACGCGCTCCACAAGCTCATATTGCCGCATCAAGCGATGCGGCTTGGCGGACGGAATGGCCGAGGCCGGAGGGGAATCGGAGGCAACCGCTTTCCCGGCATCTTTGGAAGACAACATAGTGTCAAAGCCTAGCATCATTACCGGGAAATGTCTTTGCTGATGGATAGGCGCAGCCGGAATTCAAGGCTATTGTGGCATTGAGCATGATCGGCTCGAAACAGACATAGGGGACGGTGTCCGCGTGAACAAGCGGCCTGTCGAGCATCCCAGGTTCCTGTTCTTCAATAAAGTGGAGGGTATCCTGCAAATATTCGTCATCGTTGGCGCCCGGCCTCCTCGGCAAGAGGTCGCCAGCCTTGTCACAAATGGCCCAATCCATGGAAAATGCGTTTGTGATCAGGTCGCGCAACGTCGCCCCTTTCAGCCGGGAAACAAGATTGCCCTCTATATCGCTAATGACGATGTCTTCACGGCTGGCATGATCAGGCAAAGGATCTTTAATCAAACGCGCAAACAAACGGGCGAGAATGTCGCTCATCCAAAAGCCGCGATCGCGGCCACTGCGGGGAAAGAAAAAGGCAGGATGGGAGCCATTCGTCATGCACTCTTCTTGCTTATAGGAGGAGTGATTGCCCTCATTGATCGCCTCCATGGATTCCGTGACAAAATGCATTTCCATGGCGAAGCCGCCAATATCGAACGTATCCTGTAACGCCTCATAGCCGTTCGGCTTTTTGTTAACGCCAAGACGGTCTTTTTCACGATCGGCGACGGGTATAAATATTTTTAAGAAATTTTTGTGAACCTTTTTCAGCAATTCTTCGTTGGCCCGGGCATCAACCTGGCCATTAATATCCAAACAGTCTTTAAAGATTATACGAAACCTCAAAACGTCATAAATTGAATGTAAATTCACCTCGTTCGCTTTTGCATATGCGGCCAATGCGCATTCGTCGCCCTTTTCTGCCACGTCATCAAAATCGATCTTCAATATCTTCGCCCATATTGAATATGTTTCCTTTCCGCCCCCTATGATTCGGAACGCTCTCTTGTCATATCCCAGCGTCACCGCCTTTTCTTCAACCCATTTGGATACAGCTTTGATCTGTTCATTGGAGGCGATTGGTTCTCTTTTAATTTCAATATTTTTTGCACCCTGAGAATCCAGCGCTTTGAGAATGAGCTTCTTCATTTCGTTTAAAATGTCCCGCATGCCAATTTCCCGCATAAGCGGGAGGTACATTTCTCGAATATGCAACGCGGTACGGCTCAGCACATCAGATATATCGTTCGATCCCCCCAGCGGCTCGTTAAGATCAAGATCGCGCATTTGCTGAAGCACCTGGGCCGTCTTGATCATGCCCACACGCACCGGATTTTCGGTCAGCAGAACAAGGTCCTGGGCGAGCGCGGCCTGTGCCCGGTTGAAGCGAATGTCAGCGACGCTGAGGCGGCCTTCCTTGTCCGGTTGCCGCATGCTGATCGGCATGCGCGTGATGCGGCTCGCTTCGCGCGTCAATTTATAGATATCGGTATCATAGCCGAACTTTTCACCGACCTCTTCGATGGTCATCGCGTCATAAGCCACGAATTCCTGCAGCAACGAGGCTATGACAGTCGCGATCTTGCTGGACGGATTTTCATGTTTTTGGCCAGCAGCCTTCTTTTTTTTGCCTCGGGATTTCTCGCCCTTTTTCGCACCGTCGGCTTTCGTGTCCCCGCTAATCCGATCAAGATCGAAGGCCGCAACCGTCATGGCCGTGGCAATATGGTGATGGAGAGGAGGCCTGTAGCCGAGGGCGTTTTCAAGCTTGCTCATACGCCCCGGCTCGCCGATAAACGCAATGGCAGTCTCAACGGTCTGGAGTATTTGCCGACGATCTTCAGGGGTCTCGTTGGCGTTCAGGCATAAATGCCTGACGATTTCATAAAGCTCTTTGACTTTAGGTTTTTGATCGTAAGAGGCGTGCGCCGCTCTCTTAAAAAGGGAAACAATGGAAGGCGACGCGCCATTTGAACGGAGCCGTCCATGAGGCGTTGCCGGCCGTTTTTTTACGCCCGCGCCGCCCATGACTCGCTCACCGTCTCACGGCGAGATTATGTCGCCCGCATTCACCGCACATAATTGCTCTTTCCCGATTATACTTTACTAGGTATGCATGCCCTGATCGGGCCTTGCTCAATCAGTCCTTCACATCCGTATCTTCGAACCCGCCGCTATAATTGGCAGTGTCGACCGTTTCCGTTTCAAGCGAGTCTTCCTCGCCCTCAAGAACCTCCTCGTCCCCTTCTTCCTCGTCGGCGTCGTCAGCGCCCATATCCATATTGATCCAGTTCTGCTGCTCGCCCACCATCAGCTCGATCACTTCTTCCTCGGGCTGATCCGGCTCGAAATGCTTGCGCAGGCCCTTGATCAGGGATTCCTGAAGGCTCTCGAGATCCAGCTTCAACTCGGCGATCTCGCGGAGGGCAACGACCGGATTTTTATCGCGATCCCGCTCCAGCTTCAGTTCCGCGCCGGAACCTAACGCTCGCGCGCGATGCGCGGAAAGCATGACAAGCTCAAAACGGTTCGGAATCTGCAAAACACAATCTTCAACTGTTACGCGCGCCATAGTCTTTGATCCTTACTGATGTCGAGGGATGCGGTTGGACTGTAACCTTGTAGCTACCTAAATAAGGAAATAACTTACCCCTTATGGTCAGGCCTTGCAAAACTTTCAGACACAACAATTTAATCTAGCCGTTTTATCGTGTGCATGTAAAGGTCTGGTTTGTTATACTCCCTCAAGATTTTTTTCGTTTGACCTTGCTGAGGCTCCACTTTTCGCGTAATTGTTTTGCCGCGATAAGACGATTCGACTGATAAAAACAAATTCAGTTGCCTTTTTTAGGCAATAAAATTAGGATTTCTGTTTACGATTGGATCGTGCCCTTGGTATGGTTAACAAGACGGTTTCATAGCATAAGAAAGGAAAAATGATGATTTTCTATAAAGAAGAGCGTTTGGCCATGTTTATTGATGGGGCCAATCTTTACGCTGCAGCCCGCGGGCTGGGTTTTGACATTGATTATAAACGCCTTCTTGAACTTTTTGCCGGCCGGGGCCGTTTGGTCCGTGCGTTTTACTATACGGCTCTCATCGAAAACGAGGAATATTCGCCCATCCGCCCGCTGGTCGACTGGCTGGATTACAACGGCTATTCCATGGTGACGAAGCCGACCAAGGAGTTTACGGATGCCTTCGGCCGCCGCAAAATCAAGGGGAATATGGACATCGAACTGGCCATCGACGTGATGGAAATGTCCGATCATATTGAACACATTATGATTTTCTCGGGCGACGGCGATTTCCGCCGCTTGGTCGAAGCGGTCCAGAAGAAGGGCGTGCGGGTCAGCGTCGTGAGCACGATGCGCTCCTCCCCCCCGATGGTGGCCGACGAATTGCGCCGCCAGGCCGACAATTTCATCGAATTGCAGGATTTGATGCCGCACATCGCGCGTGCGCGCGATCCGAACGCGCAGCAACAGCAAGGCCCGCAACCGAGCATTCAGGAAGTCGCCCAAAATCTGGCGGCAACGCAGGAAGCCATCGAGGAAGTTGCCTAACTGAAGGCGGAAAAGAAACGAAAAAGCCGGGAGGAGAAATCCTTCCGGCTTTATTTTTGCCCGTTTTCGCCTAAGGCGGGGTAAAGCACCTTATCGCCCGGCTTTAGGCCCAGCCTCTCCGCCTCGCCCCCGTTGATTTCCAGCACGCCGGAAACGGGTTCGCCGGAGGAGATCTTCGTAAGATCATGCGGAACGGTCCGGGCCGCGATTTTGGCGATCGCTCCGTCTTCCCGCACAAAGATCATATCAAGCGGAATAAGCGTGTTTTTCATCCAGAAGTCCACCGGCGCCGCCGATTTAAAAAGAAACAGCATGCCGGAGTCCTGCGGCAACGAACGCCGGAACATGAGTCCTTGACGTTGCTGTTCCGGCGTCTCCGCCAACTCAACGTTAAAGGCGGCCGTCTTTCCGTCTCCGGTTTCAATCGTTAAACGGCCGATGGAGAATACGGGCGTTTCACCCGATGGCGCCCGTTGCTGTCCATATAACAGGACAATAATGGCTACGATGGCCGAAAGCCCTGCGATGAGAGAAATAGATGTCTTTCTTTGCATGGAGAGCCGGTGCGAAGGAAATGATGCAAAGCCTTAATTTATCTTCTCGGAAACCACGGCTTGTTCCACGTTGGCGTTCCCGTGAACGCCGAGGAGTTTCAGCTTGCGATGCAGAGCCGAACGTTCCATGCCGATGAAATTCGCCGTCCGGGAGATGTTTCCGCCGAACCGCGTCACCTGCGCCAAAAGATATTCGCGCTCGAACATCTCGCGCGCGTCGCGAAGCGGCAAGGTCATGATCTCCCCGCCCTTCTCCCAGCGCAACACGTTCGGCGTGGTGGCGATGATCTCGGGCGGCAGCATGTCGGCGCGGATCGGCTCGTTCGCCTCGCCCGGCGCCATGATCAAAAGCCACTCCATCGCATTGCGGAGCTGGCGCACGTTTCCGGGCCAGTCATAGGCCTGCAAGGCGGCAAGCGCGTCTTCGCCGAGGGTCCGGATGGGAAGCCCGGACGTTTCCGTAGCCCGGCCCAAAAAGTATTGGGCCAGTATGGGAATATCGTCGCGCCGTTCGATCAGGGCGGGAATACGGATGGGTACGACGCTCAGACGGTAGTACAAATCCTGCCGGATGCGTCCGGCCTGCATGTCGATCTGCAAATCCTGCGTGCTGGACGCCACGACGCGCACATCCACCTCGACGCGGGTCGAGCCGTTCACGCGCGTAAACACCTGTTCCTGCAAAACGCGAACGATCTTGCCTTGCGTCTCCAGCGGCATGTCGCTGATTTCATCGAGATAGAGCGTACCGCCGTGCGCGCGCTCCAGCAACCCGACCTTGCGCCCGGCGCCGTTGCCGTCGCCCTCAACCCCGAACAGCTCCATCTCGATCTGCTCGGCGCGTAAAATGGCGCAATTTGTCACGACGAACGGCCCGCCGGCGCGTCTCGAGCGCGCATGCATAGCTCGCGCCGCTATTTCCTTGCCCGAGCCGGAGGGGCCGAAAATCATCACGCGGCTGCCGGTCGGCGCCACGCGCTCAATGACCTGACGCACCTGATTGAGAGCCGAAGACTTTCCGATCAACTCGTCGTCCGCCCCGGCGCGCGCCTTAAGCTCCTGATATTCGCGCTTCAGCCGCGCGGATTCCAGCGCGTGCCGCACCTGAAGAACAAGCCGGTCCGCCTTGAACGGCTTTTCGATAAAATCATACGCGCCGCGCTTGATGGCGGCGACGGCCGTTTCGATGTTGCCGTGGCCGCTGATCATGATGACTGGAACTTCGGGGTGGTCGCGCACGACGGCATCCAGAAGCTGCATGCCGTCCATATTGCTGCCCTGCAGCCAGATGTCGAGAATAACGAGGCTGGGCCGCCGCGCCGCGATCTCGGCCACGGCCTTTTCGGCGTTCGAGGCTTTGCGGGTTTTCAGGCCCTCATCGTTCAAAATGCCTTCGATCAACAGGCATATGTCCGCTTCGTCGTCCACGATAAGGATATCATGGCTCAATACTTTCTCTTTTACGCCTGAACTCATGGATTGATTGCCCCGCATGCCATCTTATTGAGTCGGTTTGGTATTATCAGATTCGGAAGCCCCTGACAAAACAGCATCCGGGACCGCTTTCGGAACCTCATAGGGTTTTGCCGCCCGGTACGTGACGTCGGCGGGAAGCTTGTACTTCTCAAGAGCCTTGTTGACGAGCCCCCCGTTAAGCAATTGGGCCAAAGCGGAATCGAGCGTCGATTTCAAGGCGACGTCTCCTTGAGGCAGAGCAATGGTCGCCGGGAAAATAAGAAGGGGTTTGTCCGGCGTAAGCCTTTTCAGCTTGCCGGGATTGTTACGCTCGTACCGCAACCCCGTCATGGCGTCGACAAAAACGACGTCGGCCTTTCCTGACGCAACGTTCAGCAAGTTCTGGCCCACGTCCGTCATGTTGGGCATGGAAAGGACCTTGGCTTTCGGGAAATACTCCTGAACGACAAACCCTGCCATTTCGCCGTCGGTCACGGAAACGGTCACGGCCGGATCGTTCACGGCCTCAAGGCCACCGTCAAAGCGATGATCATCGGCCCGGACATAAACCACCATCGCCCCGTAATAAAGCGGCATGGAATAACCGACGTAACTGCCCTCAAGCGGCTCCATCCAAAAGTCGGTGCATACGGCGTCAACGCGCCCTGAACGCAGAGCCTCCACCGTCGTGCCCCAGCCGAGTTCCTCCGCCCAATCCACCTTGAGTTTCAGGAGACGCCCCGCCTCGTTCATGACGTCGACAATCACGCCGGACAACGCTCCCGTTGCCGGGTCTTTCGTGACATGCGGGATATCAACGACATAGCCGCAGCGCAGCGTTTTGGTGCGCATCACGCGTTCATAGGCGGTTTCCCTGGCCGCCTTCCCGCCGTTTTCTCCGGCCAGATAGCGCGCGCCCAGATAACCGCCGCCAATTCCGGCCAGAAGCGCCAGAACAATAAAACCTGTGATGCCTTGCCTGCGCATTTGTTATTCCTTCCGCTACCGTTGAAACCGGCCCTGGCGAGTTAGGTTCCGACCTCGTAATTCTTCCGGGCGAAAAGATATTCCCCCGGATACTTCTTCGTCAATTTTTCCAGCGCACCGTTGTCGATCAACGTGCGCAAGGCTACATTAACGATGTCGCGCAGTTTCAATTCTTCCGGGGCGAATCCATACACGTTGGCAAAGATCAGGGCGGGCGGAACATTTTCAAGCACCCTTAGCTTGCCGGGATTGTTCGCATTCAAGGCATCAAACATAGGACTATCAAGCAATATCACGTCGGCTTTTCCGCTTGTGACGGCCATGAACATATCCGAAACCGTTGCTGTTTGCGGCAACGAAAGCATCCGTGCCTTTGGAAACCTCTCCTTAAAGGCAAAGGCCGATACGTCGCCGTCAATAACGGGCAGAGAAATCTCGGGGCCGTTGATCTTTTCGAGATCGCCGTCAAACCTATGATCGTCGGCGCGAACATAGGCTTTCTCGATGGAATACATGATCGGCTGCGTAAGGCTCAAAAACTTGCTGCGGGCGGCGTCGGGAAACATGGCCGAGCAAAAGGCGTCGTATCGCCCGGTGCGCAACCCTTCGATAAAATTGCCCCATCCCGCCTCTTCCGTCCACTCAATCTTCAGGCCGAGCTGCGAACCGACGCTCTGCCACGTGTCGTAATCGAGTCCCGAGATTTGCTTTGTGTTGGGATCCTTGATCATCCGCGGCGGCGAGATAGCGTAGCCGCACCGCACCGTTCCGGTGCGCAAAACCCGCTCATAGGCGGTTTCCCCTGCAACCGGCTTTTCGTTTTTCGAGCCATAACCGATGACGGCGCCGGCATACCCACCCGCGAGGCCCACCAAAAGAGCCGCGACAAGAAAACCTGGAATACTCCATCGGCGCATTTATTTTTTCCTCGTCGGTTAATTTCCTCTCCCCTTGCGGGAGAAATGTTATGCGTTAACTGCCTGCCGCGGCTCGTTGGGCTTTTGCCCTTCCTCGAGCTGGCGGCATGGCCATATCAGCTTAACGATTGCGCCGCCGCCTGGACGATCCGTCAGTTCAAGCTGGCCTTGATGGTCTTCCATGATTTTCTTGACGATAGCAAGACCGAGCCCCGTGCCTTTGCTTCGTGTCGTCACATAGGGTTCCGTCAAACGGTTGCGATCCTCGACGGGAAGCCCCTTGCCGTTGTCCTCAACGGTCAGGGAAACGTCTTTATCCGTCTTCTCAAGCCGCAACCTTATCTCTCCGGAGGGCAATATTCCGTCCATCGGATTAGGCCTTGAATCAATAGCTTCCGCGGCGTTTTTCAACAAATTGGTGAGCGCCTGGGCAATCTGCCGCCCATCGCAATCGACAAAGCATTTTTCCGCGGGAAGTTCTTGCGTGTAATGAATGTCGTTGCGCGTCGTTGCTTGCAAAAAGACCGTCTGGCGGCACAGTTCGCGCAGTTCGTGTTCCTTGATAACGGCGGTCGGCATGCGTGCAAAGGCCGAAAACTCGTCCACCATGCGGCCGATGTCCTCCACGTGCCGGACGATCGTGTCGGTGCAGGTCTTGAACACCTCAGGGTCGCTTTGCACTTCCCCGGCGTATTTGCGTCTGAGGCGTTCGGCGGAAAGCTGGATGGGCGTAAGCGGGTTTTTGATTTCGTGCGCGATGCGCCGCGCGACGTCGGCCCACGCCGCCTTGCGCTGGGCCGAAACAAGTTCGGACACGTCGTCGAACGTCACGACGTAGCCCTTGACCTCTCCGCCCTGCAATTCCGACGAGAGCCTGACCAAAAGCGTGCGCAGCGGCTGGCCCGGACGGCGTATTTCCACCTGCCCGTCCTTCAGGCGCGCCCCGCGCGGCATACCTTCAAGCAATTCCTGAATCTCCGGCGCCAGGACTTTTAACGGATGGTCCGTCAATGCTTCCGGGCTTGTGATGCCGAAAAACTCGGCGGCCGAGGCG
>JAQUPC010000092.1 GCA_028716765.1 Alphaproteobacteria bacterium | reverse complement strand
GAAGAAGCGATCGACAAGGCCGCCGCCATCCTTCATGATGTGGCCGCCCGTTTGACAGGAGCCTGAGTTATGAACCGTTCTCTTCTTTTGTTGTGTGCCGTTGCCGTGTTGCTTGCGGCCTGTTCGTCCGGCAAGAAAGAGCCGCAACGTTTGTGTCCGCAAACCGCCATCGTGCGCGAGATTGAGCGGGTCAAGGACTACGGCGGCGAAACGCCGGACGACAACGCCGTTGTCGCCTCGGCTTTGATGCGCGGCGTGCAAGGCCGCTGCGATTACAGGGACGACGGCGTAAGCGTAAGTTTCGATATTAAAATGACGGCGGGCAGGGGCGACCGTCTTGGCGGTGATCATGTAAGCTTTCCGTTTTTTGTCGCCGTGCTTGACTCGGAACAGAAGATCCTTTCCAAGGAACTCATGACCGCCGATTTCGCGTTTTCCGGCAAGGACAAGAAGGTCGAGAAAACCGAAAGCCTCGATGTGTTCATCCCGATGGATAAGGATGCCGACGGCACAAATTACCAGGTCTTGCTGGGCTTTCAGCTTACGGAAGACCAGCTTAAGGCGGCGCGTAAAGATGAAGCGGAGCCTGAAAAATAGTATCTTTCTTAACGCGTCATTCCGGCCAAGCGACAACAGCGAAATCCGGAGGAGCGCCAGCCGGAATCCGGGTTTCTTTAATTATTAAGATGCTTATGATTTGTACTCACCCGAGGCTTCGGCTAGGGTGCATCACCCATGAAGGCACAGGACGGGGCGTGGCGCAGTCTGGTAGCGCGCTAGTTTTGGGTACTAGAGGCCCCCGGTTCGAATCCGGGCGCCCCGACCATGATAATATCTATTGATAGCCATCTTTTGCATGCGAGGATTTGGAGATGAAAGATTATTATAGAATTTTGGGCGTCGATCCCGAAGCAAATGCCGACGACATAAAAAAAGCCTATAGAGGGATTGCATTGAAAGATCATCCTGATCGCAATCCGGACGACAAGGAAGCCGAAGCAAGATTTAAGGACGCGGCCGAGGCCTATAAGATTTTGAGCGATCCCGATAACAGGGAAAAATACGACAATTGGCGCCGCATGCACTTTCCGTCCGATGAATCGGAGGGAAGGTTGAACAGGTTCCTCGCCGAAGGCAACAATCTAAACGATCCCGATAAATTATGGGAATATCTTGAAGGGTTGAAAATAGGCCTTCCCGGAAACTTGGTGCATTTGCTGAGCGAACTTAATCGCGTTTATGAAAGCGCTGACGATCCTTATTGGCCTTTTCCCGGCGAAATTCTTGAGGATGACCTTGAAATACTCACTTACTGGCCGCGGGAAGTGATGAAGGCTAATCCCCGCCTCGTGCCGCATCTAAGGCTGGATGAAATAGAACTTCGGCATGCGCCTAATGCCAGCGTCGGCTCCTTGTTTGATAGATGGATTTTGCATCGCCGCACGAATCCGCCTGCGAATATCCTGAGCAGGTTTTTGGAATCGGCTTGCCGTTCGGCGGATAAACCGGAAAGACGTGATAGATTGGCGAGGGATGCGAGAATAATTATCGGAAAGTGGCCCGAAATATCCCTCGGCGTTCAACCCGAGTATCTTTATTCATTGAGGGAAAAATACGGCAAGGATCCGGTCGTTACGGCGATGGTTGCGGGCGTTCAGGCGGTAAGAAATAAACAGCTTCAGAAAACAAGATTGAGGCTTGATGATCCTACGCGTAGCCATGTATTCGATCGGGTGACGAGAGTTTTTCACGGCTTATGGCGTTAGATTTGCCACTGGGCCCCAAAAATCTATAAACTCATCCCGTGATTGCCGCTGCCGCCAAATTCATCGCATCCACCCCCACCCGCTTCCAAACCGGCGCGGGGGTTATTCGCGCGCAGGTGAAGACGCTGCCGGGGCAGCCGGGCGTGTATCGCATGCTCGGCGAAAAAGGTGCGGTGCTTTACGTCGGCAAGGCGAAGAATCTTAAAAATCGCGTGACGTCCTATACGCAGCGCGAGCGCCTGCCGCATCGTTTGCAGCGCATGGTGGCGCAGACGCGCGGCATGGAAATCGTCGTCACCCGCACCGAAGCCGAGGCTTTGCTGCTCGAGGCCAGCCTGATCCAGCGCTTCGCGCCGCCGTTCAATATCCTGTTCCGCGACGACAAGAGCTATCCCTACATCGTCATCACGCGCGATCACGATTTTCCGCAGCTACTCAAGCACCGCGGCCTTCCTGCGCGAAGCCGAGGCTTCGCTTCGGCAAAGGCAGGCAAGCATGCGCGCAAAGGCTGGTATTTCGGGCCGTTCGCTTCGGTGGGCGCGGTGGACGAAACGCTCACGCTGTTGCAGCGCGCGTTCATGCTGCGCAACTGTTCGAACCCTTTTTTCGAGGCGCGCAAGAGGCCTTGTTTGCAATATCACATCAAGCGTTGCACCGCGCCGTGCGTCGGCAAGGTGAGCCAGGATGATTACGCGCGGCAGGTCGAGGCGGCGCGCGATTTCCTGCGCGGCAAAAGCGCGCTGGTTCAGAAACGCCTTGCGACCGAAATGCAGGAGGCCAGCGCAGGGCTGGATTACGAACGCGCCGCCGTTTTGCGCGACCGCATCCGGGCGCTGACGAGCATTCAGGCGCGCCAAGGCGTTCATATAGCCGGATTGGGCGATGCCGACGTGATCGCCGTGCATCAGGCGGCGGGGCGGACGGTCATTCAGGTTTTCTTTTACCGCGCCGACCGAAATTACGGCACGCGTACGTTTTATCCGGCGCATGGTCTGACAAAACAGGAAGAAACCCCCTCACCAGCGAAAACTAAGGCTTTACCTCGCAAAGCCAGGTTTTCGCGTCCTCTCCCTCAAGGGAAGAGGGATACGTTGGATTCAGGTCGCGGTCTCATGCCGCCCGGCGCAATTCTCTCCGCCTTCATTGCCCAGTTTTATGCCGACAAGCTCGTGCCGCCGTTGCTGTTGCTGAACCATGCGCCGGAGGACGCCTCTGTGCTGGCGAAAGCCTTGACGGAGAAGGCAGGTCATAACGTGAAGATCATCGTGCCGGCGCGCGGCGAAAAAAAACGCCTTGTCGATCTGGCGCGGCAAAACGCCAAAGCGGCGCTCGGGCGCAAGATGTCGGAAAGTTCGGAGCAGGAAAAATTGCTTCGCCGCGTAGCGGAGATTTTTGCGCTGCCGGAGACTCCGCGCCGCATCGAGGTTTATGACAATTCGCATATTTCGGGCACGTTTGCCTCCGGCGCGATGATCGCGGCCGGACCCGAGGGCTTACTTAAAAAGACCTATCGCAAATTCAATATCCGCGAGGCGGCTGCGGGCGACGATACAGGCATGATGCGCGAGGTTTTAACCCGCCGCTTCCGCCGCCTGATCGACGAAGACCCCGAGCGTCATTCCGGCCTTTGGCCCGATTTGATCCTGATCGACGGCGGGCAAGGTCAATTGAACAGGGCTGCGGGCGTTTTGCAGGAACTGGGCGTGACCGACGTGGCGGTGGCTTCGATCGCCAAGGGTCCGGACCGCAACGCAGGGCGCGAGCGTTTTTTTCTGCCGGACCGCGAGCCCCTCAGCCTTCCGCCTGACGATCCAGCGCTCTACTATTTGCAGAGGCTTAGGGACGAGGCCCACCGTTTCGCCATCGGCGCGCATCGGGCCCGGCGGACGAAGGTCATCGGCCAATCGGGGCTTGAGGACTTGCCGGGCATTGGTGCAGTGCGGAAAAGGGCGCTTTTACAGCATTTTGGCTCGGCCAAGGCCGTGGCGGGGGCGGGGGTTGAGGACATTGCCCGCGTTCAGGGCATAAGCGCGGTTATGGCGAAAAAAATCCATGATTATTTTCAGGGAGCGGAGTAATACTTAATTCCTGAATACTGACCTTTGAGCGCGGAATACCATGTTTTCTTCCCTTGCCAACAAACTCACCCTTTCCCGCATAATCAGCATTCCGGCGATTTTGCTTTTGCTGGCCATCCCTTACGGATGGGCGGCATGGCTGGCGCTGATCCTGTACACTATCGCCAGCGTGACGGATTGGCTCGACGGTTATTTGGCGCGGCGCGACAATCAGGTTTCGCGCGTGGGCCAGTTTCTCGATCCGATTGCCGATAAACTTCTGGTTTCTGCCGTTCTTCTTATGCTGGTGTACAACGGGCAAATCAGCGGGCTGACCGTTTTGCCGGCCCTTATCATCCTGATGCGTGAAGTGGCGGTTTCGGGCCTGCGCGAGTTTCTTGCCGGATTGCAGGTCAGCGTTCCGGTCAGCCACCTAGCCAAATGGAAGACGACGATTCAGCTTGTTTCGCTCGGGTTTTTGATCGTCGGAAAATATGCGCCCGATTCCATCCCCTCGACCTTTATCGGCGACGTGCTTCTCTGGATCGCAGGCGGCCTTACGCTGATCACCGCATGGGATTACTGGCGCGCCAGCCTGAAGCATTTTGAGTAACGCTATTTGTAAACATTTTGTGTCGTTTAATAAGTCGTTAACTAAATATGACCGATAGTTCGCTACCGTTTTCCGCAAATTATTTGACGGAGGTTGCTGTGCGTTATCTTCTTCTCTGTGCCGCTATTGCATTCTCGCTTTGTTCTGGACCTGTGATGGCTCAGTCGTCAATGACACTGATCGGCCCTACTGCGACTTTAACGCCTTCACCAACTCCGCCGACTCCAAGCTGCACTTCGACGTGTATTAGCGGACAGAATGACATGGGGCTCAAGTGGGATAACACCGTTAAATGTGAGTTTTCAAAGCAGGGAATTAAGTTGTCCTGTAAAAACAGTGCTTATGTTTTAATGGGTATGCAGGAGGGGTTTGCATACTGTGTCGATCCCAAAGTGCCAAGCCCATGTACGTGCGCCGGTACGAAAAACTGTGTTTGTATTCCCACGACGCCAACCTACCCATGTCCATAATATGTAAGACAGGGTCTGCAAATAAGATGTCTGGTTATACGTCTTTTTTCAGAAAGAGCAGGAACGGGTTGATAATGATTATGGTCGCGATAATTTGACCCATCTGCCAAAGACTCGACGAGGGTGGAGCGTGCATGACGTTCTATCCTCGAGGAGATGTCCAGTGTTTCTTAATCTCTAACCAGAAACAAAGGTCACCGAAGGATCCATAGATAATCCCCAGGAATCCGGGCCGAAACGAGGCTCGGGTCGGCCAGTTCGTACCAAAGCGGCCCCAGCGCGACATGCGCTTTCTGAACGAGGACTGAAAGGCCGCGTATCATCGCGCTTTCGATGCCGAAGTTTTTCAAAATCTTGATCGCAAGAGTTGCCGGCGTTTCGGGCGGCGGGAACTGCCGCAATTCGATGGGGTCGGTTGGCTCAAGCTTGAGATGCTTTTTGATCGCGGCGACGGTCGTCGCCAACCCGCCCAGCTCGTCGACAAGCCCGACCTTAACGGCTTGCTCGCCTGTCCAGACGCGGCCGCCCGCGATATCCGGCATTTTGCCAAGCGGGATTTTCCTTGCTTCGGCTACGTTGCCGGTAAAAGTCTTATACGTATCGTCAAGAAGAGCATTCACACGTTCGCGTCCTTCGGCCGAAAAAGGCCTGAGCATGGACCACATGTGCGCGTTGTCGCTGGTGGCCAGATCGTCCCATTGGACGCCAAGTTTCTTCATGAGGTCGCCCGCGATGAACTTGCCCGCGACGACGCCGATGGAGCCGGTGATCGTTCCGGGCTCGGCCACGATATGGTCGGCGTTCATAACGATCCAGTAACCGCCGGAGGCCGCTACGTCGCCCATCGATACGAAAACGGGCTTTTTGGCTTCTTTCGCCTTTACCAGAGCGTGCCGTATGGATTCGGACGCGTCCGGTGCGCCGCCGGGGCTGTTTACGCGGAACAGAATGGCTTTGACTTCGGGATCGGCGGACGCTTCGGCGAAGGCTTGCACCAGTTCGTCCGTGTCGATGACATGATCCTCGCCAAGGCCTTTCGGCCCGATCGACGCGTTGGTGATGAGGCCGAGGCCGTTGATGAGCGCTACGGACGCCTTTGGCTTCACGTCTTTATGACTGACGGCGAGATAGGATGAGGCCGACATGCGTTCGGGTGCGAGCCGCGCCTTCGTTTCGGTTTCGGGTTCGGTGGCTAGCGTATCGGCGACCTTAAGCATCTCGTCGGCGTAACCGATGCGCGTCACCAGACCTTTGCTCAAGGCTTCGGGCGCCGTGTAGGGTCCGTTGGCCATCCATGCGCGCGCCTTGGCGGCGTCGACCTTGCGGCTTTCCGCCATGCCCGACGCGATCTGTCCGGCCAGATTGTTCATCATGCTTTCCATATTGGCGCGCACGGGCGGCGAGAAATCGTTCCGCGTGACGTTTTCCATGACCGATTTGTATTCGTTGCGCCGCATAAAATCGGCGCCGACGCCGATTTTTTCCAACGCGGTTTTGCCGAATGGCGCTTCGATGCCGACTCCCGTCAGCCCTACCGTGCCCACCGGTTGCAGCCAAATGTTCTCGAACGCGCTTGCAAGGTAATAAGCGCGGTTGCCGAGGCCGAAATTGCCGTAGCTCGGGGCGAAGATATAGGAAAACTTCCCTTTTTCACGGAAGCGCTGGAGGGCGGCGCGAATTTCCTGCGTATGGGCAAGGCTCGGTTGCTCGGTGCCGATGCGCGCGACGATGCCCTTGACGCGCGGGTCGTCCTTGGCGCGATCGAGCGCCCGCACGATATCGAGCAGCGGGAGTTCTTCCTCTTCCTGCAACAGCGAAGTGAGAGAGAGGGCCATGCCGCGGGATTGTTCAACGACCGGATGCGTGAAATCGATCTCAAGCACCATGTTCTCGGGCGCTTTCAGGACCGGCGCGGGGCGCGTGAGCCAGTACCAGGTGGAAAAACCGCCTATCATAATCGTGACGGTCATAATAACGCCGATAGCGGCAAACACGCGCAGGAGTATTTTTCCGATTTTCACGAAATCACCCTAAGAGCTTGACTGAACTGGTAAAACATAACCTATTTTGAGGGGTTCGTCACCTTTTTGGCCCTGCCGCTCCCTTATGCGAGAAAACTTGACAAAATGCCCCGGTTTTATGACAGTGCGGCGCTTGCGCCTGAGCAGGGAAAGAAGGCTGTGGCCGCCCGGGGCGCTTTGACAGGAATTAAACCTCAACGTTAATAAGGCTACGACAATGGCAAGGTCCAAAAACGATATTAAGCTGGTCAGCACAGCCAACACCGGCGTTTTTTACGTAACGAAGAAAAACCCGAAGAACACGAAAAAGCTCGAGTTGAAGAAATACGATCCGCGCGTGCGCAAGCACGTCATCTTCAAGGAAGGCAAGATCAAGGAAGCCAAGAAGTCCTGATCGGGCGGGAATAAATGAATACGCCTCCGCCGGAATACGCTTCAACGATCGATACGGTCGCATCCCTGCCTTATGGCGAACCTGTCGCAATTCCGGACTATCTCGAAAAGCATTACTGGTGGGCTTACGTGCGCCCCTGGGCCGTGCGTATTTTCGAGCGCCAGTGGTTGATCAATCTTATCTTGTGGGGCTGGTACCGGCCGTTGCGCGACGCCGCGCTTGCGGCGCTTGGCGAAAACGTTAAGGGCCGCACGTTGCAGGTTTCCTGCTGCTACGGAAGTTTTACGCCGACGCTTGCGAAATACGTCAAGGACGGCGGCGGAACGCTCGACGTTATCGACGTCGCGCCCGCGCAACTGGACAATCTTCGCCGCAAATTGACGAAAGACGCGCCCGCGCAATTGATGTTGCGCGATGCGACCGATCTCAAATTGCCGGAGGGCTGTTATGATCGCGTCATTCTATTCTTTTTGCCTCACGAACTGCCGCGCGAAGCCCGGACAAAGGCCTTTGCCGAAGCGTGGCGCGTGGTGAAGCCGGGCGGAATGATCTTGATCGTTGAGTTCGGCAAGCCGAAGTGGTGGCATCCGCTTCGTTATATCTATCTGCCTTTTTTGGCCGTTCTGGAGCCCTTTGCGCCGGACATCTGGGGGCACGACATGACGGCATGGCTGCCTGAAGCATGGCAGAAATACTCGATCCGACAGGAGTCTCTGTTCGGCGGGTATTATCAGAAAATACTGGTTACACGTTCGGCCTAACGGGGAAAGCATGACTGTACCTGTAGTTGGCGATATCCCGAGCGGCTTCAATTATGTCCAGTTTTTCGCGATCCTTGGAACCGTCGTCGGCGCTCCGGCCACGATATGGGGAATAATTTGGGCCATCGTGTCCTCGCGAAAGAATGAAAGGCAGGATCGCGAAAAACAGCTTAAGCTGGCAACGCGTCAGCTTTATCAGACGTTAGAACTGGCGTCGCTTGATCTGTTTCGTTTTGAGGCCGACCATCAGGAGTTGATCGCGCCCTTTTGGCAAGAGGATGTTCCGCCGCCGCCACAAGGTACGGCTAAATACATCGCCTATATCAATTACTTCTGTCAGCAAATGAACTTGTTCGAGATGGCCGTGCGCTTCCGCGTTGACGGCGTCCTCGATAAGGAAGTTTTCTCGTCCTGGCTGGAATGGTTTTATTTGGTCGCCGGGGCGTCTGATTTTCGCCGGTTGTGGGACGAACAAAAGGAAAATTACGTTTCAGCGCTTAAGGAAGTTTTCGAGATCGCACTTCTTTCGCCGGGAAAAGAAGACTTTATTGAAAGCGCCATTGCTTGCCTGGACGAGAAAATACCGGTTCCGCCAAACGCGAGGCGTAATAGGTCTTT
>JAQUPC010000091.1 GCA_028716765.1 Alphaproteobacteria bacterium | reverse complement strand
GCCCGATGCTGTGACCCATTAATCCGCCGACGAACACGCCCGCTCCCGTCGTGGCCAGACGGCCCGTTCCGGCGCCGAACTGGCTGCCGACAAACCCGCCGAGCGCCGCGCCGCCAAGCGTGCCCAGAAGCGTATTGTCACCCGCAAAAGCCGGCGCAGCAACGCCGCCGCAAAAAGCGGCGATGACGGTTGCCGTTATTAAAAGCCTGCGCACGGTATCCTCCCAAACCCTTTTCATCCGCCGATGAAAACACCTTTTTCCCTCCTTGGATAGTAGCTCCCGGCTATGGCAAAACTGGGGCGATAAAAGGGCCTCCGGGACCGGATAAAAAGGCCCATGAAAGTGATTGATCGCCACTAAAGGCTTGACACAGCTTGAGTCCAGAGGGTACATGCCCAATGGCTGCCGGACGCTCTGCGTCCGGTTTCGATTAACCAGAGAGAGAGAAATGGACGGCGACAGTAGTTGTACCCTCTCAACTTCGACCGGGTACACACATAATGTCTTTAGCATTCCCTGCGGGCTCCGCGGGGTGAGATCGACGGGCCGCGCCTAAGAGGCCTCTCCTTTTCACCTCCCGTATCCTTGAAGGGATGTCCGGGAGGTGAGCAATGGCAACATACCCATTTGCGACCGCTGACGCGCGCTGCGCCTGCCAGATGGCATTGGCGCATGGGCGGCTTCTGCGCCTGCACGGCCTTTTCAAGACCCAAACGGCGCTTCCCGAGCGGCCGGGATTCTTCCTTCTGCGGCCATCCTCATCCTGTGATTTCACGACCTTGAGCCACGACCAGGACTCCAAACCTCCATCTTGAAAAACCTTTACGCGGATTGTTTAGCGCGCGCCCTAACGCTTTGATTTGGCGCGCAAGCCAAGACCAAGGTTAAAGTAAAGGTTTAGGTTCATGTGGAAGTTTTACCGGTACCCGATCAACTTTTGGCGGCGCTTGGGTCCGGGCCTCATCACCGGGGCCGCGGACGACGATCCAAGCGGCATCGCCACCTATTCGCAGGCGGGAGCCCAGTTCGGCTTCAATCTGGGATGGACGATGGTGCTCAGCTATCCGCTGATGGCCGCCATTCAGGAGATCAGCGCCCGGATCGGCCGTACCACAAGCTACGGACTGGCCGGTAATTTGCGGCTGTTTTATCCCATCGCCCTGTTGCGCGGCATGGTGTTTTTGCTTTTGGTGGCCAACATCTTCAATTTGTCGGCCGACCTCGGGGCTATGGGCGTCGCGCTGCAACTTGTCGTCGGCGGCAGCAACCGCCTTTGGTGCCTTATGTTCGGCGGCGCCTGCATAGCCTTGCAGATATTCACGGACTACCGGCGCTATATCGCCATTCTGAAATGGCTGACGCTGAGCCTGTTCGCCTACGTCGTCGTCGTCCTGATCGTGGACATGCCGTGGAGCGAGGTGCTGCGCGGGATGTTCGTTCCCCATATCGAATACAACGCCGCCTATCTGGCCGTCATCGTTGCCGTGTTCGGCACGACCATAAGCCCTTACCTGTTTTTCTGGCAATCGACGCACGAAGCGGAAGACGTCATCGCCAACCCGGAAGCGCAGCCACTGCTGCTCGCCCCCGAACAGGCGAAAGAAGAAGTCAAGCGCATCCGTTTCGACACATGGATAGGCATGGGATTCTCGAACCTCATCGCCCTGTTCATCATTCTGACGACGGCGGCAACGCTGCACGCTCACGGCATCACGGACATCCAGAGCGCCGGGCAAGCCGCCGAGGCGCTGCGCCCCCTGGCGGGGCCGCTCGCCTTTACTGTTTTTTCGCTCGGCATCATCGGCACGGGCTTGCTGGCCGTTCCCGTTCTGGCCGCCTCTTCGGCCTATGCCGTCGGCGAAGCGCTTGACTGGCATATCGGGCTGGGCCGACGCCCACGTGAAGCGCGGGCGTTTTACGGCACGCTTGTCAGCGCGACGCTGATCGGAACGCTGATGAATTTCACCCATATAGAGCCGATGAAGGTTTTGTTCTGGAGCGCCGTATTAAACGGCGTTATCGCCGTGCCGCTCATGTTCGTCATGATGCACATGGCGACGTCCGCGCGCATCATGGGCGAGCATACGATTCCGAAATACCTGAAAATTCTCGGCTGGGCGGGCACCGCCGTGATGACGATTATCGTCATCGCGTTGTTTTCAACGGCGGTTTGAGCACCCCGGAACCCGGCACAGTTATTAACTATATTACCTTTGTTGCCTAACAGTGGATTTGTGATACTTTTTCTGCCTTCATGGAGAAACATAATGGGCAGGAATATATTATCCCGCGCTTGGCTTACGGTCGCCGAACACATCGAACAATTCCGGTTTGCAAGCTATTTGATGTTCAAGGAAAGGCCGCCGGAAAAGGATGTTATCAAGAAATATCTGGAAATCCTTCTTCCCGTCTTTTCAGAAGAAGCGGAGAAGAACGGCTATCTCCTGGCGGCCGAAGATCCGTACACAACGAGCCGGTTTAAGGGCCTGTTTTCAACAATCAACGCCACTGCAAACGCTAAAGCCAATTACGCTTACACAACGATCGTGGATTTTACGCTCAGTGGAAAAGATGAGCGCTACCCGGATCTTGAAGGGCGCATCACAATCGTAAACGCCTTTGGAGGGCGCGAGATAAAATATTGTGTTTACAGCGAATTTGATGATGGGTTCAGGAGAGAATACGTTGACAAAAGTTCTTACACGCTCGACTACGCGCTTTATAGACCCGGACTTCAAAGGAGATTAATCGCCAGGATGAAAAAAGGCATCGGGTTTATGTTTACGGCTTATGAGGAAGCTGTTGTTTTTCCCGGAAGTGAGCGCCTGGAACCGGAACACAAAGCGCCTGCTTGCCTTCCCCGTTGATCATTCCAAACCCTAAACACTTATTTTTTCAGGACCACAACCTTTTTCCCCTGCACCGCGAGAGCCATCTCGCCGCGCTTGAGCGCAAGGGCCATGTCGCCGAACAGCTTGCGCCGCCAGCCCGACAGGACCGGTATGTCCGGCTCATCTTCGGCGGCCAGCCTTTCAAGATCGTCCGACGTGGCGATGAGCTTGGCGGCGACGCCTTGCTCGTCGCTAACCTGCTTCAGCAAAACTTTCAGCAGATCGTAAACCGCCGCTGAAACCTTCGGCTTCTTTTGGCGCGCGGCCTCCTGCTCGTCCCGTTCCGGCGGCAAGGCTTTCGCGCGCGCGATGGCGGCCAGTATTTCCGCGCCCTGCCGCCCTTCGGCCAAGCCCTGCGAAAGGCCGCGCGTATGCGCAAGATCCGCCGCCGTGGCGGGGGCATGATGCGCGATTTCCATCAGCGTTTCATCCTTGATAACCCGCCCGCGCGGAATGTTGAGCCGTTGCGCCTCGAGTTCGCGCCACGCGGCAAGCTCGCGCACCATCGCGCGCAATTGCGGCTTGTCCGAGCGCAGCCTGAGACGTTTCCAGACCTCCTGCGGATCGATTTGATACGTGGCGGGGTTGGTTAACACGGCCATCTCCTCGCGCATCCATTCGCTGCGGCCGGATTTTTCAAGCTGCTCGTTCAGCCGGGCGTAAACCTCGCGCAGGTGCGTCACGTCGCCGAGGGCATAGGTGATCTGGCGCTCGGTGAGCGGACGGCGGCACCAATCGGTAAAACGGCTGGACTTGTCGATTTTGGCCTTGGCCAGCTTGGCGGCCAGCGTCTCGTAACTCGCCGCCTCGCCAAAACCACAGACCATCGCCGCGACCTGCGTGTCGAACATCGGCGCGGGGACTTGTCCCGTGGCGTTGAAGAAAATCTCGACGTCCTGCCGCGCGGCGTGGAAAACCTTAAGGATTTTCGGGTCGGCCATAAGCGCGTAAAGCGGAGCCAGATCGATCCCGTCGGCAAGCGGATCGACGGCCACGGCCGCCTCGGGCCCGGCCAGCTGGACAAGGCAAAGGCGCGACCAATAGGTGCGCTCGCGCATAAACTCGGTGTCGACGGTGACGAAAGCCGCCCCCGCCAGCGATTTGCAGAAACGGGAGAGTTCCTTGGTGGTTGTGATCAGCATGGGCAGGGTTGTACCACCCGCGCAGCACGGGGCAAAGGCGGAAATGGATTTGTCTTTTATTGTGAAAAAACAAGGCCCCGGTTCGAAAACCGGAGCCTTGAAGAAGATTGACGTCGTCTTAAGCGAATTAGTTGAAATTACAACCAGGCTCTTTCCACTTTGAGCGCTTCATGTTCAGATTCGTCTGGCCCGTTTCCGTATTAACGACGCCGTTCATAGTCAATTTCAAGCTATCGATTTTTCCGGAAGGCTCGGCCCAAAGATTAATGGTCGGCGCAACCTCAAGCCAATTCTCCTGCTTGGCGGGCTTATTCGTGTCACAGCCGCGGCGACTCTCCTGATCCTTAATCTTATTCGTTTGATAAGCGACCGTATTGATTTCTGCACCCATATTCAGTTTCAAGTTCTTGATGTCCCCCTCGGACCCGAAGTACCCATTAATGGTCGGCGTTATGACACCGTAGTTGTTCTGGATTCCCGGCGCACCCTTCAACACATTATCCTGATAGAGGTTCGTGTTGATGATGCCATTCATGTTGACGCGCGCATCGGTGATGTTTCCGCCAAGATAAACGCCCAGATTGATCGTCGGCGTGATGACGGCGCCGTTGTTCTGGGTTGGTCTGCTGTTGTGGCCGCCTGCGAACGATTTCGCGTTCAGCGCAAAGAAGGTCGCCAATGTAATTGCCGCAAAGGTAACGATTTTTTTGCCATAGATTTTCATTTTTTTGTCTCCTTAGTTGGGGATGAATAATTTTTTCCGCACGCAAATTGGTAGGATTGTTTAACAATGCCGTCAAGTAGAAAAGAAGAAAAACGCGTTATTATAACTTGTTCCTTGAAATAAAAATTAACCATACTTTTTGTGTTTTTGAGCCGTTATCCAGTCTCGTCTTTCGCCGGACATGTCTGCCCGTGACGCCCGGAAGCCTTAATCGAATGAGATCATGAATACGGCACGAAAAACGGGTTCGGCTTCCGATGCGCGGGTGAAACGCCCGCGCATCGAAGGCCTGATCCCTTAGCCGTTGGAGGGAACGGGCATTTTAAGGCCCGGCTTTTTGGCAAGAACGCGATCGACCCTGTCAAGCACAGCCGATGCGCTTTTAATAATTCCCTTTTCCTGCTTGGCGCTGACCTTATTGGCGTAAATCAAAATCCGCAGCGATTCTGAACTGAATTGCCGGGCTTCGGCATAATTGCCATCCTGGTACAGCTTTGCCGCCTGGTCGGCGAGCATTTGGATAGCCTGTCCGGTATTAAACAGATTGGCCTTTTTGGCGACCCGTAGACCGGCCATGCGCATGGCTTCCGCCGCTTCGACGCAACCGCGCTGGGAGAGAACGCGTGAAGCCTCATGGCAGTAATCAAGGAATTTCTGGCCGCGTTCCTTGGGGCTGCTTGCATCCGCCTCCGAAGCCATCCTGGCCAGCCTGGCTTGCGCCGAGCGCGACAACGTGGGGATGACTTCCGACAAACCCTCGGCCTGACCGCTCTTAAGATACCGTCCGTTCTTCAGCGGTTCCTTGTCCGTAAAGAAGGCTTCCAGACCCCGGGGCAAGACCGCTTTGGAAACGGCAACTTCGGCGGCTTTCGGCGCCAAAGCACGATACGTCTTTACCGTCTTTCGTTTTACCGGAGAAGGAAGTGGCGCCGGCTGTTGCTCCGTAACCGCCTTCATCGGCGCCGGCATGACCGTTGCCGACTGCGGCGCTTCGACTTTCTTGCCGGAGTCCGGCTGAGCCATCGCATTCCGGTCGACTGTCACATTTATCTTTCCGGCCAGAAGCGTCGTGACCAACGCCGCCGCAACGCCGAATACCGCCGCTACGGTTCCGATTCTTCTCCACAAGGATTTTCTGCGGGCCGTCTGTTCAATGGCAGCGGTTTTCATAAGCCGCTCTTGCAGTCTCCGGTTCTCGTTCCGGATTGTGCGCATTTTCTGCGCCTGAGTTTTTCCACGAATGAAAGCTTTTTTCTTCGCTTTTTTCATAATATCCCCCTTGTGTAACTAAATTTGTCAAAGCCCAAACCGGACTTAGTCAGAGCCAACAATGTTAAGAAGCCGGGGCAAAATCGCCCTTGGCCGATTTCCAATTCAATATTAATTCCCTTAAAAAACTTCTATCTTTTACGCGCACTACTTAAACAGGTCTCTTGCTTATTAAAGCCCGGGGGCGGCCTTAAATCTTTTAAGGCCTTACCCCCAAAGCTTTGCTAAACCGTCATTATTAAAACTTGAGGTTCGTCGTGCACCCCGGATTCTTGCGGCCAGGATGCAATTGATGGCCGCCACCTACTGTTACTGTATCCTTAATATCAATATCAGTCGTGTTGTTTACGTCGACAATGACGGGGCCAGAACCGCCGCCGCCGGAGGTGGCCGCCGCCGCAGCCTTATAACCCCTGGCGATGATCTTGGCTGCGCCAAGGTTACTTCCAGCATCCAACACGCCTTTTCCGAGTTCGATAACTTGCGCGCCAACGCCCGGCGCATTCTGCATGTGCTGCGTGTCTTTGCCGTCAATTTCGCCGACCGTCCCAACTTTGAGCGCAGCTGAAACGCGAGGATCCCAGAAGTTTCCTCTCGTTATGGTAATGTGAGTTAGAGCCGTGTTTTTGACCTTATATTCAGCCTTACGGTCTATGACGAGAAAACGATCTTTGTATTTCCCCGTTGTGGCCTTGTAGACAACAATTGAATTAAGGTCAGAAGGGGTCAGCTTGGCGTAGGTAAGAACAAATTCTCTGGCGTCTTGAGGCGACATGACTCCGACAACCTGAAACATTTGGGCACTGCAGCTACCGATCTGCTTAAGGCTGGCTTCTCCACCCGGTAGGGTAAAGGGTTTACCCAAACGATTGTCGCATTTGGGGTCTAACTGCTGAACGTATAGGCCCTTTGACATAACCGGCGAGTATTTTACACAATCAAAGATTTCCAGATCAGGGTTAATGTCGCGATAGAGAATCGTGTCACGGAACACCATGTCACCCACGTGGGTTGTCGGGCCGCCTGCAATCGCGCTTCCCGCGCCGGTACCGCACAAGGAGATAACCGCCGCAAAAAATGACGCTGTAATTGCTTTTCCCGTTTTTCCAAACATCTTCATTTCCAAATCTCCTTTAATCCATCGGTTGGTGTGGTGAAAATCCTTGCGAACATAGAATCGTTTTCCCTTCGCAACAAGGAAAAAATGTATTATTTATTTGCATTCTTGTTTTTATATAAGTTACGTATGTTTTTTTTCAAAATTAACCATTTTGTTTACTGCGCCATACAAGAAGATTAACTATATTTATTGCTGGTTTTCCTGCGACCTGATGGTAAACAAAACATCGATCCGTCGTTTTGGTCCGCCCCTTCGTGCGGTCCAACGGAACAGGGGGTCTGGTTCGTTTTTTCTATGCAAGATGTCCGTCTGTTTGCGCCACCGGGCGGCAAACGGCCTTCCCATTCATCAGAAATTGAGTTTCGTGCTGGATGGGGAAGGCATTGCGGCTTTCAAGTCCGGAATGTCGGCCATTTTGTTCGCCTCGGCGGCCAGCTTGTCGGTGCTTTCCGCGATTTTTTTAACCTGACCGACGCCGTATACGGCCGCTCCGGCGGTCGTAACTTTTGCCGCTTTGTCCACGGCGCCGCCAACCAGGGCCGCCGCCTGATTGAAGGTGCCCGGCCCGCTTGTGACGTCTTTAAGTTTGGCCAATCCGGCTTTAATTTCCTCATCAGTCACCGGCGTTTCCCAATACCCGGCGTCCTTGGGTTCCATCATGCCTCTATCTTTCACGCGGAAGCCGACATTCTTGTCCGTCGGATTTCCGTTGCGATCCACGTAAACAATGGGTTCCGCCGTTGGCCTCGCGCTCGCGCAACCGGAAAAGAGCGTCGCCGCCGTCATCACGAAAGCAAGCGCCACCGGAAGAAAAGCGCCGGATTTGCGAACATTCGTTCCATTGTGCGTTGAGTGAGCATTTTTAAGTGCGCTATAGGCAGCAGCATGCCGTTTTGCAAACATAATGTTCTCCATATAAGTTGGCCTTTAAATTAACTAACAAGCTAATATAGCAGATTAATAGTTCTTTTCCAACAAACGGGCAACAAAAAAACTTGCTTAACGCATAAATTTTGTATGGTTTTTATTTAGTCGGGCCTTGTCGTTTACGCGAATTCTTTCCCCTATAATAAACCCTGTTTTATTCCTGAAAACGTGACTTGCGGCATACTGCAGGGGGCGATATTGTGCGCGCAGCCAAGGCCCTAAAACCCCTTTAACATACCCGCTAATATGCATCCCTATCGCACGCACACTTGTGGAGAATTACGTTTAGCCCATGCCGGGCAAACGGCCCGCCTTTCCGGCTGGGTCCATCGCAAGCGCGACCACGGCAGTCTGTTGTTCCTCGATGTGCGCGACCATTACGGCATCACGCAATGCGTGATCGACCGCTCCAGCCCGCTTTTGCCCGCGCTCGAAGCGGTGAAGAACGAAAGCGTGGTCACGGTCACCGGCAAGGTCGTGCAGCGCCCCGCCGAAACGCTGAACGAAAAATTGCCGACGGGCGGGATTGAAATCGACATCGAGGAATTCGAGGTCATCAGCGCCGCTGAACCGCTACCGTTGCAGGTCAACGCCGAGCCGGACACGGGCGAGGACGTCCGCCTCACCCACCGCTTTCTCGATCTACGCC
>JAQUPC010000090.1 GCA_028716765.1 Alphaproteobacteria bacterium | reverse complement strand
GTCGTACCCCTGAAACTGGCGGCATGGAAACTTATGCAGGAACAAGCCGCTGAAATGGCTGAGTCCGCCGCTCTTCAGCCGGACGAAGAACTAAAGTTCGGCGGCCCCTTCACGCTTGTCGATCAGAACGGAGCGACCGTAACCGACGCAACATATCGGGGTAAATATCTTCTGGTTTATTTCGGTTATACGTATTGCCCCGATCTGTGCCCGACGGCACTGCAGAACATCACGGAAACGCTCGACGAACTGGGCCCGGACGCAAGCAAAGTGCAGGCCCTGTTCATTACCATAGATCCGGCGCGCGACACGAAGGCCAAGCTCAAGGATTACACCGCGTCCTTTCATCCCGGAATCACGGGCCTTACCGGAACGCCGGAGCAAATCGCGGCGGCGGCGAAAGCTTACAATGTAACCTACGCAAGGGCCGAAAACGTCGATGGCGACGACTATATTATGGACCATTCGACGCACGTGTATGTCCTGGACCCCGGCGGCAAGCCCGTTACCAGCATGGACTTGGAAGATGTCGACCCCGAATATCTGGCCGGCCAGCTTCGCCGGCTGTGGACAAGTCCGGAAACACCCCATTCCTGAGAGTTTTCGGCCCGGTTGAATCCGGCGCCGGAGATGTCTCCCGGCCGTATTGTTCCTCCTTGACTCCTGACCGCGCCGCCCCTACTTTGCGCGCGATTTCTTGCGGTTAATATTCCGGAGTTTCCGCCATGCCCAATCGTTCGGACGAAGACAAGCTTGATGAACAGGCGGCGCGGATTTATCACGCGGAAGAAGAAGCCGGGATCAAGCCTCATGAGCCGGATCCCGAAACGGTGACGTTCCGGACGACCGCAAGAGGCTACCGGGTCGGCACCGATTTTGTGGTGACGGTCCTCACCTTCATCGCTCTCGGCTGGCTGCTCGACCGCGGCCTCGGATGGGAGCCATGGGGGCTTTTGATTTTGATGCTTGTTGGGTTTGGGGTCGGTTTGATGAACTTATGGCGCGCGATCAAAAAAGAGCCTGACGGCGGCCCTGACGGCCCGGCGAAAAAGGAAGACTAAAGATGGCGTTCGCATCACCGATCGAACAATTTCAGGTTGAAAACCTTTCGCCCGCCCTGTTCACGCTCGGCGGGCACGCGGTGGCGTTCACCAACGCTTCGCTCGCCATGTTTATCGCCGTTCTTTTAGCGAGCGGCTTTGCGATTTTAGCCATGCAGCGCCGGGCGCTTGTTCCGGGGCGCTGGCAGATGCTGGCGGAAATGTTCTACAACGCCATCGACAACACGCTGACGGAAGCGGCGGGTGAAAAGGGACGGGCGTACATGCCGTTCATTTACTCCGTCTTCATGTTCATCCTCATGTGCAATTTGATCGGCTTGGTCCCGGACGTTTACACCGTGACCAGCCAGCTTGTCGTCAATCTGGCGCTGGCCTTTACCGTCATCGTCGCCGTCATCGGCATCGGGTTCGCCCGGCACGGGTTGCATTTCCTGTCCCTGTTCGTGCCAAAAGGCGCGCCGCTGGTTCTGTTGCCGTTCCTGTCGCTGCTTGAGTTCATTTCTTTCTTCGTCCGCCCTTTCAGCCTGTCGCTTCGTTTGTTCGGAAACATGCTGGCCGGGCACATTCTTCTGAAAGTGTTCGCCGCCATGTCGGCGGCGGTGGCGACGGCGGGATGGGCCGCGACGACAACCGTTTTCCCCGTCGTGCTTAACGTCATCATCGTTGCCTTCGAGATTTTCGTGGCGTTCTTGCAAGCCTACATTTTTACCGTTCTCAGTTCCGTTTACCTGCGCGATGCCGTGGAGTTGCATTAACAGATAGCCGGGCTTTTTTGTTCAACCCTAACCAACAACGAAAAGGAGTTTTTCCAATGGATGCTGCAGCAATGAAGTTTATCGGCGTTGCGATTACGATGTTCGGCGGCGCGTGCGGCGCCGGCTACGGCCTCAGCACGGTCTTCTCGACCTGGCTGACATCGATCGCACGCAACCCCGCCGCCGACGGCAAAATGCGCATGGTCGGCCTGATCGGCTTCGCCGGCGTCGAACTCGTTCTCCTCATGAGCTTCGCCGTGGCGGCGTTGTTGATTTTCGCCGCGTAACGTCCGTGCGTCGGGATTAGATTATGAAGCGCATTATCACGAGGCTAACGGCTTGCGGCGGCATTTTCTTGCTGTCCTTGCCGGCTTGGGCGGAGGAAGCCGCGGAGGAAGCCAAAGGCTCCCTTCCGCAGCTAGACGTGCAGTTTTTTCCGGGGCTTTTGTTCTGGCTGGCCGTCAGTTTTCCTTTGCTTTTCGTGTTAATGCGCTTTCTGGCCGTTCCGCGCGTATTACAAACCAGGGCGAAGCGCCAGCACGTCCTGCGCACCGATCTTGAGGCCGCCGAAGCGGACAACACGCAAGCCCACGCTCTGCGCACGGCTCTTGAGAAAGCGATTGCCGACGCCCGCGCCAAGGCGCAAGCGACGGTCAGCGGCATGGCGGCGGCGGCAGCGCAGGAAGAAGCCGAAAAGCGCACGGCGCAACAGCAGGAACTCGGCCGGCGTATCGCCGAAGCCGAAACCCGCCTCGATGCTTTGCGCGAGTCCGCGCTTAAAGACGCGCGCAAGGCAGCGGACGATCTGGCCTCGGCCATGGTCGAAAAACTGATTGGGCAAAAGGCATGAGACCGGGAGCGCCGCGATGACCGAAGAACACAGCCTGCTCGGCAGTTATCACTTCTGGTACGCGCTCGATGCCGTTCTCTTTGTGGCGCTGGCCTGGTATTTAGGCCGCAAACCTATCGTAGGAATGATCGACGCCGAAATCGCCAAAGTACGGAGCGAACTGGAAGAGGCGCGGCAGCTTCGCGCCGAAGCGGCGGCGGCGCTGGAGGACTATCGCGGACGGCAAAAGGCGGCGATGGAAGAAGCCAGCCAGATCATCGCCCGCGCCAAGGTCGAAGCGGCGCGCCTTCGCACCAGCGCGGAAGAAGAACTCAAGGCGTCGCTTGAACGGCACGAACAGAAAGCGGCCGAGCGCATCCGCCTTGCCGAAGAAGAAGCCGTGGCCGAAGTGCGCACGGCCATCATCGAACAGGCCGTCGCGAAAACCCGCGACGCGCTGGCCAGGCGCGTTGACGCGGCCGTAGCCGGGCGTCTTGCGGATCAGGCCATTGCCTCGCTCCCCAAGCTTATGGCGGCAGGCGGTAAAAACCGTTAGGACGGATCGCGATTGAATAGGGTATTTTATCGCGCGAATCTGCCCGACAAACCCTAAGCCGGAATGGCGTCTGCCGTGATTGCAACTTCCGATTCCCCCCCACAAACCGTTTCCAGCCTGCTGCGCGAATTGCAGTCCACGGTCGCCGGCGGCGGAACGGTGACGGTTGGATCCATGCTGCAGCTGTTCGGCGTACGCGGCTTCGCTTTCCTGATTTTCGTTCTGGCGCTCATGAACGTCGTCATTTTTATGGTGCCGGGCCTGTCGCTTGTGTTCGGCCTGCCGCTTGTGATTTTGACGGTCCAGATGGTTTTAGGATTCCGCACCCCTCTTTTTCCGTCCTTCGTCCGCAGCCGCGCCATCGACAAGCATGCCCTTGCCCGGGGACTGGCGGTGGGCGTGCGCGGCATGGCGCGCGTGGAGCATTTGATCAAGCCGCGCTTCGCTATGTTGTCAGGGCCGCATTTCGATCGCGTTCACAGCTTGCTGGCTTTGTTGCTGGCGGTGTTGATGGCGATACCCGTACCCATCATGAACCTGCCGCCGTCGTTCGGGCTTATCGTTTTGGCGCTGGGGCTCATGCAACGCGACGGCATCTTTATTGCCGCCGCCTACGCCATTGCCGTGTGGAGCCTGTGGCTGTTCGGCTCGCTCGGCCACGTGGCGCATATCCTGGCGCAGTAGTTTATAGGAATTCGAACCCGGCTAAATCGCCCTGACGCGCACATAGCTTCCCGGCGCGTCTTCGATGACGGTGCCGCCGGCGCCCGGCTCACGGGCCGGAACCTTGTCGCCCGTATAAAGCTTCATCCATTCCATCCACGCCGGCCACCACGACCCCGTGTGATACACGGCGTCTTTCAGCCAGTCGTCCGGATGCGCCGGGCATTTAGGATTAGTGTAATAGCCGTATTTGTTGGCCGAAGGATGATTGACGATGCCCGCGATATGCCCCGAGCCCGCCAGCACGAACGTTAACGGCCCCTTGTAGAGCTGCGTCGCGGCATAGGTCGAGCGCCACGGCGCGATGTGATCGTCCTGCGTCGAAATCAGGAAGCTCGGCGTCGTGATGTCGCGCAGATCGACAGGAACGCCCTTCATCGCGATGCCGTGCGGCTGCACCATCCTGTTTTCCAGATACATGTTGCGCAGGTAAAAGCTGTGCATGGCCGCGGGGATGTTGGTGGAATCCGAATTCCAGTACAACAGGTCGAACGGGAACGGCTCCTTGCCCAAAAGGTAGTTGTTGACGACGAACGACCAGATCAGGTCGTTCGCACGCAACAGGTTGAACGTCGTGTTCATGTCGCGCGCGCCCAGATAGCCTTTTTTGGCCATCTTCGCCTCGAGCACCGCGATCTGGTTTTCGTCGATGAAGACGCCGACGTCGCCCGGATCGGTAAAGTCCGTCAACGCCACGAAATAGGTCGCGCTCGCGATCTCCGGCAAGCCGTGCGTAAGTTTTTTGTCGGCGGCCTTAAGGTAAGCCAGAGCCGTCGCCAGCAGCGTGCCGCCGATGCAATAGCCGACGACGTTGACCTTGTCCTCGCCGGTCACGCGCCCGATCTCGCGGATGGCGTCGAAAAGGCCAAGCGTCATGTAATCGTCGAAATCGATACCGGCGAACGTTTCGTCCGGATTGGCCCACGAGATGCAGAACACCGTATGGCCCTGCTCGACCAGATAGCGGATAAGCGAGTTTTTCTCGCGCATGTCGAGGATGTAAAACTTGTTGATCCAGGGCGGAAAGATCAGAAGCGGCGTGCGGTTGACCTGCGGCGTCAGCGGCGCGTACTGGATCAGCTGTATCAGCTTGTTCTGGAAAACGACCTTGCCCTTCGAGGCGGCGATGTTTTCGCCGAGACGGAACGCGTTGTTGTCCGTCATGCTGATGGCCAGCTGGCCCTGCCCGCGCTCCAGATCGCCCAGCAGATGTTCGAGCCCCTTGATGAGATTCTCCCCGCTGGATTCGATCGTCGCGCGCAGCACCTCGGGATTGGTCAGCCAGAAGTTGCTCGGCGAAATCGCGTCGACCATCTGGCGCGTATAGAAATCGACCTTGCGGGCCGTCTTGTTGTCGAGGCCGTTCGCATCCTTGACGAGGCCTTGCACCCAGCGCGCGGACAACAGATAGGATTGCTTGATGTAATCGAACAGCCAGAGATCCTGCCATGCGGCATCCTGAAACCGCTTGTCGCCCGAAGCCGGCGCAATGACGGGCTCGGCCGTTTGTCCGGCCATGCGCGTCAGCGTGGATTGCCACAGCCGCGTGTAGTCCTGCCAGAGCGCCATCTGGGCGTGGGCCAAATGATGGGGCTGGCTCATCAGACGGCTCGTAAGTTCCAGAAACGCTTGCCCGAGGTTGGCCGGATCCGGGGGGGGCGGGGGCATGGGGATGGACTTGTTGCGCGCCAGGAATCCGTGCATCAGGTTGTGGCTGTGCGCGGCGATACGTTGCATCAACGCGGCATATTCGGCCGTGCTGGGCCAGTGCGGGACGGTCGAGGCAGGAACAGCGGCCGTTGCGGATTTAGCTTTTTGCGTATCGTTCATGACGGGAGAGCCTTTGCTCGGATTGGATCGCCGCTTTTTAGTCTTTCCAGGGCGTTTTCGGGCCTTGGGCTTGCCGTAAAGGTCTGTTAAGGTGCAGGAAACCCGAAAGAAAGACCGGATAAGCCCTGACAAATCGCGTTCTGGACATGTTTCCGTTTCTTGCTTCGGCATCGAAGAAGGCAGACTTATAACATGGTTAACGGGAATTTTGCACTAAAATCAGCCCCTTTCTTCGCTTTTCTTGCCATTTTGTGCCTTCTGTTGCCGGCGGGCTGCGCCGACACGAAGTGGCCCACATGGTTCACGGGAGAACCCGATGAAAGCGTGCTGAGCGCTCCCCGGGCAGTCAGGGCACCCCCCAGCTTGCACGATAAATCATGGCCCAACCTTGCGACGGTGCCGGGCAAACCTGATGATTTTACGCCGCTTTCCGAGCGCGAAGAGCAGATCCGCAAGATGGAAAGGGATAGAGAAGAAGCCCGGAATATTCAGGAGATGATCGAAAGCGAGCCCGTTCCGGAACCGCCCCCGCCTCCTTCGCCATTCCAGATACAACAACCGTAAGGCGGTCTCATGGAATCGTTGCGCATCGCTCTTGCCGGATTGGGGACGGTCGGCGCGGAAACGCTTCGCCTGTTGCAGGAAAACGCGGCGGTCATCGCCGCCCGTGCCGGCCGCCCTGTAATCGTAACGGCGGTCAGCGCCCGGAACCGGCAGAAAACGCGCTCCTGTTCCCTTGAAGGAATCCTCTGGGCCGATAATCCCCTGGAACTCGCAGCGTTTCCGGATGCCGATGTCGTCGTCGAACTTATCGGCGGCGCGGAAGGAGTCGCCCGCGCGCTCTGCGAAACGGCGCTTCGCAACGGCAAGCACGTCGTGACGGCCAACAAGGCCTTGCTGGCGGCCCACGGAATGGACCTGGCAAAATTGGCGGAAGAAAGCGGGCGGCAGCTTATGTTCGAAGCGGCCGTCGCCGGGGGCATCCCCGTTATCAAAACATTGCGCGAGGCTTTGGCGGGCAACACAATGCTCGCGGTGCAGGGCATATTGAACGGCACCTGCAATTATATCCTGACGCGCATGGCAGGGGCCAATCTGGACTTCGACGAGGCCCTTAAGGAAGCGCAGGCCGCGGGCTACGCCGAAGCCGATCCCGGCATGGACGTCGACGGGCACGACACGGCCCACAAACTGGCGATACTGGCCGCGCTGGCGTTCGGCGCGCCGCCCGATCTCGAATCCATTACGGTGGAAGGCCTGCGCCGCGTAACGCCGCTCGACCTCACGTTTGCCGCCGAGCTTGGTTGCCGCATCAAGCTTTTAGGCACGGCACGCTTTACGAAACGCGGACTTGAACAGCGCGTCGGGCCGTGCCTCGTACCCGAAACGTCGCCGCTTGCCGCCGTCGATCATGTCCTGAACGCCGTCATGTTTCACGGCAGCGCCGCCGGCCCCGTCACGCTCGTGGGACGCGGCGCGGGCGGCGCGCCGACGGCCAGCGCCGTAATCGCCGACATCATCGACATCGCGCGCGGCAGCGCGGTCAGGCCTTTCGGCATTCCTGTTGCCGCGAGCCGTCCTTTGTCGCCAACCCCGCCCGCAGAGCGCCTTTCCAGCTGGTATGTCAGGTTAAAGGTCGTGGATCAGCCGGGCGTGGTGGCGGACATTTCGGCCATCCTCCGCGACGAGGCGATTTCCATCGAATCCATGCTGCAGCACGGACGCTCGCGCACGGACTCGGTTCCCGTCATCATCGTGACGCACGAGGTCAACGAAGCCGCCATGCGCCGCGCCGTCAATAAAATGGTGGCGGTAAAATCCGTACGCGAAGAACCGTGCCTGATGCGCATGGAAAACGGCTGAGGACAGGAGGACGCGCCATGAAAACCTCTTCGCTTTTTCTGACCTTTCTTGTCTCCGCCGCGTTGTCCGCAACCGCGGCGCATACCACCGGCGCGGCGCTTTCGGACATAGGGCCTTCTCCGGAACGGCCGAAGGAAACGCGGCTGGAGCAGATCAAGCGCACCGGAATGCTGCGATGCGGCTACATCGTGTGGCCGCCGTTCCAGACAAGGGATCACAACACCGGAAAAATCGGCGGCCCGTTTTATGAACTGACCGAAGAAATAGGGCGCCAGTTGAAGCTGAAAATCGAATGGGCCGGGGAAGCCTCCACCGACCATATGCTGCAAGACCTCGCCACGGGCCGCTTCGACATGCTTTGTTTTGCCGTGGCCAACGCGCCGGGCCGCGCGCGCGAAGCCGCGTTTACCCGGCCGCTGTTTTATCATTCGATCAATCTGTACGTGCGGAAGGGCGACGCGCGCTTCGACAATCATTTCGAGCGCGTCAACCAACCCGGCGTCAGGATCGCCGCCATGGACGGCCAGTTTTCCGCCATCGCCGCGAGCGAACAATTTCCTTTGGCCAAACAGGTTTCCCTGCCCCAGCTCTCGAACAGCATGGATTTGTTCATGATGGTGGCGACGAACAAAGCCGATGCCGTTCCCATGGACCCGCACTCCTTCACCACCTATGAGGCCGCCAACCCCGGCGTTTTGCGCTCCGCGAAGGGCGGGTCTCTGCGCATGATCGCGGCGGGCATGCCCGTTCCCGCGAACGAGCCCGCGCTCAAGGCCATGATCGACACGACGCTGGCCTACCTGCACGACAGCGGGTTCATCGACAAAACGTTCAAAAAGTACGATAGTCCGGTGGAATTCATCCGTGTGGCCAAGCCTTATCAGGAAGAAAGAGAAATAACGCCATGAAATTCGGGCATGCCCTGTTTGTCATTCTCCTGAGTGTCGTTTTAGCTTCCGGAGTCGCTTATTACGTCAACGGATCCTCTTTAGGAAGGAAGGCTGGCAAAGACGTTAAAGAAACCCGGCTTGAGCAAGCCAAACGGACGGGGGTTCTGCGGTGCGGATTTATCGTTTTACCGCCTTTTATCGCAAAGGATTCCAACACGGGAAAGGTAAGCGGGCTGATAGCCG
>JAQUPC010000089.1 GCA_028716765.1 Alphaproteobacteria bacterium | reverse complement strand
GTTCACCGCTTCGGAATGGCCGATAAACACGGGCACGCGCACGCAGGTCGCCGTCACCTTGATCTTGGGGTCGAGGATTTTCTTGGTCTCAACCACCATTTTCCATTCTTCCTTTGTCGAGGCGTCGTCCATGAACACGTCGATTTGCGGAATGACGTTGAAGGCGATTTGCTTGTGAAAGACTTCTTTCACGATCGCGTCATTCACAAAAACAGCGCGCGTTTGCCTGAACAGCTCGTCCATAGCCTCACGCCCCGCGCCCGAAACGGCCTGATAGGTCGACACGACAATGCGGCGGATTTTCGCAAGATCGTGCAGCGGCTTCAGGGCCACCACCATCTGAATCGTCGAGCAATTGGGGTTGGCGATGATGTTGCGTCTTTTATAATCGGCAAGGGCTTGCGGATTCACTTCAGGCACGACCAGTGGCACGTCGGGGTCCATGCGGAACTGCGACGTGTTGTCGATGACGACGCAACCCTCCGCCGCCGCGCGCGGCGCGAAATCGGCCGAGATCTTGGCGCCCGCCGAGGACAGGCAGATATCGACGCCCTTGAAATCGAACTTGGCAAGGTCTTGAACCTTGAGCACCTGATTTTCGCCGAAGCTGACTTCGCCTCCGGCCGACTTGCTGGAAGCCAGCGCAAAGGCCTCGCTTACGGGAAATTCGCGTTCGGCCAGCGTTTTAAGGATTTCCTGACCAACGGCGCCCGTGGCGCCGACAATAGCTACTTTAAAATCTTTCATATCGATTCTCGCGTTTGTTCATTGTTTTGCTTACACTAGAGCGAAGGCTATGAAAGGCAACAAATTTGTGCCTAACTGTACGTCCCGCCTTTGACTTAACTCTTTGTTCACCGGTTCTGCCCCATACGCGTCGTGCAATTCCGGGTCTTCAGGAGGTCGTTACATGTCTATGGACGTTAAGCAAGTCGCCGTGATCGGTTCCGGCGTTATGGGCAGCCAGATCGCCGCCCATATCACGAACGCCGGTGTGCCCGTTTTGCTGCTCGACATCGTCCCGAAAGACGCGGCCGACCGGAGCGCTCTGGCCAAAGGCGCTCTTGAGAAGCTTAAGGCGGCCGAGCCTTCGACGTTCATGCACCCCGGCAACGCCAAACTGATTACGCCCGGCAATCTGGAAGACGATCTGGGCAAGCTTCGCGACGCCGACTGGATCGTCGAGGCCGTTCTCGAAAATCCGCAGGTGAAAAGCGATCTTTATAAAAAGATCGACGGCGTCCGCAAAATGGACTCGATCGTTTCCTCCAACACATCCACCATTCCGCTTAGCGTTCTAATCAAAGGCCAATCGGACGTGTTTGCGAAAGACTTTCTGATCACGCACTTCTTCAACCCGCTGCGCTACATGCGCCTGCTCGAACTCGTCACCGGCCCCAAAACACGGCCCGACGCCGCCGAGAAGATGCGCCATTTCTGCGATACCCGGCTGGGCAAGGGCGTAATCCCGTGCCACGACACACCGGGCTTTATCGCCAACCGCCTCGGCATGTTCTGGCTTCAGTCCGCCGTCAACGCGGCGATCGATCTTGATCTGACGGTCGAGGAAGCCGACGAAGTGTGCGGCAAGCCGATGGGCATTCCTAAAACCGGCGTGTTCGGTCTTCTCGATCTCATCGGCATCGATCTTATGCTTCTCATAGGCAAGAGCCTTGTGGGCACGTTGCCCGCCAACGATCCTTACAGCGTCATCTATCACGAGCCGCCGCTCTTCCAGAAGATGATCGCCGACGGCTACACGGGCCGCAAGGGCAAGGGCGGATTCTACCGCTTCGCGAAAACCGAAAAAGGCAAGGTCAAGGAATCTCTCAACCTGAAAACCGGCGAATACGCGCCTTCGCAAGACTCGAACAATCCGGTTGTGGCGGCGGCGGGCAAGAATCTTCGGGCGCTGTGCGACACGCAGGACAAGATCGGCAATTTCGCGTGGCGTGTGTTGTCCGAGACCCTGTCGTACGCGTTCCAGCTCGTTCCGGCGACGGTGGCCGATATTACGGCTGTCGATGAAGCAATGCGCCTTGGCTACAACTGGCAGTGGGGGCCGTTCGAGTTGATCGACCAGCTCGGCGCCGGGTGGATGATGCAACGCCTGATCAAGGAAAACCGTCCGGTGCCGGAACTTCTGCGCAAGGCGGCGGACAAGTCGTTCTACCGCGCCGAAGGCAAGCTCGAGTTTCTTGCGCTTGAAGGATCTTACGAGCCGGTCAAGCGTCCTCAGGGCGTCTTGCTGCTCTCCGACGTCAAACTTGCCGGCAAGCCCATGTTGTCGAACGCATCGGCGGCCGTGTGGAATATCGGCGACGGCGTGTTGTGCTTCGAGTTCACGTCCAAGGCCAACGCGATCGACGCCGACATTTTGACCTTGCTCGACAAGACGAGGAACGTCATCGGCGACGGCCGGGGCGCCTTCAAAGGTCTCGTGATCTACAACGAAGGGACGAATTTCTCCGTTGGCGCGAACATCGGCTTCTTTCTGGATTGCATAAAGAACGCCAAATGGGCCGCCATCGAAGGCATCATCAAGCAAGGCCAGGCCGCCTATCATGCGCTGCGCTTCGCGCCGTTCCCGGTTGTGGCCGCGCCGATGGGCATGGCGCTCGGGGGAGGGTGCGAGATCACGCTGCACTGCGCGGCGGTTCAGGCCTATACCGAAGCCTATCTGGGGTTGGTCGAAGCCAACGTCGGCTTGATACCGGGATGGGGCGGGTGCACGCAGATGCTCGGACGCGCGTACGATGCCAGGGATCGTTCCGGCAACACGAAACCCGCCGTCAATCAGGCGTTCGAGACGATCAGCGCGGCGAAAGTATCGAAGACGGCGGCGGATGCGATGGATTTGCAGTATCTGCGCCCGACCGACGGCATCACGATCAACAAGGACAGGCTGCTTTACGACGCCAAGGATAAGGTGCTTCATCTGGCGCGGGATTACCATCCGCCCGAAGTCTGGCAGTTCCACCTGCCGGGCGCCGCGGGGCGTTCCGCGCTCGATCTGGTCATTGAAACGGCCAGGCAGGGCGGCAAAGTATCGCCGCACGACGAGACGATCTGGAAAGCGCTGGGCGCCGTTTTGTGCGGCGGCGACAATCCCGCCGGACCGCTCGGCGAGGAACAGCTTATGGAGCTTGAATGCCGCGAGTTCATGCGCCTGATACGTACGCCTGAATCCGCCGCGCGCATCGAGCATATGCTGAACACCGGCAAGCCGCTGAAGAACTAAGGCGGTTTTCAGCACTTCGTTTCATGGGACACGGGGCATGTAAGGCGCAGAAAACAGGCGCGATTGCAGGCGTCCGTGGCCGGGATTTCCTGCCATATCCATGGTTAATTTTCTGTTTACTATTTATGGCCATCATTTCTGGGCAGGCTTGATTCTCTTCAATCTGAATGCGCCGTTATGCATTCCATGCGTGCGGCCTTGATCCCAAAAGAGGCGCGATGTTCGCTAATATCCGCATCAGCTATCGTCTTAACATCGTCTCGATCTTGATGGCGTTTTTCCTCATCTCGCTGAATGTTTGCGGGGTGCAAAGCATGGGGCGGATCAAGGACGGCATGAAAGCCGTTTATGAAAACCAGACCGTCAGCCTCGGCCGTCTTGCGCACGTTCTCGACTCCATGCATCGCATCAGGCGGCGCATCATTGATATCGTCATCATCGGAATGGACGATCCGGCCGCCATGAAACGAACGTTGGCCGATGTGGAACAGCTCGATAAAGAAGCCGATGACGAATGGGCCACATTTCTTGCAAGCCCTTTATCCGCGGAGGAAAAGGGGATAGCCGATAAATTTGCGGATCGCTACAAGGCATACGAAGACATACGCGAAAAGATCATGTCTTTGATGCAAGGAGGCGATAAGGCCGAAGCCTCGAAAATCTTCACAAAAGACTTGAACCCCGTGTTTACGGCCGCGAACCAGACCATGCGCGACTTGATCGGCGTTCAAATGCGCGATGCCAAGGCAGAATATAATAAAGCTGAAGGTGAATATGAAAACGGATGGAAGCTGGCCATTATCCTGAACATTTTGGGCCTTGTTTTGGGCAACGGCCTTGCCTGGATCATCAGCCGTTCGATCACAAAGCCCGTTGCCGGCATGATCGGCGTTATGGATAAGCTTGCCGAGGGCGATACGAACGTCGAAGTATTCGGACTTGCGCGCAAGGACGAGGTCGGCGATATGGCCCGCACCGTGAAGGTGTTTAAGGAAAACGCCGTCGCGAAACATCGCATGGAGACCGAACGCGAGGAGAACAAAAAGCGCGCCGAAGAGGAGCGCCGGAGTCTTATGCAAAAAATGGCCGGCGATTTTGAGCAAAGCGTCGGTCAGATCGTGAATATGGTGGCTTCGTCGACCGTTCAGATGCAGGCCAACGCAAGGCATCTGACGGATATGGCCGATCAGGTCAGCATTCAGTCGTCGACCGTGGCGTCAGCGACCGAGGAAGCCTCCGCCAGCGTTCAGACCGTGGCTTCGGCCGCCGAAGAACTTTCGGCGTCCATTAGCGAGATAGACCGTCAGGTTCTGGAATCCTCGCAAGTCGCGCAGGTCGCCGTCGATGAGGTCAGGCATACGAATGGTACGGTCGCCACGCTATCCGAAGCCGCGGCCCAGATCGGCGACGTGGTGAAGCTTATTCAGGATATCGCCGAACAGACGAACTTGCTGGCGCTCAACGCGACGATCGAGGCCGCGCGCGCGGGCGAAGCCGGAAAGGGCTTTGCCGTGGTGGCGAGCGAGGTGAAGAATCTGGCCAATCAGACGGCGCGGGCAACCGAGGAGATTTCCGGCAAAATCATCACCGTGCAAAACGTGTCGGCCGAAGCCGTGAGCGCCATTCATAAAATCGGCGCGACGATTGAAAAAATCAACGAAATCACGAGCGTGATCGCCAACGCCGTTCAGCAACAGTCGTCGGCAACGAGGGAAATCTCGAACAACGTTCAGCAAGCCTCGACCGGGACGAACGAAGTCTCGAACAGCATCATTAAGGTAACGCAGGTGGCTACGGATTCACGCGCCGCCGCCGAGGAAGTTCTGCAGGCGTCGAACGAACTTTCGCAACAGTCGGAGCGTTTGCGCAGCGAGGTTGAAACGTTCCTGCACAAGGTCCGGGAAGGCTGATTATTATCAGTGGATGCCTTTACTGTTCAGGTAAGGGCCGAATTTCTTGTCGCTTTGCAGGACGTGTGACGACAGCCAGAATTGCAGGAAGCCGAAAACTTCGCGCGCGAGTTCCGGCGTGGGACCAAACCGGCATTTGGCCTGAATGTCGTGAACCCGCCGCGACAATTCCTGATGCTCTTTTTGATGGGCCGCGGCGCCGGGATACCCCGTCTGCGCGAACAGGTCTTCCTCGTGCCTGAAATGCGTGAGCGTATATGCGATTAAACCTTTTACGATTTTATTCAGAACGCCGGGTCCGTGATTTTCCTGAATGGCGTTGTGGATTTCATGGAACAACGCAAAGAGCCTTTTGTGCTCGTCATCAAGAGCGGCGATGCCGACGCTCATGTCCTCGTTCCATTGAAGTAAGGTCATGGGCATTGCGTTACCTGCGAAATTCCCAAACGTCGTATGGCGGGAAGGCTGTCACGCCGCCTGAACGGCGGCAAGGGATTCTTCGGTCGCCGACACGGGCTCCGGCAATTCGCCGTCGCGCAACGCGACGGCCCCCTCAAGGTCGACGGAAACAAGCCGCGACACGCCTTTTTCGCTCATCGTAACGCCGTAGAGCCGGTCCATATGCGCCATCGTGAGCCGCTGGTGCGTTACGATCAGGAAGCGCGTGCCGGTTTCCTTTGCGATATCCTTGATGAGCGCGCAGAAGCGGTCGATGTTGCTTTCGTCGAGCGCGGCCTCGGCCTCGTCCAGCACGCAGATGGGCGAGGGGTTCGTCTGGAACACGGCGAAGAGCAGGGCCAGCGCCGTGAGCGTCCTTTCGCCGCCGGAAAGAAGCGACAGGATCTGCTGTTTCTTGCCCGGAGGGCTTGCGAAAATCTCGAGACCCGCGTTCATCGGGTCTTCGTTGTCGATCAATTCAAGGTGCGCGCGTCCGCCGCCGAACAGGCGCTTGAACAGAACCTCAAACCGCTCGTTGACCTGACTGAACGCGGCCTGCAGCCGTTCGCGCGCCTCGCGGTTCAGTTGCGCGATCCCCTGCCGCAATTTTGCGATAGCGCCCGCAAGGTCGTCCTTTTCGCTTTGCAGCTTGTCGATGTTCGCCTGAACGGCGTCGGCTTCGACGTCGGCGCGGAGGTTGACCGGGCCCATGTTGTCGCGTTCGCGCAAATAGCGCCCCAGCGTTTGCTCAAGTTCGAAGACGCTGGGCCAGCTTTCACCGTCGTCGAGGCCGGCGATGCCGCGCAATTCCTCCGGCGTCGAGTTGATCTTTTCCGCCATGCGTTCGCGCAGCGTCGTGAAATGGTCCTGCGCGGCCTGGACGGCGGCTTCGGCCCGCACGCGTTCCTCGCGAGCCGCGCCAAGCGCGGCTTCGTCCTGCTTAAGCTGGTGTTCCGTTACGCTTAGGCGTTGCTCGGCGGCGATAAGGGCGTCCGCCGCTTCGCGCCGTCTGGCTTCGGCCTCGCCAAGTTCGCTTAACATTCCGCTATGCGCGGCCTTGAGTTCGTCCGGCCTGGCGCGCAACCGGGCGAGATGATCCTCGAGCGCCGCGATGCGTTCGGCCAGCGCGCGGGATTGCGTAGCGGCGTTGGCCATGCGTTCCTGCCAGGCCTTTTGCTCTTCGGCGATCGTCTGCCGGCGTTCGGCGCAGCTTTGCTGTTCATGAAGCAAACGGCCGTGTTCGCCCTGCTGTTTTGTGAGCGTGCCGCGCATGTCCGCAAGACCGGCGCGCTTGACGGCAATAGCGGCGCGCAAATCTTCCGTGGCGGGCAACGCCGCGCGCTCTTCTTCTACGGCATCGGCGCGGAGGCGCAGTTGGGCGATATCCGCCGTGATATGCCGCAGGTTGTCGCTGAGCGTCGAAAGCCGGGCATCGGCGGCGGCGGCTTCGCGCTCCTGCGCGGCCAGCTTGTTGCGCGCCCCGTTAAGGGCTTCGAACGCCATTTGCACCGAAAGGCGCGTTTCCTGATCGAGCGCTTGACAGTTTCGGAAAAGCGCAGCCGCTTCCTCAAGCGCGGCTTCGGCATTCCGCATGCCGGATTCCGCGTCGGCGATTTCGTCTTGCAGGGCGGCGAGGCGGTTGCGTTGCTGCAAGCGCAGCGCCGTGGCGGTTTTCGCTTCCGGGGTGACGGTGAACCCGTCCCAACGCCAGGCCCATCCTTCGCGGCTTACGAGTATTTGCCCCGGCAAGAGCGCGGCGGAGGCGGCTTCGCCTTCGGCATGACTGTCGATGAGGCCGATCTGGGATAGGCTACGTGCAAGCGCGGGCGGAGCCTGTATATGACGGCTCAACGCCACCGTTCCGGCGGGGAGCGGCGCGGCGTTTTCGAGAGGCGGCAGCGTGCGCCAGTGCTGGGCAGCTTGCGGATCGAGCGCCGCCGTCAACGCTTCGCCGAGAGCCACGGCCAGGGCGTTTTCAAGCCCCGGCGTTACGGTAATGAGATTAATGACCTGTTCGGCGTTGCTGTGCTGCTGGAGCACGGCGGAAATGGCGTCGGCCTCCGCTTTCATCTTCGTATGCTTCGCCTGCGCTTCCTGCGTCTTTTCACGCTGCGCCTGCAAGGCCCGCTCGGCTTCGTGGCGGGCCTGTTCGGCATCGTGGGCTTGCGTTTGGCGATGGGCGAGGTTTTTTTCGCACGCTTCCACAACATCTCTGGCTTGCGACAAATCAGGCCGCGCAGCTATCCCGGCGGCCAAGGCCATGCGTTGTTCGTCGATCCCGGCGCGGCGGTCCGTGAGTTCGGCGCGGCGTTTGGCAAGAGCCTCGATTTCCTGCCTTAAGGCCTGCTCTTTCGCTTCGACCGAAGCCGCGGTTTCCGTCAAGGACGCAAGGACGGCGTCCATCGCCTCGACTTCGGCCGTGGTCGATGTCAGAGCCGCATGCGCTTCCGGCAAGCCGGAAGCGATTTCCGCCGCTCGGGCGGCGAGTTGCGCTTGCTCGGCCGCAAGCCGGGTCACGGCGCTTTCGCCGTCGCTGTGGTGAGCCTGTTCGCGCTCATAATCGCTGCGGGCCTGGGAAAGGCGATGCTCTTCGGCCTGAATTTCGCCGTCGACGCGGCGCATCTCGGCTTCGATCTGTTCGCGTTTAAGGGTCAGTTTTTGTACGATGGCCGCCGCCGCCGCTTCGGTCTGGCGCAGGCCCGGCAATTCGGCGGCAATCCCGGTCCGCGTGGTGTTGCCCCGCGTCACGACGGCAAGAAGATCGTTGACGTTTTGTTCGGCGGCCTGCAAGGCGTCGCGCGTCCTGGCGGCGTTCTCTTCCGCTTCGATCCAGCGCAGGTGCAAAAGCGCCGCTTCGGTACGGCGGATATGCTCGGCCAGATTGCGATAACGCGAAGCCTGACGCACCTGTTGTTTCAGGCTGCGCAACTGCACGTCCAGCGTTTTCAGGACGTCGTCGACGCGCGTCAGGTTCTGTTCGGCGGCCTTAAGCTTAAGTTCCGCTTCGTGACGCCGCGCATGAAGCCCGGTGGTGCCGGAAGCTTCTTCGAGAATCTGGCGCCGGTCCTGCGGTTTGGCGCGGATAAGGGCGTCGATCTGGCCCTGTCCGACGATGCTTGTGGAATGCGACCCCGTCGCCTGATCGGCAAACAGGAGATGCACGTCGCGCTGGCGCACCGGCTTGCCGTTGATGCGATAGTCCGATCCGCCGCCGCGCTCGATCCGGCGGGAAACGATCAGTTCGTCCTCGCCGTTGTACTCGGCGGTTGCCGAACGGTTCGTGTTGTCGAGTTCCAGCAGGGCTTCGGCAAGGTTGCGCGACGGGCGCAAGGCTGTGCCGGCGAAAATGACGTCGTCCATCTCGCTGCCGCGCATGCGTTTGGGCGAATTTT
>JAQUPC010000088.1 GCA_028716765.1 Alphaproteobacteria bacterium | reverse complement strand
CCTTCCTCGTGTAAAACTCCAGCAAAGGCCTGGGCGTTGCTGACGGTGCTTCGGGCATATCCGGCGCCGTCGCAACGCTCGAACTCGAGAAGAGCGACGGCAAGCGCCAAAACATCGGCGGCATGATGATGGCTGATGAGATGGGCGGCATTGTTGGCGAAAGATTCGTAAATTGTTTTGTCGTTTGTTGCAAAAAACGCCTTGTGAGGCCCGGGGAAACTTTTGTGCAACGATCCGCCGAAGGAATCGGCGCTTGCAAGCAAGGGATTTTCCAGAACGCCCCCGAAAATCAGGCCGTTAAGATGGCTGGAATCCACATGGAGGCGCGCATTCGACCCCGCTTCTTTCAGGCAGCGCCGGATTTTTGAAATATCCAGCGGGAACAAAACATTGGCCTGATCGATATAGATAAGCGCAACATCGTTTCCGGAAAGAAGCTTTATGAGTTCGCCTTCATCGAAATCAAACAGGCCTTTCGGGGGAAGAAAATCGACGGCAAGTCCGAGGCGCTCCGCAACGAACTGTGTCGAGGCATGGCCCCCGAGAGAGCCCGGCACGCACAACATTCTGCTGCCAACCCCGGCATAAGCCGACATGGCCGCCATCATGCCGCTGAGGCCGGAAATGGGCTTGATGTTAATAAATTCCGCGCCGGACAAGCGCCGCAAGGCGGGCAACACAATCTCTTCCTGAATCTGGCCGATGTTTTTTCCGCCCGGAAAGGCCCAGTTGCCCCACAGCCTGTCATCGTCGAAATAGTACCGGGAATACATATCGGAGAGAAAGAACAGCCTCGCCAGCGGCGAAAGGGAATTTTCGCTCGGAACGAGCGAAAAACTGCGTTCCATTTTTTCTTCGTGAGCCGCGGTCATGGCGGCAAGGCGGTTCAACGGATCCTTGTTTTGCAAGTCTATCGTCCCTTGCTTGTCATGTTGCCCGCCATAATGCCGCAATATATGCCGCACATGGAGCATTGCACGCACGGGTCGTCGAGACGTCCGTGTTTTTTAAGGGCCTCGCGCGCGTTTTCAGGACAAACGGCGGCGTTCCAATCGCCTTTGCAACCCTTTTTCCAGCGCGTCAGGGACATTTGCCGGTCTTTTGAAAGGTCGGCGCCCGGCAACGATATCTCGCCGCAATGAACGGCGATTTTGCCCGTGATGATCGCCTCTTCCAGATCGGCCTCGCTTGGCAAGCCGATATGCTCCGACCGGCTCACGCATAAAATCGCGTTGGCGCCGGCAGCCACCGCCGCGGCGGTGGCTATAGCCGCCGATATATGATCGTAGCCAAGCGCGATATCGGTTGCCATCGGCAGCACCCGGTAAGGCGCGTTGTAGCAAAGCGATTTTGCAAGCTGGACATGCTTCGGTATATTGCCGATCGTGGCGTGGCCGATGCCCTCGATCATAACGGACACACCAGCCGTTTGGGCGCGGTGCACCAGTTCGCCCATGACCGTCAGCTCTTCCGTCAGCAAATCATCCCATGTGTCGCAGACCGAGGCGGGGCGAAAAGCCGTGCCTAGGGACATGGTGACGTTATAGGTTTTGAAGACATCCAGAATTTCGTCGTAATGGACATAATAGGGGTTTTCCTGACCCGTGCGGCTCATATAGCGCGCGAGTATCCCCCCGCCTTTGCTGGTCGTCGGGATAAGCCGCTCTGCGCGCGCCACCATCGGAAGATGCCGCTTCAGGACGGGCGCGTGAACGGTGATCATGTCGATTCCCCGCTCGGCCTGTTCCCTGAGGAGATCGATGGCCAAACGGCCGCCTTCTTGGCAAAAGTCCTGGCCGGTTTTTCCTCCGTGCCGGGCGGCAAATTCATAACAGGCCACCGTCGATATGCCGGCGTCAACATTTTCAACGAGCGCTTTATGATACGGCGCCAGATCGCCATAAAAACTATGGTCGGTTACGACGTGAACGCCTAAAGCAACGGCCCTGTTCGTCTTGGCGATTTCCGTTTCCAATGAATCCGTTGCTTGTGATGTGCCGACGCTGCCGATAAGCAGGGTCGGGTGGCCATCGCCGCATTTGATCGTGGGTCTGTTGCGAAGCTTGTTGCCTATGTCACAATGGGTCATGGGCCAATCTTTCCGTCATCGTTATAGCGTTACAAAGAACCCGTTTTCATTATTCGCTTTTTGTCAAAAACCATGGGCCCTGACTATATCGCGTAAGCCCTAATTGCAGGTTAAGTTAACGCCGCACATATGCGAAACAAAAAACAATACTTTCAGGCCGGCAAGGACCAATTTTTCGAAATTGATTATATAAATTCCGCCGGAACAACCGGTTGGGTGCCCCGTTAACAACAGGTTACGATCACAAACAACGCCCCTTCGTCCTGCCCATTGCATCTTTCGTTGCCTTTGCCCATCCTTCTGTTAAGAACGAAAGGGTTGTTTTTTTCAACCTCCGCTTTTGTTCTAAAACGGAAAATCGGCTTTTTCTCAGGCGGCTGGTAAAGAGGTTTTTATGGACGCACCTACCCTTCAATCCCTTTTGCCGCACTGGATCGCCGGAAATGGCGTTACCGAAGGCGCCGTTGTGCTTCACATGCTTGTTGCTCTCGTGCTGGGCATCGTGTTCGGGTACGAGCGCTTTTACCACGGCCGCGCCGCGGGTATGCGCACCTACGGCCTCGTATGCATGGTGTCCGCCGGGCTGACGGCGGTTTCCTGTTCGCCGGGGCTTTGGTTCGGGGGGCAACTTGCCGGGCTTGGGCCTATCGATCCCACCCGCACCGTTCAGGGCATCGTCACCGGCATCGGTTTTCTGGGCGCCGGAATCATCATGCAGGACGGGCTCAGGATCAGCGGGCTGACCACGGCGGCGTCCATCTGGGCGGCGGCGGCCATCGGCATACTTGCGGGGCTCGGGCTCTATGCCGCCGCCATCGTGCTGACCCTTTTGTCGATGGGGTTCATGATGTGGGGCGCGTGGGCGGCCTCGATGCTGCCGACGCGCCAGCCGGTTTCCGTCGTGTTGATCTTCAAAAAAGGATTTATGCCGAACAAGGAAACCGTGAGGCAGTTCAACCTCGATCACGGCTATGAAATCGCAAGCGGCACCCTTGCGATCAATCATCACGAAGGTCAGGCTGAATGGAGCTTCGTCGCCGTTTCGCTCGGCAAAGGCGTTGCCACGCCGTTGGCCGATCTGGCGCAAAAGCTGCCTTTGCTGCAAGGCATCGAGAATTTCCAGCTTTCCCGCGCGCGCAATTAAGGGCGCACCATGCCTTCCGCGCTCGGCCTTTCTTCGTACCGCTGGAACAACAATATCAAATCGGCGCTGTTGCTTTTGGCGCTTCCCCTTTTACTGCTGGGATTGTTGGGCGGTTTTTTCGGATTGGCCGGGCTCCTTTACGTCCAGCCGGACGGCACGGTTCATCCCGATGTTCTTCAAACCCTCGGCCTGAACGTCTCCGGCCTGACGCCCTGGCAGATGGCGGTAGCGGGCGTCTGGGATTATTGGCCCATTATGATGGGCGCCGCGCTCGTTTGGACGTTGCTCGGCTATCTTTTTAACGACGCGATGATCCGCGCGGCGACGGGCGCAAGGCCGGTGGAGCGCCGCGACGCGTCCCGGCTTTACAACCTGCTTGAAAATCTGTGCATCTCGCGCGGCCTGAAAACGCCGAAGCTGTATATCATCGATACCGGCGGGTTGAACGCCTACGCGAGCGGCATGGACGAGGGCAGCTACAGCGTAACCGTGACGCGCGGCCTTCTGGAGCGCCTTGACGACGCCGAGATGGAAGCCGTGCTGGCGCATGAGTTGACGCATATCATGAATCGCGATGTGCGGCTTTTGGTCATCACGATCGTTTTCACGGGCATGCTTTCGTTCCTCGCCCAGATGCTCTGGCGCAGCTTGCGCGTCGCCAGTTACGGGCGCAACCGCGAGCGCGAAGGCGGCAAGGGCGCCTTTGTGCTGATGCTCCTTGCTTCCGTCATGCTGGCCCTAGGGTACGCGCTGGCGCTCGTGCTGCGGTTCGCGCTTTCGCGGCGCCGCGAATATCTCGCCGACGCCGGGTCGGTGGAGCTGACCAAAAATCCCGAAGCGCTCATCGCGGCGCTGGAGAAAATTTCCGGCAATCCCAATGTGCCGAACGTGCCGCCCGAGGCGCAGCAGATGTTCATCGAAAACCCGCCTTCCCTTTTCGGCCTTTTCGACACGCATCCGCCGATGGCGGACCGCATCCGCGTTTTGCGCGCTCTCGGCGGCCTGCCGCCGCAAGGGGAGAGCATCATTCCCAAAGCAGGGTAGGCGGCGCGCCGCGCCTTTTGGAAGGATGGAAAAGTGCCCTTTTTATCCAAAGAGCGGTTGGCAAAAATCGAATGTCTCGCCTCCGGCGTGAAGATTTCCGGACGCGCGGCGGCCGTCTTTATCCGTTTGGGCAGGCCGCTGACGCTATCTTCGTTGCCGACGACGTCCGGCGTGACGTTTCGGCTGGAAGGCGCAGGGTACGTCAACGCGCCTTTTGCCGATCCTTTTGCCAAAAACGCCCGGTTCAAAATCGACCACGACGGGAGCGGTTTTGTTTTAAGACGCATCGGCTTTGTCGAGGACCATCCCGTCGACGTTCTTCCGGTTCCGGCCTATGCAAAGAGAAATAAAGCGGCGCCGGGCAACCGGATTGTGATGACCCATGCCGACCGGGTCCGGCTGTCTCCCGTGAGCGGATGCGCTTTCCGTTGCGGCTTTTGCAACATTCCTTCCGAGCCTTACGGGCTCAACGAACATGAAATCCTTTTGCAAGGGCTTCTGAGCGCTCTCGGCGATCCGGACTTGCCCGCCGCGCATGCCTTCATAAGCGGGGGAACGCCCGCGCGCCGCGACCAGCCTTTCCTCGATGCCGCTTGCGAGCTTTTGCTCCGCACGTCGCCGGTGCCGGTCGATGTCATGATGACGCCGCGGCCCGAAGACCCGCTGTTCGTTGACAGGCTGGTCGGCCGGGGCGTTTTTGGCCTTGCCATCAACATCGAGTTTTTTGGCGAACGGGGCCGGGCGTTTATACCGGAAAAAAACAGGATCGGGCTTCCGGTTTATGGCCGCGCCATCGAAAGGGCCGTTGAACTTACGGGTGGCAAGGGCCGTGTGCGCTCGCTTCTCGTCACGGGCGTCGAGCCCCCCGAAGCGACGCTGGCGGGCGTGAGGTGGCTTGCGGAAAGAGGCTGCGATCCCGTGCTCAGCCCCTTCAGGCCCGCGCCCGGAACCCTTCTTGCCGGTCATCCGGCGCCATCGGCTTCTTTTTTGGCAGTGCTATGGAGACGGGCCGGGAAAATCGCCAGACGCCATGGCGTTGAAATCGGGCCGCGATGCGTTCCCTGCCAGCACAACACTCTGGCCTTTCCCGGGTTTTAGAAACTTTTCTTTTTCAAACCATCGTTAACCACGTTTCCGGCCGAGTTGTTAAAGCTGCCAGATTGTTTATTGTAAGTTCCGTGACGGAGGATATTCATGCGCCATAAACTTTATAGTCTTTTTTTGATGACGGCTTTGATTTTTGGCGGCCCTGCAAGCGGCCGGGGGGCGGACGTTCCGGAAATATCCGTTTTCCCCGCCGCGCGATCCGTGTGGCTGGAGGGATCGGGCTATAAAGTCCGTTATGACGCCCCGGGCGCCATCAGCGGCGATCTTTTGCAGGTGAAAACCGAAATATTGAACTTCGCGCCGAACAAGGACTCTGCCGGCCGGCCGTTGCGTTACTGGATCCTGTGCGACAAGTTCGACAACAACCCCGCCAAAGGGAAGGGGTGCATTGGCCGCGGGGAATACAAAACCAGCAACCCGGATTTTTATTATTTTTCCGTTCATTCCGTAAAAGCGAACGACGCTTTACTGACGGAACTAAGGGATGCCATGAAAAGCCTGCTGTCCGGCGATACGCCGGAAGCGCGCAAAGCCGCGACGGAAGTTTTCAATCGCTTAAAGAAGAGCAAAGCCTGCGGGTGCGAACCCTAGAACGGGTTGGATCTCACGTTTTCCGCTCCACCACGAAGCGCGCCACGTCTTCGAGGTTTTTGGCGCGTCCGTCGAAAACGCTCAGGTGCCCGATGGCCTGTTCGGTAAGCAACCGGGCCTGCTGGCGCGCGCGCTCGAGGCCGAGGATCGTGACGAACGTCGCCTTGCCCGCGCCCGCGTCGCGGCCAACGGATTTGCCGGTCTCGGCCTCCGTGCCCTCGGCGTCGAGCAGGTCGTCGATGATCTGGAACGCAAGGCCGAGATCGTGCGCGAAAGCGCGCAAAGCGCCCAGATGCTGCGGCGAGGCCTTGCCGAGAATGCCGCCCGCTTCCGTCGAAAAGGCGATCAACTCGCCCGTCTTCATGCGTTGCAGACGCGTGATCGCGCCGATATCGAGTTCCGCCGTTTCGGCGACGAGGTCGAGCATTTGCCCGCCCACCATGCCGTTCGCGCCCGAAGCTTTGGCCAGCGCCGTCACGAGGTTGCAACGCACCTTGGGGTCTTCGTGCGTGCGCGGGTCGGCCAGAATTTCAAACGCCAGGGTCAAAAGCGCGTCGCCTGCCAGAATCGCCGTGGCCTCGTCGTATTTTTTGTGGACGGTCGGCTTGCCGCGGCGCAGGTCGGCGTTGTCCATCGCGGGCAGGTCGTCGTGGATCAGTGAATAGCAATGCACGCACTCCACGGCCACCGCTGCGCGCAACGCGCAGCTTTCATTGACGCCGAACAGGCTTGCCGAATTCATGACCAGAAACGGCCTGAGCCGCTTGCCGCCGTCGAGCGCGCTGTAGCGCATGGCGTCGAACAGCTTGCGCTCGCCGAAATCGGATCGGGGCAGGAGGCGCTCCAGCGTTTCATTGACGGCCGAAGCGGCGTTCGCCATCGCGGCGGCGAGAGACGGGCTGACTGAGGGCATGGAGGGGCGGGAAAGCTCGGGTTAAGGAAGGAAGGGAGACTAGACGTTAAGGGGGGCCAAACTCAAGCCCCCGCCGTCGTTGACGGTGATTTTTTCGATGCGGGCCTGCGCCTCGCGCAGTTTGGCCTCGCAATGGCGTTTCAGCAAAGCGCCGCGCTCGTAGGCGCCGATAGCGTCGTCGAGTTTGGCCTTGCCGTCTTCAAGCTGCCGGACGAGCTTTTCCAGCTCGGCCAACGCCTCTTCAAAGCTCATTTTGGCGATGTCGGGCGGCAGGGCCGCTTTATCCTTGTTTTTGTCGCTTTTCTCCATGGGCCCGATTTTACGCCGGGAACGGCTTGAGGAGCAAGCTTTTGAAAAAAGCAGGCTTCCGGCGGCATCGGCGCGTTCTTGGGCCTGCAAGGCTGCTCAAGGGGTGGCGTAAAAAGCGAAAGGCCTATCTTCCGGGTTAGGAGGACATGTCAATTTTGGCAACAAAGATAGGCTTCCCCCATATTCGCAGTGCCAAGGTGTACGCCCCATACTAACCCGTCGTCACAGGTGCCTCCGCCTCCGCCCGGCGGACGGTAAGTTGCCCAGTACTTAGCGGGGGCGGTGGTTTCATGTATGAAACAGTATCCCCAAATGCCTTGGGAACCCTTTACAGTAAATCCGCTTACCACACAGGAACTCCCAACGGGCAGCCCCGCAGGCAAACCATAATCCGTATAGCAACTTTTCCCGCCAGCCGTCATCGCTTTCCAGACGAGGATTCCCGATCCATTATCAAGACAAGCAACAAGATTTTGTTTGTTGCCGTCCATAGTTGATTCGCCTGATGTAGTGCAGCCATAGTCTACACATGACCCCGTAAAACCCGTGGTGTGCGGGTCGCAAAGGACAGCAGAAGTTTGAGCGGCAGCATCCGCGGCCGGAAACAAAATACTCGCCAGAACAAGGGTGGCAAAAACAAGACGGATGCGCATGGGCTGGACCTCCATAAAGACAAAAACGCCCGGTCATTGTGAGTATCAATTATTATGAAAAGGTTAATGAGACATTCAGGCTTTGCCACCACAACACTGTTTGGCATAAGCAAGGGGTCAGGATAACAAGAACCGCAAAACATGCCGCAGGAAACAAGCTTCAAATCAGACTCTGTGCCGTATACTGTCTGCCGGAGCGAGCGTCGGCGGCGCACGCTGGCCTTGCGGGTCGAGCAGGACGGCGGGTTGCGCATCCTCGCCCCCGAAGGGCTGAGCTTAAAGAAAATCGAAAGCTTTCTTCAACGGCACATGGGCTGGATTCGCCGCAAACGAAAGCTCCGGCGGCCACAGCGTTCCGTCGTGCCGGGGGAAGAACTGGGAGACGGGAGCCTTGCGCCCTATCGCGGCGAAAGCTGCCTGTTGAAAATAACGCAAACGCCGGAGCGCCGATCCTCATGCGTGTACGCGAACGGGGTTCTTGAAGTGGCCGTTTCGGGCCGGGACCTTTCCTCCGCATTGCTCGGTGAAGAAGCGCGGCTGGAATTGCGGCTCTGGTACAAGAAGCAGGCGCGGCGGGAATTTCAGGAACGGGCCGGTTACTGGAGCGCGCGTTTGGGCGTAAGCTTTGGCCGTCTGATCGTCACAAGCCCCGCGCGGCGCTGGGGAAGCTGCAACGCCCGGAACGACATTCGCCTGAACTGGCGTCTTATTCTGGCCCCTCCTCCTCTGCTCGATTACGTCGTCGCGCACGAATTGTGCCACGTTTTGCATAAGAACCACGCCCGGGCATTCTGGGGCGCTCTTGGCGAAGTCATGCCGGATTATAAACAAAGACGCCGACAGTTGAGGGCGTGGGAAGCTTCGGCGAGGTAGCTGGACAGAAACATCCGTCTGGACTTTAATGGCGGCAGTTTCACCGGTTCTTCAGGAAAGGATGGCGCCTTGGCGGAATTTCTGACGCTCGACGATCTTCAGGTCCGGGGCAAGGTTGTGCTTGTCCGCGTGGACTTCAACGTGCCGATGAAGGACGGGCGCGTGACGGACGCCACGCGGCTGGAGCGTTCCTTGCCGACCTTGCTGGATTTGGCCAGGGCGGGCGCGCGCGTCGCGCTGCTGTCGCACTTTGGCCGCCCGGACGGGAAGCCAAACCCGAAATACTCCTTGCTGCC
>JAQUPC010000087.1:4763-9245 GCA_028716765.1 Alphaproteobacteria bacterium | reverse complement strand
CGCCGTTGCCGTTAACGCTGCCGGAGCCGGAGCCCATTTTGACGTTGGTAAATCGCGTCGAGGCGCTGGGATCGTCGCCCGGCAGCGCGCCGTAGTTCTGGGCGTAGGTCTGAAACTGCGCCTGATAGGCCTGAATGGCGTTCACGGCGTTCGTGATGCGCGCGTTCTGGATAATCTGCTGGCCCGTCAATACGCCGCCGATGATGAGGCCGATGATGACGAGAACGATCGACAATTCGACGAGAGTGAAGCCGCGATTTGCTTTGCGAATGGGGCGCATGAAATTCTCCATCACGAGTCGGTTAAGGGAAACGGCCGCGGATCGCGGTTGTAGCGCTGATAAAGGTCGGCGTCGGCGGCGTCCGGTTGCGGATTGTTGAGGATCGTCGCGCGCAAAAGGATGACAAGTTCGCTCGTCGCGCCTTTGTTGTCGCGCGACTTGGCCAGATTGCCGACGACAGGCAAGGCGTCGAACGGCGGAACGCCCTGATCCGTATTGATGGAGCTGTCCTGCATCAAGCCGCCCATGATCGCGACTTCGCCGGAGTTGATCTGAAGCACGGAATCCATTTCGCGCACGGCCAGAACGGGAATGACCGATTGCACGGGATTGCTGACCCCGGCCTGCGCGGCATTCAACCCGATGGAAGGATCGTTAACCTGATCGACGACGCGCGAGATCGTCGGGCGCAGCGTCATGGTCACGCGCCCGTTCTCGGCGTCGATGGCGGGCTGAACGGTCATGACGAGGCCGACGGGAACCGTTCGCGGCGTGCTTGAAAACACGGGCGTGCCGGAAACGGGAACGCCCGCCGTGCTCACCGTCGTCGGGAACTGGGCCGAGGTCACGAAGTAAACCTCGTTGCGCGCCACTTTCATGACGGCGGTTTGGTTGTTGAGAACGGTAAGGCGCGGCGACGACAATACGCGCGTCGCGCCGAACGTGCGCACCAGATTGAGAATGCCCGAGAAATCCTTGTCGTTTACCGAGGCCGTGAACACGCCGTCGGCGGCTGTCGTGGCCGTGGTGAAGGGCGCGCCCGCGCCGACGGTGCCGAAACGCGCGGCGGCGTTGAAAGCGCCGCCGAACAGGCTCCGCCAGTTGATGCCGCTTTGGAACTCGTCGTTCAGCTCGACTTCGACGATGCGGGCCTCGATCAATACCTGCGCCGTAGCCTTACGCTGAAGTTTCCGGAGGTAATGGCTTATTGCCTCCTGCTGCCCGGAGTTGCCGAACACGGTGACGAGACCGGCCTGCCTGTCGATGCTGAAGTTCGCGGGCGTGGGGCCGTTGCCGGGCGCGGGGTCCGCTTCTTTCAGGAGAGGCCGCGCGCGGCTTGACGTGGCGAGAACCTGCGACATGGATTTTTCAAGCTCGCTCCAGAAATCGGCGTCCGAAGCCCCCGCGATTTTGGCCACGGAGTTGTTGTCGCTGCCGCTGCCGTTGTTGCGCGATCCCGTGCTGCTGCCGTTGGCGCTCGTGACATCGACGTCGAACACGTTGGTGGCGATGGTCACTTCGCTGGTCGAGCGGCGCGTAAGGCTCAAATAATCGACCGGATAGGTCTGTTGATAGGGCTCGTCCAGTTCGATGCGCATAAACGCGCCGTCTATGCGGTGCCGCAGTCCGGCCAGCGCGCAAATGCGCTTGATGACCTCGTCAAACGGCTGATTATGCGCCGTAAAAATAATGCCGCCCTGAATGCGCGGATCAAGTTCAAGGTTGACGCGTCCCTCGCGGCCCAGTTCCATCAGAACGTCCCGCAACGGTATGTCCTCGGTCATGCTCACGCTGACGTTCTTGCGGGGAAGGGACGTGGCGGGCGGCGGCGCGGGCGCCAGCAAAACCGGCATGACGGGAATGGGAGGCGGCAAAAAGCCGTCCGCGGTTGCCGGATTGGAGTCTTCGGTTGCGGCGGATTTTTCCTTCTTCTTTTCGCCGCGATCGCGCAACGCGAGGTAATCCTTGCGCGACAAATCGCCCGCCGGATCGATTTTATCGGGCGGAAAGGTATTTGTGCAGCCTTGAAGGGCGAAGCCTAACGCAAGAAGGAGCGTCAGGCCGGAAAAAGAGGGGATACGCACTGATGACTGTCTGAAAAGCGGCTGAACACCGGAATGTGAAACTGACTATTTTTCAGACACTTGTCAAAGCACATTAATACAAAAGCCCTGTGGATAACTTGCGAAAGTTGTGGATATTCAGGCGGCGGGGAATGTTTTTTCATAAAGCAAATGAAATATGAGAAAAATCAAACGGCTATTCCGATACAGGACAGCACTCTCCTATTGATTGCAAAACCCTTTCCCAATCCTTCACAAAACGCGGGGTGTCGAAGAGCGGGAGAAAACCGCGGCGCGCCTTTAAGCGTTGTTTGAGGTTCGAAAGAGCTTCCTTGTCGCGCATAAGAGAGACGATAAGTTTCTCGTATTCCTCCAATGAGGACGTCACGAGTTGCGGCAGTTCCGCCGCCGTCAAGATACTGGCCGCCACGCGCGAGACGAAGCTTTTTCCCATCAACGTGACGACGGGCGTTCCGGCCCACAGGGCGTCGCTGGTCGTCGTGTGGCCGCCCACGGGGTGCGTGTCCAGCGCCAGATCAACGTGTGAATAGCGCGCCAGATGCTGATCGAGCGGAAGCGGTTGGGCGAAAATAAGTTGTGACGGATCGACGCCGTTTTTTTGCGCCGCATCGCGTAGTTTATCCGGCGCCCAGGAGTTGGATTGATAAAGCCACAAGACGGCTTCCGGAACCTCCTTCAATATCCCGCACCATAAAGCGAACATCTCCGGCGTGATCTTGTAGGTCTGGTTGAAACTTGCCAGCACAAGCGCATTTTCCGGCAAACCATAAGCTCCGCGCGGCTTGGCGGCGGCTATCGTGCGCTGCCTGTCGTTGATCTGATAACAACGGGGAAGCCGGATCACGCGTTCGGTGAAATATTTTTCATGCCCTTCCGGGATCGTGACGGCGTCGCCCGCAAAATAATCGATAAACTCCGCGCCAAGCGTTCCCGGATAGCCAAGCCAGTGAACCTGAACGGGCGAGGGGCGGAATGCAAGAATTTCAAGGCGGGAACCTCGCGTATGGCCCTTCAGGTCGATCAGAACGTCGATCTCGTCCTCGCGAATGCGCCGCGCGGCCTTTTCCGCCGAAAGCTTGTTCAGTTCGATGAAATGTCCGGCTTGCTCTTTCAGGCGCGCGCGCATGGCCGATCGGTCGTCGGCGCCGTAGCTGTAGGCAAAGATTTCGAACTTCTCGCGGTCGTGCAGGCCGAATAATTCGGCCATCAGATAGGCCGTGGCGTGCGCGTGAAAATCGGATGAAAGATAGCCAACGCGCAAGCGATTGTGGGGCTTCCATGACGGGGCCGGAAAGGACGCGATATTCTTGAATTTTTGCTGCGCGTATTGTTGGGCCGCCGTTTTTTGCACGGCCGGATCATCCGTCAAAACGGTGACGGCCTGCGGCGGCAATGTATCGATTGCCGTGGCCGGAAAGTTCCAGTCGCAAATTTGCCGTTTGAGCAAAAGTTTCTGGGCGCGCCATTCCTGTTGTTCCGGTTTAAGGGCCAGCGCCTTTTCCCAGTGAACAAGAGCGGAAGGAATATCCCCCGCTGCCTGATTAAACTTCGCCAAAGCTTCCCAAACCTGCGGCAGGGCAGGCCGCACGCGGCTGACGTCCGTCATCAGCGCGATGGCTTCCTCATGCTGGCCCTGAGCGTTCAGGACGGCGGCGAGGTTGAACGCGGCTTCCGGCCAGCCGGGATTGGCGGCAAGGGCGCGGCGGTAAAACATAACGGCGCGCGCGGACTCGCCTTGCGCTTCGGCGGCCTGCGCCGCGAGGTGAAGCAGGTTGGGATCCTTTGGCGCGGCGCGCAACGCGGCGGCCACGGCGGAAGCCGCCGCCTCGTAATCGCTGGAGCGATAGATTGCGGCAAGTTTTTCGAATCTTTCCCGGGCACTGTTCACGTTATTGCGCTCCTGACAAAAGCCGGGTACATTAGCACATTATGTACGTTTTCCTGCAATCTGTGCTTTCCAGCCATGCCGTTGCTGCCGGGGATTGAGGCCCCAAACCTGTGCTCGTAAACATCGGCATTGTTTTCCTTCTCTTGTTGCTGAACGGCTTTTTCGCCATGGCCGAACTGGCCATCGTGTCGGCCCGGCGCGCGCGGCTCAGGCAGCTGGCCGAAGACGGCCATAGCGGCGCGCGGCTTGCCTTGCAACTGGCGGACGATCCGACCTCGTTCCTCTCCATTATCCAGGTCGGCGTGACGCTCAACAGCATCCTCGCGGGAGCGTTCAGCGGCGCGACTTTAGCGGGGCCGCTGGCCGAAAAACTTGACGCCTTTCCGCTGCTGGCGCCGTTTAGCGAACCTCTGGCGTTCGGCCTTACCGTCGTCGGCGTGACCTATTTCAGTCTTGTCGTGGGCGAGCTTTTACCGAAGCGTATCGGCCTTTCCTACGCCGAAAGCATC
>JAQUPC010000087.1:0-4753 GCA_028716765.1 Alphaproteobacteria bacterium | reverse complement strand
TTTCATGCGCTTTCTGGCGCGGCTGGCGGCGCCGGTGGTGTGGCTTCTGCGCGGGTCGACCAACATTTTGCTTCGGCTGATGCGTCTGCACAATCCGCCGCTTAATATGGTCACGGAAGAAGAGGTTAAGGACCTCATCGCCGAAGGCACGGAGTCGGGCGTTTTCAAGCCCGCCGAAAGGAAAATGATCGAGGGCGTCATGCGGCTCGCCGACCGCACGGTGCGCACGATCATGACGCCCCGCGTCGATATGGCGTGGCTTGACCGCGACGATTCGCCGGAGTCGCTTTCCCATATCATGAGGACCCATCAGTACAGCCGTTTTCCCGTCGCCCGGGGGGATCTCGACGAAATATTCGGCATCGTTCATGCCAAGGACCTGTTGAACGCCTTATTCGAAGGCCGCGCGATGGACATCAAGGCCGTCATGCGCCCGCCGGTCATCGTGCCGGATTCCACGCCTGTGCTGCGCCTTCTGGATCAGTTCAAGCATTCGCGGCAACATCTGGCCATCGTCATCGACGAATACGGCAGCGTCGAAGGCCTCGTGACGCTCACGGATATACTGGAGGCGATCACGGGCGAATTGCCGGAGTTGGGTCAGGAAAGCGACGCCAAGCCGGTCCGGCGCGAAGACGGAAGCTGGCTGATCGACGGCATGATGCCGACGGACGAAGTCGAGCCGCTCATTGGCCTGAAGCATATGAGCGAAAGCGGCGATTTTCATACTATCGCGGGGTTTGTCATCGACAAGCTTGGACGCATTCCGGCGGCGGGCGATCATTTCCAGTGGGGCGGCGCGCGCTTCGAGGTCGTCGACATGGATGGCCGCCGTGTCGACAAGATACTGATCCATCCGCCGGTTGACGAAGAGGAAGAAAGCCGGATGGGAGATTAGGATCGGACCGAGGTCTTTCCCCCCGTCAGCAATAGCGCCGCTTTATAGGGTGGCTTCAGCTCAAGTGCCGCAGACTTTTTTCGACCCCGGCAACGCATTGAGCATCGACATGATCAGCGCGGCCCAGTAGGGGAGGGTTTGCACGCATAGCATGCCTGCCCACAGCGTGGCGTTCTGGTTGGCCGGCTCAAACTTGTAAAGCACCGCAAAGGCGCTCGCCAGCAAGGCGGCGAGAAGGCCGATTTCCTCGCGCGCCATCAATACGCCCTGAATGGCGGCGGGCCGGTCTTCGCATTTCGGGGTGCGGAAGAACGGCTTGCCGGAGGTGAACAAGCCTTGCCAGACGGCGCGGCTTACGGCGTGGGTCAGCGACATGCCCGCCACGGCCGCGCCGATCCTGTCGCGCCAGCCGCACTTGACGCGCGCGTGATAGAGCCAGAGGCCCGCTATGATTTTGAACGCGAAGACGCTAAGAGTCGGCACAAGGAACACGGCGGGCGGAAACTCGACCCACTTAAGAAGCAAAAGCACCGACCACAAAATGGCGGCCGTGACGAACGCCAAATGCGCGGCGTCGGCAAACCACGGCAGCCAGCCGGAGACGAAATGATAGCGCTGCCCGCGCGTCAGTTTCTCGCCCTGCGCGCCGTCGCCTTCGCTTAATGTGTTCCAATGGCGCTTGAGGATTTGCACCGCCCCGTAAGCCCAGCGGAACCGCTGGGTCTTGTAGCCGCTGAAACTGTCGGGAATGAGACCGCGTCCGAGCGAATGCTCCAGATAAACAGCCTCATGGCCGCGTTCGAACAGGCGTAGGCCGAGTTCGGCGTCCTCGCAAATGCACCATTCGGCCCATCCGTCCACGCCTTGCAGGACTTTTTTGCGGATCAGGGTCATCGTGCCGTGCTGAATGATGGCGTTGCGCTCATTCCGCTGCACCATCCCGATATGAAAGAATCCGGCGTATTCCCAGTAACACATGCGTTTGAAGACGCTTTCGTTGCCGTCGCGGTAGTCCTGGGGCGCCTGCACGAACGCGACTTCCGGCTTGTCGAAAAAGGGGATCGTGGCGCGGAGCCAGTCGTGCGAAACGACGTAGTCGCTGTCGATGACGCCGACGATGGCTGCGTCTTCGGCCGTTTGCGTCAGGGCGAAGTTAAGAGCGCCCGCCTTGAAGCCCGGCCATTTCGGCAGATGAAAAAAGCGGAAGCGCGGCCCGAGTTTTTCGCAGTATTCCTCAACCGGCTTCCAAACGGCTTCGTCTTTGGTGTTGTTGTCCACCACCAGAACTTCGAGATTCGGGTAGGCCAGCGCGGCAAGAGCGTCCAGAGTTTCCATCACCATATGCGGCGGCTCGTTGTAGCACGGCACGTGAATGGAAACCTTCGGCGCGTCCGGCGGCGGCACCCAGTCTTGCGGCGCGAACGTGCGGCGGCGGTTGGCAAAGAGCACCTCGGTTAGTTCAAGACCGTCCACCAGCAGCAACGCCAAAAGGATAACCTGAAATCCGATAAGCACGGCCCACGCGATCGTGTTGGCCGTGATGATTTTCTCCGCAAGGGCGGCCATGACGGCCCAGACCAAAAGGGAAAAGACGGCTTGAATCAAAAGCGCGTAAAACATCTGCCCGCCGGGCCGAAGATCGCGCCAGCGGCGGACGAACCATTGGATCGGGCCAAGCGCCAAAAGCGACGCGATCAGGAATCCCCAGAACCATTGAGCGGATTCGACGACGATTCCGCTCATGGCAAACTTCGGTTGCCGCGCGGCGTCCCACAGGCCCCAGTGCGCGCCGACCGTGCCTTCAATGCGCCGCTTCCACGGCGCGTCGATGGCCTCGACGATGGAATAATCGTATCTGTGTTCGCTGGCGAGATTGAGAAATTCGCGGATAAAACGGGCCTGATTGATTTGCGACGGCTCGGAGCCCTTGACCCATTGCCCCTCGCTCGGCCAGCCGACTTCGCCGATCAGGATATGCCTGTCGGGAAAGGCCGCTTGCAGCTGCTGCATGCGGTAAAGGACGTAGGGAATGGCGCCGTCGATCGGCACGCCTTCCCAGTAAGGCAGGATATGGACCGTAATAAAATCGACGGCCTGCGCCAACTCGGGATATTTAAGCCAGATGTGCCACGGCTCGGCGGTGGAAACCGGAACGCTGATTTGCCGCTTTACCTTTTCGATGAGCGCGATCATTTCGTCGGGCTTGACGTCTTCGCGCAGCAAACTTTCGTTGCCGACGATCACGCGCTTGACGTTCGGATTGGCGCGCACGACGTCGACAAGACGGGCGATTTCCTGCGCATTGGCCTTGGGGTCAGGCCCGATCCATGCGCCTGCGTAAACATCGAGCTTGTGCTTGCCCGCGGCCGCGACGATCCGGTCGAGCCCGTCGCCGACGCCATAGGTGCGGATGTTGCTGGTGTGGCCGGCCAGAAACTGCATATCGCTGTCGATGGTGCTGTCGGAGTAACGGTTTTCCGTGTCGCCGGTTTGATAGCCGCTGTAGGAAAGGCTGGTAATAAGTCCGCCCCAGGGGCGTTCCCATGCGCCGCGGTTCACAAGAGCCCAAACGGAAAAATTCGCCATCACGGCGATGGCGAGAATGGCGAGGGTGCGTCGGAGGAGGAGCATGGGGATTGGGGATCAGGGATTGGGGATCAGGGACTCGATGTTTGGACGAAGCATTCAGGATTTGAAAGAATTAAGCGGAACAGTGTCAACATGTTCTTTTCCCGATCCCCGATCCCCGACCCCTCTAATTCCGTTTATCCCCCCATCTTCTTCGTTTTTTCGTTCAGCGAGGCGATCAGGGCATCCCACCCTTCGCTCCTGATGATGGCGCTGAATTCCGAACGGCGCGTCGCCAGCTGGCTTATGGATGCGTCCAGATAAACGTCGACGATGCGCGGCTTGCCCTTGTCGTCGTTGCGGACGAGGTAGTTAAGCGTCACCGGGGCTCCGCCGTCGGGCGTGAGGGTGGTTTCGACAATTATGCCGCCGCCGGAAGCGGGTTTTTCGCCCAGAACGTCGAACGTCTCGCCATCGTATTTGGCGAATTGATGGGCGTAGTTGGCGACGCTGAACGCCGAAAAGGATTCAACCAGTTTCTCCTGTTCGGCGGGGGAGGCCTTTTGCCATGCCGGACCCGCAGCGACGCGCGCCATCAGCGGAAGATTGAAAGCCCCCCTGACAGCGGGCTCAAGCTTTTTGAACCGCCCGGCAAAACCAAGCTGTTCGCCCTGTTTCATGGTGTCCGTGAGCTGCGCGTAAAAGGTTTTTACCACCGCGGAGGCGGATTCGGCCGCCGGAGCCGTTTGGGCCTGCGCGGCCGCGTAAGGGGCCAGAAGGGCGAAAAGGACAAAAAAGGCCGTCAGAAGTTTCGCGTGTTTCATGTTTGTCTCGTGCCGTTTCATTCGTGAAGGGTTAGGGTTTCTTAAAGGCAAAAAAACAAAAGACCAGAAAAATATCCGTTCTCCGGTTTCCGCCCTCCGTCTTTTGCTTTCAAAATCCGGCAAAATTATGCCCGAGCGACGACCGCCGCTACGTCCTGGCCCAAGGCTTCCAGGGCTTTCGCCACGATGTGCCGCGCGTTCAGGCCGGCCTCGTCGTATTGCTTAACCTGCGTGTCCTGCCCCTGGAAGATGTCGGGCAGGGCCATGCTGCGGATTTTCAGGCCGCGATCCATAAAGCCCAGATTGGCGAGGTGGTGCAATACGTGGCTGCCAAAACCGCCGATGGAGCCTTCCTCGATGGTAAGGACCACTTCGTGCTGGCGCGCAAGCCTCTGGATCAGGTCGAGATCGAGCGGCTTGGCGAAGCGCATATCGGCGATCGTCGTGCTGAGGCCGCGGGCGT
>JAQUPC010000086.1 GCA_028716765.1 Alphaproteobacteria bacterium | reverse complement strand
GCCGCGCAAAAAAATATTTCTTTGCACCCCAATCTCGCTTACCGGATACCGCCTTATGTTCTTGGCGACGGATCGCGCGTCCGTCAGATATTGGTCAACCTGATAGGCAACGCCCTCAAGTTCACAATTAATGGCGGCGTTTTTGTAAATGCCGAACTTGTTTCGCCGCCGGGGGCGGCGCCAGCCGTTATTAAGATAACCATTAAAGATACGGGCATTGGCATCCCGCAAGACCTGCAATCGCGTTTATTCGAGCCTTTTTACCAAGTGTCGTCGGGAACGACGAAAACGATGACGGGAACCGGTTTGGGACTGGCGATCGCCAAGCGGTTTTGCACGATGATGGGAGGCGAAATTGGGATCGAAAGCGAAACGGGAAAAGGCGCGGCTTTCTGGTTCACAATGAGCCTGCAGCTTCCCTCGGAACAGCAGATCTTCAAGGCTCGTCTGGAAGACACGAAGAAAACCGTCGCGCCGGCTTTCGGCGCGAAGCATATTTTGGTCGCGGAAGACGTAGAAACAAATCAGTTTGTGATCAAAAATCTGCTCGAAACCATCGGCTGCACCTGCGACCTTGCCTCGAACGGAGAAATTGCCGGAAAGATGGCGCAAGAGAAAAACTACGACGCCATTCTTATGGATTGTTATATGCCGATTGTGGACGGGTATGAGGCGGCAGCGCGTATTCGCAAGGAAGGGCAAAGCACGGTTCCTATCATAGCATTGACGGCAATAGCCATGAAAGAAGACCGCGACAGATGCCTTACCTGCGGCATGAACGATTTTCTTGCCAAGCCGATCGAAAAAAATGATCTCATTCGAATGTTCAACAAATGGCTCAATACATGAATCCGGATTCACAAACGATCAGCATGGCTGCGGATGGCACGGCCCCGGCCCATCCAAAACCGCGCCGGATAAATTGCCTGCGGCGCGCAACCTGTTTTACGGCCACGGTTGTATTCTTTCTGATCAGCATTATCGGCGCCGATTATATGCTGACCAAACATCTTTATGAAATCCGCAGGGAAAAAGAGATCAAGACGGCAAGCGAAGCATTGAACCGGAAAGCCGAGGGATACCGCGACCATTTCATCCAGGAAACGGACAGAATACGCGGCATTCCGGTCATGATCGGCGACGAAAAACAGGTTATCGATGTTCTTGTGAACGTTCAGGTCTCGAACAACAAGGCCTCCTCGAAAACCGGGGACACTCTTAAAGGTATAGACCGCCCGGATATTGCCGCCCTCAATCGTCATCTTGATGTTGTCGCAAAATCGCTCGGCTACGATGCCGTTTGGGTCATGGATATAAAGGGAGTTTGTCTTGCCTCAAGCAATTCTCCCGAATGCAAGGAGCCCAACGGCGTTAATTACGCCGACCGCATTTTTTTCAAGCAGGCAATGGCCGGCGAACGCGGGTTTCAGTATACCGTTGAGCAACAAGTGGATAAGCCGGGGCTGTACTTTTCGGCGCCGGTCCACGACGGAAAAAGCATTGTCGGCGTCGTGGTCATTAAGCTTCCGGCTTCTCGTCTTCGGCGGTTTGTCGATAACGATGAAGTTTTCATTACCGAAGAGAACGGCATCATAATCGCCGCGCATGATCCGGAAATGGTCATGAAAAGCACGGATTCCGCCCGTCTGGAGCTTTTCTCAAAGGATAAGCTTCTGGCGCTTTATAAAAAATCGGATTTCATCCCGCTCAACATACGGCCGGCAGGGCTTCCGGAATACCCGAACCTTATGCAGGTCGACGATCGCCCGGGATATTATCTCTTTTCGAAATGCACCCATTGCGACTGCGGCTTGTCGCTGCAAACCTACACGCGCATATCCCGGCTCGATGAGATCGAGTCCGAAGCCTTTATGATCTCGCTTGTAGCGATTATGGGAGGGGCCGCCGTCCTGCTCCTGATTGTGGGCATCGTGGCTCACATTCATCGCATTCGCCGCGACAACGAGGAACTTCAAACCACGGAGATCAAGCTTCTCGCGCTCAACCGGGAACTTGACGCCCAAAGGCAAATCGCCGAGCAAGCAAGCCGGACCAAATCCGAATTCCTTGCCAATATGAGCCACGAAATACGCACACCTCTTAACGGCGTTTTGGCCACGGCCGAATTGTTCGCCAAAATGGACCTTGACGATCGTCAAAGAAATTATTTGGAAATTATCCGCAGTTCAGGCGAACTCCTGTTGATCATTATCAACGACATTCTTGATTTATCCAAGATCGAGGCTGGAAAAATAGACTTTAACCCCGCCTGTCTCGACCTGCGCCACGAGGCCGAGATAGCGGCAAGTTTATTCGCCGCCCAGGCCAAGGCAAAAGATCTCCGGTTCGGCATAGACGTTTCCGGCGAGGTGCCGCATCTTATTGTCGCCGATCCCTACCGCCTGAGACAGGTCGTCGCCAATCTCGTCAGCAACGCGATAAAATATACGGATCGAGGCAGCGTCGAAGCGCGCTTTTCCCTTTCGGGCAATAAGGAAAACCCGAGGATCCGTTTTGCCGTAAAGGACACGGGGCCGGGCGTCCCGCAAGAAGCGCAAAAGTTTATCTTCGAAAAATTCACTCAAATAAACCGTCTGGCCGCGATCAACGGCACGGGTCTCGGCCTGCCCATTTGCCAGGCCCTGGTCGAAATGATGGATGGAAAGATCGGCGTCGAAAGCAACGGCGTCGACGGCTCCGTTTTTTGGTTCGAAATTCCTCTTGCAATCTCGACGGCGGAAGACGTTAAGGGCTGCGAAACGAATACGAACGCCTGCCCGATCCGCACCAGCCATAAGGGCTGCAGAGTTTTGATCGTCGAAGACATCGAAATCAACAGGTTTGTGATTTCCGAAATGCTGGTTGATCTCGGCTGCGTCGTAGAAGCGGTCAGCAACGGGAAAAGCGCCCTTGAGATGATGTCCGTAAAAACCTACGACGCCGTTTTTATGGATTGCAGCATGCCCGTCATGAACGGTTATGACGCGACCCGGGAAATACGGAAAAAGGGCGACACGAAAACGCCGGTCATCGCCCTCACGGCGCATTCCTTTCCCGAAGAAATAGAAAAATGTCTCAGTTCAGGCATGAATGATTTTATTTCAAAGCCCGTCAAACAGGAATATTTGGCAAGCGCGCTCGACAAGTGGCGCGCGCACGAGGAAAAGCCTTCCGGCTCCGGCACAGCCGTTGCAAACCATCAGCCCGCCCAAGACACGGAGGCCTTTGATGCGTCGGTTTTAAACGGCTGGTATTCTTCCATGCCCGAAAAAACCGGAAAGTTCATCGAATTGACCCTGAAAGACAGCGCGCGAATATTTGATGAGATCACCCGGGCGATCGCCGCGCATAACGCTGCGGAACTCACGGAGAGCGCCCACGCGCTTAAATCCGTGGCGCGGCAAATCGGGGGCAATGAGCTTTCACGGCTTTGCGGGGAACTCGAAGTGATCGGGAAAAATAATGGCCTCAAGGACGCCGAGCCGAGGCTTGAGGAATTCCGTTCTGCTTACAAAACCTTCTTCGAAGCCATAAAATCGGTTGAAATGAACAACGAAGGAATTGGAAAAGCCTGATCCGAAACCATGCAAAAGTTTGACGTTATCGTTATTGGCGCGGGCGCCTCGGGCCTCATTTGCGCCCTGCGCGCGGGCCAGCGCGGCCGAAAAGTTCTTCTGCTGGATCGTGCGGATCGGGCCGGATCGAAGATCCTTGTCTCGGGCGGCGGCCGCTGCAATTTCACGAACAGGCATATCGCGCCGGACCGCTACGTCTCGAGCAACCCTCATTTCTGCCGCTCGGCGTTAAAAACTTTCACGCAGCATGATTTCATCGCCTTGGTAGAAAAACACAAAATCCCGTATCACGAAAAAACGCTCGGTCAACTGTTCTGCGACAACGCGGCACATAAGATCGTCGATATGTTGCTTGCCGAATGCCGCGAGGCCCATGTTGACATGCGCCTTGGCCAGAATATCGCGAGTTTAACAAAGCCCGGCTTTTTCCACGTTCAAACCCAACAGCAAAGCTTCGATGCCCCTTCCCTTGTTCTGGCAACCGGCGGCCTGTCCATACCAAAAATGGGCGCGACGGGATTCAGCCATCAGGCGGCGAAATATTTCGGCCTCGCCTTAACGGAAACGCGCCCCGCGCTCGTTCCTTTGACGTTCGAAGGCGAGGCCCTTGGCCTCATGCGCTCCCTGAGCGGCGCGTCGCTCGAGGTCATTGTTTCCTGCGGCAAGCGCTCTTTCCGGGAGGGCATGATCTTCACCCATCGCGGCCTTTCCGGTCCCGCCATTTTACAGATTTCATCTTTCTGGAGCGAAGGGCTGCCCATCTCCATCGACCTCTTGCCGGACACAAACGCCGAAACGTTTTTGCTCGATCGCAAAAAAGCGCGCCCCAAAGCCGCGCTTAAAACCGTTTTAGGCGAAGTCTTGCCCCAACGTCTGGCCCAGGCCCTCACGGCGGCTTATTTTCCGGCCGCGCCCATCGGCGAACTGTCTCACAAAAACTTGAGGGACGTTGCGAGCCTGCTCAAGACCTGGAAGCTTACTCCGGCAGGCTCCGAAGGCTATGCCAAGGCCGAGGCGACTCTCGGCGGCGTTGACACCCGCGCCCTCTCTTCCAAAACGATGGAGGCGGCAACGGTCCCGGGGCTTTATGTTATAGGCGAAGCCGTCGATGTAACGGGGTGGCTCGGCGGCTATAACCTGCAATGGGCATGGTCGAGCGGCTGGACCGCCGGATCGGTTATCTAGAGCAATACCTGATCACACAGAACTACGTCATGCCCGCGCAGGCGGGCATATCCACGGCCAGCTACGGGTTCAATCGCGCGCCGCGCATGCCAAAGAAAAAGGGCCTTATAAGGCCCTTTTTCTTTGGCGTCCCCTACGGGATTTGAACCCGTGTTACCGCCGTGAGAGGGCGATGTCCTAGGCCACTAGACGAAGGGGACCGGAAGGCGGCCTTTCTATCCCACAAACAAGGCCCGATCAAGGTCAACTTTGCCGCGCGGGCTGCGTCAATTCAGGGATTTCCCTGAATTTTCCGATTTCCTTGTCCTGACCGGCTTCTGCGGCTATTGATTGATTTGCCCTGCCTCCGGCGCTTCTCAACCGCCGCCAATCAACGCTACGCCCTTTGATCCTATGAGCGAAATGTCCGCCCACGCCGGTATTCTCAACGTCGCCGAGGAAAAACGGAAGCTCGACAAAATCGCGGCGGCAACGGCGGCCGTCTACGCCATTAACCCTCTCTATAGCCACCTCTATGAGGCCGCCCTTCGGACCTTCGCGCCGTGGCTCAAGAACGGCAGGGCTCTGGAACTCGGCGGCGGAAAGGGCGATTTTTCCCGTTATCTGCTGAACGTCTTCGATGCCGTCGACATCGTCGAGGGGTCAGGTTTGTTTTGCGAAACGCTGCGGCAAATGAATCATCCGGGCCTTCATGTCATAGAAAGCTTGTTCGAGCAATTTCAGCCTGAGCGCCGTTATGACGCCGTCATCGCCTCGTTTGTGAACGAACACATTGCCGATACGTCTGTCATTTACCGGATCGCCCGCCAGGCCCTTAAGCCGGGCGGCTCCCTGTTTCTTATTGTCCCCAACCGTTCGGCCCTTTCGCGCCAGTTCGCGCAAGCCATGGGCATGATCGAGGGTCTGGACGATTTGACCCGCAACGATTTGCGCAGCGGCCACCGCCGCACGTATGACATCGGGGAATTGCGCAAGGAAGTTGAGGCCAATTCATTCTCGGTTGTTTCGGACGGAGGCTTGCTGTTCAAGCCTTTCGCCGATTTCCAGCTTACGCGCTGGCTAAAAAACGGGGAACTGACGCGAAAACATCTCCTTGGGCTGGAAAAGCTCGGCCGGCAATATCCCGAATTATGCATGGCCAATTATGCGGTGGCGCAGATCACGGCGTGACGCCCCCGGGCTACGCCCTCACGGCACAAAAAACCGCCTAAAATTATTCCTGTGTTTCCTCGATATTCTTGCCGAGGTCATCCAGCCCGGCGATCACCTCCGCCGAAGCCCTGTCAAGTTCCTTGGCCTTCTCAAGCGCCGCCACGAAATCGCCTTTGGCGTGATACTCCAAAGCTTCTTTGCCGAAATGGTGAACGCGCTGATGCGGCTCAACGAGGCGCTGGAACGCCGGCAGCGCGCGGATGCGCTCTTCGGTGATGGCGTCATACCACTTGCCAAGGCGGCATCCGTGATGATCAGGCAGGTCGCCGCTTTTCGCGTTTCCGTGCCCGATCAGGGTATCGATGATGCGCTTTTTAAAGCTGGCATGGTCGGCTTTGGCTACCTGAACCAGCATGGAGGCATCGGGATTCTTGGCAATATCTTCAATCGCGCCACGTATATAAACGCCTGATTTCTCGATGGAATCGGACAAACTGCCGATCCCCTTCGTCAGGTGATCCGCCATAGGCACGATAGCCGCAATATTGCTGGCGACTTCATTGGTGACTTTCGATTGCTCCTCGACCGTCGAAGACACCGTCAACATCTTCTGCGCCACGGAATCGACGCGCTCGCCCATCGAGCGAATCCTCTCGCCGACAATTTTGATGACTTCCGACCCCTGATCAACGCGGGCCGTGCCGTCGTTCATGGAGGTCAACATATCGCTCATACCGCTTTGAAGCGCCGTTATGCGCTGACGGATATCCTCGGTCGCGCTCGACGTCTGCTTGGCGAGGCTTTTAACCTCGCTGGCCACGACTGCGAACCCTTTCCCGGCCTCCCCTGCGCGCGCCGCTTCGATCGTCGCGTTTAATGCCAGCAAATTGGTCTGGCTGGCGATTTGCTCGATGGTTTTCAGAATTGAGGTGATTTGTTCCGAAGCTTTGTCGAGATTTTGAACCTTGTCCTTTAGTTCGCCGAACGCAGCGGCTATCCCTTCCATCGTGGTTACGGCCTGATCGACGGCGCCGACGCTTTGCACAAGATCCTGCTTGGCGGCTTGCGAATCCTGAGAGACAAGCGAAGCCGAACGGGCCATCTCGCCGATGGAGGCCGCCATTTCTTCCGATGCCGAAGCCATAGCCTGATTGCGGTTCTGGAGTTCCTGCGCATTGGCGATCATCTCGGCAATGCCCATGAGCGGCACCGTCTGTTCCGTCCACAAATAAACCAGCGTTTTCAGTCTTTGGGTTAATCTGTCCTGAATCGCCTTCGCGACAGGTTTTAAAACCTGACTGGCCGTTTTTGTGCATTTCAGCAGTTCGTGATGCCCGTCCTTGACCAGCATGTTGATGCATTCGGCAAGGCTGTTGGTGTCCACGTAATTAGACGGTATTTCAGCCTCTTTTTTCTCTGCATGGCCATCGGCGGACTTGTGTTTCAAACAGAACATCATGGCGATCACTCCCAGAATCGGTTTCTAGAAACCAGATCGCCAGATTATGGTTAATAAAGCTTAAACAAGGAAGCATAATCGTATTTCCGCCAAGCCTTTAAGGGCTTCAATTTCCTTCCCATTCGGCTCTTGGGCCGGGTTTTGGTTTTTTGTTGCGTTTATGCTAAGGCATGCGGCATGGCATCCTATCAATACATCTACGTTATGAACGGCGTCACCAAAACGTTCCCCGGCGGCAAGACCGTCCTGAACGACATACGCCTGTCTTTTTATCCCGGCGCCAAAATCGGCGTTCTCGGCCCGAACGGCGCGGGAAAATCCACGCTCATGAAGATCATGGCCGGGATGGACAAGGACTTCTCCGGCGAAGCGTGGGCCGCCGAAGGCGCAACCGTCGGTTATTTGCCCCAGGAACCGGAACTCGATCCCAAACTGACGGTGGAACAAAACGTTTTGTCCGGTCTGGCCGGAACCAAGACCCTTCTGGATCGCTTCGAAGAAGTCAGCAACAAGCTTGGCGAAGTCGAAGACCCTGATGAAATGCAAAAGCTCATCGACGAGCAAGCCGGACTTCAGGAAAAGATCGACGCCGCCGACGCGTGGGATTTGAGCCGCACGGTCGAGGTCGCGCTCGATGCCCTGCGCTGCCCGCCCGGCGACGCCGACGTGACGAAGCTTTCCGGCGGCGAGCGCCGCCGCGTGGCGCTGTGCCGCCTGTTGCTGCAAAAGCCGGATTTGCTTTTGCTCGACGAACCGACGAACCATCTCGACGCGGAATCCGTCGCGTGGCTTCAACGTCATTTGGTGGATTACAAGGGCGCCGTCATTCTTGTGACGCACGACCGCTATTTCCTCGACAACGTCACGGGATGGATTTTGGAACTCGACCGCGGACACGGCATCCCTTACGAGGGTAATTATTCCGCGTGGCTTGAGCAAAAACAAAAGCGTCTGGTGCAGGAAGCCCGCGATGAAACCGGACGGCAACGCACGCTTGCCCGCGAACTGGAATGGATTCGTCAATCGCCCAAGGCGCGGCACGCGAAGAGCAAGGCGCGCATCACCGCCTATGAGGATTTGTTGGCCAAAAGCGGCGACAAATCGGCTGATACGGCGCAAATCGTCATCCCCACGCCGCCGCGCCTCGGCAGCCTCGTGGTGGAAGCCGAGCACCTCCGCAAGGGCTTCGGCGATCATTTGTTGATCGACGACCTCAACTTCATGCTCCCGCCGGGCGGCATCGTCGGCATCATCGGCGCGAACGGCGCGGGCAAAACCACCCTCTTCCGCATGATCACCGGCGTCGAAAAGCCGGACGGCGGCAATCTCCGCGTCGGCGACACGGTGAAGCTCGGCTACGTCGATCAAAGCCGCGACAGCCTGAACGCCGACAAGACGGTGTGGGAAGAAATCGCGGGCGGACTCGACGTCATCGATCTCGGCAAGCGCACGATCCAAAGCCGCGCCTATGTCGGCTCGTTCGGCTTCAAAGGGCCGGACCAGCAGAAAAAAGTCGGCCTGCTTTCGGGCGGCGAACGCAACCGGGTGCATATGGCGAAGATGCTGAAATCCGGCGCGAACGTTTTGCTGCTCGACGAGCCGGGCAACGATCTCGACATCGACACGCTGCGCGCGCTTGAAGACGCCATCATCGATTTTCCGGGTTGCGTCGCGGTCATCAGCCACGACCGCTGGTTCCTCGACCGCATCGCCACGCACATTCTGGCGTTCGAAGGCGACAGCCAGGTCGTGTGGTTCGAAGGGAACTATCAGGACTATGAAGCCGACCGCCACCGCCGCCTCGGCACCGACGCCGATCAGCCGCACCGATTGAAATACAGGCCGTTGGTGCGGTGATTATCGTTATGCGCGAGACTGCCTAAG
>JAQUPC010000085.1 GCA_028716765.1 Alphaproteobacteria bacterium | reverse complement strand
CCCGGCGTGTTTTTCGATCACGACAAGGGCAAGAGCCATTCGTCGGGCAAATACCTTTTCGCCGCACGCATCATTCCCTATCGCGGTTCGTGGCTGGATTTCGAATTCGACGCCAAGGATCTTGTTTACGTGCGCATCGACCGCCGCCGCAAGCTGCCGGTGACGACGCTTCTTTACGCCCTCGACAGCGCCGAGACGGATAAGCTTCGCGCCCGCCGCGCCAAAGACGGCAAGCCGCTGGCGATTCATGAAATTCAGGGCATGTCCAAAGAGGAAATCCTCGCGTCCTTCTACGAAACGATCACCTACAAGCGCGTCAAGAACGGCTGGACGACGCTTTTCAATCCGGAACGCTTGAAGGGGCAGAAGCTTCTTAATGATCTTGTCGATGCTAAAAACGGCAAGGCCGTTGTCGAAGCCGGAACGAAGATGACGCCGCGTCTGGCCGCCAAGCTGATCGAGAAGGGCCTTAAGGAAGTTCTTGTGAAGGCTGAGGAACTTATCGGCCAATACCTTGCTTCGGACATGATCGACGAAAAAACCGGCGCCGTTCTTTTTGAAGCCGGCGACGAACTCAACGGGACGCTGATCGAGCTGCTGGAAGAATCCGGCATCAAGGAAATGCCCATTCTGGCCATCGACCACATCAACGTCGGCCCCTATATCCGCAACACGCTGGCCGCGGACAAGAACGCCACGCGCGAAGACGCGCTGATCGACATTTACCGCGTCATGCGCCCCGGCGAGCCGCCGACAGTGGAATCGGCCGAAGGGCTGTTCTACAGCATGTTCTTCGACAGGGAGCGCTACGACCTTTCGCCGGTCGGCCGCGTCAAGATGAACGCCCGTCTCGGCTTCAAGACGGACGACCAGCTTCGCGTGCTGCGCAAGGAAGACATTTTGAAAATTCTGCGCATCCTCGTCGATTTGAAAGACGGGCGCGGCGAAATCGACGATATCGACCATCTCGGCAACCGCCGCGTGCGTTCGGTCGGCGAATTGATGGAAAACCAGTACCGTCTCGGCCTGTTGCGCATGGAGCGCGCGATCCGCGAGCGCATGAGCTCGATCGAGATCGACACGGTCATGCCGCACGACCTGATCAACGCCAAGCCGGCGGCCGCCGTCGTGCGTGAGTTCTTCGGTTCGTCGCAGCTCAGCCAGTTTATGGACCAGACCAACCCGCTTTCCGAAATCACGCACAAGCGCCGCGTTTCGGCCCTCGGGCCGGGCGGCCTGACGCGCGAGCGCGCGGGCTTCGAAGTGCGCGACGTGCATCCGACGCATTATGGCCGAATCTGCCCGATCGAAACGCCGGAAGGCCCGAACATCGGCCTGATCAACTCGCTGGCGACGTACGCCCGCGTGAACCAGTACGGCTTTATCGAAAGCCCTTACCGCCGCGTGAAAAACGCCAAGGTGACGGCCGAAGTCGTTTATCTTTCCGCCATGGAGGAGGGGCAATACACAATCGCCCAGGCCAACGCCGAGATGGACAAGAACGGCAAGTTCGCGAACGAGACCGTGATCGCGCGCAAGGGCGGTGAGAACATCGTGGCGCCTGTCGATACCGTCGACTTCATCGACGTGTCGCCGAAGCAGATTGTTTCGGTTGCCGCGGCTCTCATTCCGTTCCTCGAGAACGACGACGCCAACCGCGCGTTGATGGGCTCGAACATGCAACGTCAGGCCGTGCCGTTGCTGCGCAACGACGCGCCGCTGGTCGGCACAGGCATGGAAGGCATCGTGGCCCGGGATTCCGGCGTGGCGATCGCCGCCAAGCGCTCCGGCATGGTCGATCAGGTCGACGCGACGCGCATCGTCATCCGCGCCACGGAAGACGCCGACGCGGCGGCTCCGGGCGTCGACATATACAACATGCTCAAGTTCCAGCGCTCGAACCAGAGCACCTGCATTACGCAGCGTCCGATCGTGCGCGTGGGCGACATCGTGAAGCAGGGCGATATCATCGCCGACGGCCCCTCGACGGAAATGGGCGAACTGGCGTTGGGCCGGAACGTGCTGGTCGCGTTCATGCCCTGGAACGGCTACAACTTCGAAGACTCGATCCTCATTTCCGAACGCATCGTGTCCGAAGACGTCTTTTCCTCGATCCATATCGAGGAATTCGAGGTCATGGCCCGCGATACCAAGCTCGGGCAGGAAGAGATCACCCGAGACATTCCGAACGTGGGCGAGGAAGCGCTTAAGAATCTGGACGAAGCTGGCATCGTTTACATCGGCGCCGAAGTCAATCCGGGCGACATCCTGATCGGCAAGGTCACGCCGAAAGGCGAAAGCCCGATGACGCCGGAAGAAAAACTGCTGCGCGCGATCTTTGGCGAAAAGGCTGCCGACGTGCGCGACACCTCGCTCCGCCTGCCGCCGGGAGTGACGGGCACGATCGTCGAAGTGCGCGTGTTCTCGCGCCGCGGCGTCGAGAAGGATCAACGCGCCATCGCCATCGAGCGCTCCGAGATCGAACGTCTCGCCAAGGACCGCGACGACGAACGCGCCATCCTGGAGCGCAGCTTCTTCGGCCGTTTGCACGAGCTTCTGCTCGGGCAGAAGTCCGTGTCGGGCCCGAAAAACTTCCCGGCCGGAAAGGTCGTTACGGAAGAAATGCTCGAAGACTACACGCGCGGCCAGTGGCGCCAGATCAGCGTTAAAAACGACAAGGTGATGGAGCAGATCGAAAGCGCCAGCAAGGTGTTCGACGATCAGATCACGGCTCTTAAAAAGCGGTTTGAAGACAAGGTCTCCAAGCTGCAGCGCGGCGACGAATTGCCGCCGGGGGTGATGAAGCTCGTCAAGGTGTTCGTGGCTGTGAAGCGCAAGTTACAGCCGGGCGACAAAATGGCGGGACGTCACGGCAACAAGGGCGTCGTGTCGCGTATCCTGCCTTTGGAAGACATGCCGCATCTGCCGGACGGCACCGCGGTCGATATCGTGCTCAACCCGCTCGGCGTGCCAAGCCGCATGAACGTCGGCCAGATTCTGGAAACGCATCTGGGCTGGGCTTCGGCCAATCTGGGACGGCAAATCGGGCAGGTTTTCGACGTCTATCAGTCGCAGGTGACGCAAGACAAGAAAGCCGGTCTGGAAGAAATGCGCACGCGGTTGAAAGCCATTTACGGCGAGGATATCTACAAGCAGGATATGGCCGGTTTGTCGGACGACGAATTGCAGGAAATGGTGCACAACCTGCGCGCCGGCGTGCCCGTTGCGACGCCCGTTTTCGACGGCGCGCGCGAGGCGGACATCGAACGCATGCTGGAGATGGCCGGACTGGACAAGTCGGGTCAGGAAGTCCTCATCGACGGACGGACGGGCGAACCGTTCGATCGCAAGGTGACCGTCGGCTACATTTACATGCTCAAGCTGCACCACCTTGTGGACGACAAGATTCACGCGCGTTCCATCGGGCCGTACAGCCTCGTAACCCAGCAGCCGTTGGGCGGCAAGGCGCAGTTCGGCGGCCAGCGTTTCGGTGAAATGGAAGTCTGGGCGCTGGAGGCCTACGGCGCGGCCTACACGCTGCAGGAAATCCTTACCGTCAAGTCGGACGACGTGTCAGGTCGCGCGAAAGTGTACGAGTCCATCGTGCGCGGCGAAGACAACTTCGAATCCGGCGTGCCGGAATCCTTCAACGTGTTGGTGAAGGAATTGCGCTCGCTCGGTTTGAACGTCGAGTTGGACATGAAGAAAGTGATTACCGATCAGCAGGACAATCAGGCCGAAACGGTCGCTTTGCCGGAGAGCGCGGAGTGAGGGGGAGGCCAATCGCTTCTTGCCACGGCTACAGAAGAGGAAAGCAGTTATGACGGCGTCGATGAAGGGCAAATATTCGTATGAGGTGCATGACCTAGACCGAAAGGGCACGATAGGTCTTGTCGTGCGAACGCCTTGCCAGATTGAGCCAGCTTTGCTGTCGGCCGGGTTGAGCCGTGATGTTGCGAACAAGATGGCGGAACATTTCCGGGAAAGCTTTAAGGAAAGCAAGATGCTGATCGCCATCGTTCATGCCCATGAGAATGAAGCTGAGCTGAGGATGAATGCGTATACGCCCTATATCCTGAATTATCGTCCCGGTTTTCCGGTCATTTGGGGGCTTATGCAAAGCAAGCGCCAGCCGGGTAAGGGTGCGCATGTGGTCAAAGAACCTGTTTCCGGCCTGATCATGAAGGCGGTGCACTATACCGACACAAAACAGAGTTTTGAGAAAATTACAACCACAGTTCCGGCTGAGATGAAAATGAGAGAGCAACGTCTGGCGCCACGCAGGACTGAAGCAAAGCATCGTTTGGCAAAGATTAAGCCTTTGACCAAATTGAAACACCAGCCAAGCCTGTAGAGAACAAGACGTAACCAAGTTGACCACGAGGGAAACATGAACGACCTTATGAACATCTTCAATCAGCAGAGCGCGCCGCAGGCGTTCGATCAAATCCGCATTTCGCTGGCCTCGCCTGAGCGTATCCGCTCGTGGTCGTTCGGCGAGATCAAAAAGCCGGAAACGATCAACTACCGCACGTTCAAGCCGGAACGCGACGGCCTGTTCTGCGCCCGCATCTTCGGGCCGATCAAGGATTACGAATGCTTGTGCGGCAAGTACAAGCGCATGAAGTACCGCGGCATCATCTGCGAAAAGTGCGGCGTCGAAGTCACGTTGCAAAAGGTTCGCCGCGAGCGCATGGGCCACATCGAGCTGGCGTCGCCGGTCGCGCACATCTGGTTCATGAAGTCGCTGCCTTCGCGCATCGGCTTGTTGCTCGACATGACTCTCAAGGAATTGGAGCGCGTCCTTTATTTCGAGAATTACATCGTCACCGAACCCGGCCTGACGCCTCTCAAGCCGAACCAGCTGCTTTCGGAAGAAGAGTTTTACGCGGCGCAGGAAGAGTACGGGGATGATTCCTTTACGGCCATGATCGGCGCCGAGGCGATCAAGATCATGCTGTCCGGGATTGATCTGCACGAGGAAAAGATCAAGCTGCGTGACGAAATGCGCGAGACGGCTTCAGACGCCAAGCGAAAGAAGATCGTTAAGCGCTTGAAATGTATTGAGAACTTTATCGAATCCGGCGCGCGTCCGGAATGGATGGTTTTGGATGTCGTCCCCGTCATTCCGCCCGAATTGCGCCCGCTCGTGCCTTTGGACGGCGGCCGCTTCGCGACCTCCGATCTGAACGATCTGTATCGCCGCGTTATCAACCGCAACAACCGCCTCAAGCGCCTGATGGAATTGCGCGCGCCCGACATCATCGTGCGCAACGAAAAGCGCATGTTGCAGGAATCCGTGGACGCGCTATTCGACAACGGCCGCCGTGGCCGCGTCATCACGGGCGCGAACAAGCGCCCGCTCAAGTCGCTGTCCGACATGCTGAAAGGCAAGCAGGGCCGCTTCCGTCAGAACCTGCTCGGAAAGCGCGTGGACTATTCGGGCCGTTCGGTGATCGTCGTCGGACCGGAGTTGAAACTTCATCAGTGCGGCTTGCCGAAGAAAATGGCCCTCGAACTTTTCAAGCCGTTTATTTACGCCAAGCTTGAGCTGTACGGCATGGCCTCCACCATCAAGGCGGCCAAGCGCATGGTCGAAAAGGAACGTCCCGAAGTCTGGGACATTCTCGAAGAAGTCATCCGCGAGCATCCGGTGATGCTCAACCGCGCGCCGACGTTGCACCGTTTGGGCATTCAGGCGTTCGAGCCTGTGCTTATCGAAGGCAAGGCGATCCAGTTACATCCGCTTGTCTGTACCGCGTTCAACGCCGACTTCGACGGCGACCAGATGGCCGTTCACGTGCCGCTGTCGCTTGAAGCCCAGCTGGAAGCGCGCGTGCTGATGATGTCGACCAACAACATCCTCAGCCCCGCGAACGGCAAGCCGATCATCGTGCCGTCGCAAGACATCGTTCTCGGCCTGTATTACATCTCGATGCTGCGCGAAGGCGAGCCGGGCGAAGGCATGGCGTTCGCCAGCATGGGCGAGATCGAACAGGCGCTGGCCAGCAAGTTCATCACGCTGCACACCAAGATCAAGGCGCGCTATCACGGCGTCGATTCCACGGGCAAACAGGTTGTTACGCGCGTGGAAACCACGCCGGGCCGCATGATGCTGTCGGAAATCCTGCCGCAGCATCCGAAAATTCCGTTCAGCCTCGTCAACCGCCTGTTGACCAAGAAGGACGTTACGAACGTCATCGACATCGTCTATCGTCACTGCGGCCAGAAGGAGACGGTGATTTTCGCCGACCGCCTGATGGGCCTCGGCTACCGCAACGCCTGCCATGCCGGCATTTCGTTCGGCAAGGACGATCTGGTCATCCCGCCCGCCAAGGCCTCGCTGATCAAAAAAGCGCAGGATCAGGTGCGCGAATACGAACAGCAGTATCAGGACGGCCTGATTACACGCGGCGAAAAATACAACAAGGTCGTCGACGTTTGGTCGTCATGCACCGAGCGCGTGGCCGAAGAAATGATGAAAGGCATCACCGACACCGGCAAGGGCCATATCAACTCGGTCTACATGATGGCCCATTCGGGCGCGCGCGGTTCCGCCGCCCAGATCAAGCAGCTTGCCGGGATGCGCGGCCTTATGGCCAAGCCGTCGGGCGAGATCATCGAAACGCCGATTATTTCGAACTTCAAGGAAGGCCTTACGGTTCTTGAATACTTCAACTCGACGCACGGCGCCCGTAAGGGTCTGGCCGATACGGCGCTCAAGACGGCCAACTCGGGTTATCTGACCCGCCGCCTGGTCGACGTGGCGCAGGACGCCATCATTACCGAACTCGATTGCGGCACGACAGAGGGCCTGACGATCCGGGCTGTCATCGAAGGCGGCGAAGTGATCGCGCCTCTTGGCGAGCGCATTCTCGGCCGTACGGCTTCGCACGACATCGTGAATCCCGAAACGCAGAAAGTCATCGTCTTTGCCGGCGAACTGATCGAGGAAACGGGCGTTATCGAGATCGAAAAGGCCGGGATCGACGTGGTTCTGGTGCGTTCGGCGCTGACCTGCAAAACCGAAAACGGCGTTTGCGGCAAGTGCTACGGGCGCGATCTGGCGCGCGGCACGCCGGTCAACGTCGGCGAGGCGGTCGGCGTCATGGCGGCCCAGTCCATCGGCGAACCGGGCACGCAGCTGACGATGCGGACCTTCCACATCGGCGGCGCCGCTCAGCGCGGCGCGGAAAAGAACGCGGTCGACGCCGCTTTCGACGCGATCCTGCAAATCCGCAACAAGGCCGTCGTCAAGAACAGCGAAGGCCGCCTGATCGTTATGAACCGCAATTGCGAACTGGTTCTCGTCGACGAAGCCGGGCGCGAAAAGGCGCGGCATCGCGTGCCCTACGGCTCGAAGCTGATGGTCAACGAAGGCGCGACGGTGCAAAAAGGCCAAAAGCTGGCCGAATGGGATCCTTACACGCTGCCGATCATTACGGAGCGCGAGGGTACGGTCCAGTACGTCGATCTGATCGAAGGGCTGTCGGTGCGCGAAGTCATGGACGAAGCGACCGGCCTTTCTTCAAAGAAGGTGATCGATTTCCGTCAGCAGCCGCGCGGCGCCGATTTGCGTCCCCGCATCGTGCTGGTGGACGACAAGGGCGAGCCCATCACATTGAGCAGCGGCAACGAAGGACGCTACTTCCTGCCCGTGGACGCCATCCTGAACGTCGAAAACGGCGCCAAGGTTCATGGCGGCAGCGTGCTGGCACGCATCCCGCGTGAAGGTTCGAAGACACGCGACATCACGGGCGGTCTGCCGCGCGTGGCCGAGTTGTTCGAAGCCCGGCGCCCGAAGGACTTTGCGGTCATTTCGGACGTCGACGGCCGCGTCGAGTTCGGCAAGGACTACAAGACCAAGCGCCGCATCATCGTGCGTCCGCTCGACGAAACGCTTGAGCCGCGCGAATTCCTGATCCCGAAAGGCAAGCATGTCGCGGTTCAGGAAGGCGATATGGTCGAACGCGGGGATCAGCTGATCGAAGGCAATCCCGTGCCGCACGACATTCTGGCCGTGATGGGGGTCGAGGCTCTGGCCGAATATCTCATCAACGAAATCCAGGACGTCTATCGTCTGCAAGGCGTGAAGATCAACGACAAGCACATCGAAGTCATCGTGCGCCAGATGCTGCAAAAGGTGGAAATCACCGAGGCGGGCGACACGACCTTCCTTGCGGGCGAGCAGGTCGACCGTCATGAGTTCATGGATATGAACAAAAAGGCGGTTTTGGAGTCGTTGCGTCCGGCAGAGGGCCGCGCGGTGCTTCAGGGCATCACCAAGGCCAGCTTGCAGACGCGCTCGTTCATCTCGGCCGCATCGTTCCAGGAGACGACGCGCGTGCTGACCGAAGCCGCGGTGACGGGCAAGGTCGATACGCTTGAAGGGCTGAAAGAGAACGTGATCGTTGGGCGTCTGGTGCCGGTGGGTACGGGCTCGGTCGTCAACCGCCTGCGCAAGATCGCGGCGCAGCGCGACGTTGAATCCGTGAAGCTCGAAGCCCAGCGGTCCGCCGAAAGGCTCGCCGCCGAGCAGGTTGCCGTTGACCGGAAACTCGCCGCCGAATTTCAGGCCGCGGAGCCGACTGAGGCATAAGCAGGGTAGGGATCGCGAAGGCGTTCATGCGTCATCCCCGCGAGAGTGGGGATGACGTTGAGTTGCGGAACAGACGATCAGTTTTATGACTGTTTATATTTCACTTCTCAATGAAGGAGCAACGACATGACGGATATTGTTTTGTTGCCTAGCGATGTTTTGTTTGGAAGACAAAATCAAATGTTCGCGAAAGCTTGTGCGCGTCATTCTCTCAGTTATCACAGCGTATGCGGAATGATGCATGATTTCCTGGATCATTTGCAACAGCACAAAGTTAAAGCCATTGTTTGCGATCTCGGGTGGCTGGAAGCCTTGAATAACTTTGTTCCGGAATACCCCGTGCTTGCAAATATTCCTGTCGGAGTCATTGGCGGGGATGTTGATCCGGAAATGACGAAGAGAATGTGCGGCCCCAAACTTAATATAGTCGAAGTCTACTCGATTTCCGAAGTTCATCGGCAAGACAAGGCGGAGGAGGTCGTCCTTTCCCTTGCCGTGCATTCCGCCCTACAGGATGCATTGTTCTCCAGCATGGGGCGTTCCCGCATTATTCGCCGCCCGAGAGAACATCGTCCTTCGGTGTAAGACACAATGGATACCGTAAATATGCCCGATGCATTGATTTCCGGCACAGACTCGACGGCCAAAGACGCCGATCCCGTCAAGGACGTCACGCTTGCCACGTTTATGGACGACGTGATCGACGCCTCGCGCCAAAAGTTGGTGATCGTCGATTT
>JAQUPC010000084.1 GCA_028716765.1 Alphaproteobacteria bacterium | reverse complement strand
CTTCTATCCGCCTCCACCTCGTTGTCCCTGGCTAAATGACAGCCACAGCTGTTGATATCGTCCGGAGTATAACGGCCTATACAGACATCGCGTATGAAGCTTCCGGTGGCTTCATCGGCAATAACAATCATGCGGAAAGGAACGGTGCTTGCCTGGCGCCTCGTCACTGGCTCGCAAAAAATACGATTAAGAGCCTCAACCATGGGGACAAATTCTTGCGACAACTCCTCAAGCAATTGGTTTGTGTCCGGACTCCACCCCGTTTGCCGGGGGGTCTCCTTATTGAGGACAAAATATGTCGCCCATTTTTCGTAATGCTTCGCAATGCTCATTTTTGTCTCCTGCACAACCGAAAGGTATTATAGGTCTGTTACTATCATCATTTTATGCTAAATAAAAAGGCGTTTGCGAAGGTAATATTTTTGCTAAACTCCTATGCCTATGGTTAATTTTTGGTTTTACACCTCTCACGTACAATCAGGAACGACAAAGCCCCATGTCCGGACATTCCCACGCCAAAACCGTCGCCCGCCGCAAAGGCGCCAGCGACGCCAAAAAAACCAAAATCTTCAACAAGATCGCGCGCGAAATTCAGGTTTCCGTCAAGCTCGGCTCGCCCGATCCCGCGCATAATCCTCGCCTTCGCGCCGCCATCGCGGAAGCCCGAGGCTCCAACATGCCGCGCGAGCGCATCGAGCGCGCCGTCAAGGCGGGCTCGCCCGGCGGCACCGATAAGGCGAATTACGAAGAAGTGCGCTACGAGGGTTATGGCCCCGGCGGGTGCGCGCTGATCATCGAAGCGCTGTCCGACAACCGCAACCGCACGGCGTCCGAACTACGCTCGGCCCTATCCAAAAACGGCGGATCGCTGGGCGAGACGAACTCCGTCAGCTTCATGTTCAGCCGCATCGGCGAGATCGTCTATCCCGCCGACAAGGCTTCGGCCGACGATATGCTGGAAGCCGTGATCGACGCGGGCGGCGACGACGTTGAATCCGATGCCGGGCAGCATGTCGTTTCGACGAGCGTTGAGGATTTCGGCGCCGTGCGCGACGCGCTGGAAGGCAAATTCGGCGAGCCTTCGAGCGCCAAACTGACGTGGCGGCCCAATACGCCGGCTCCCGTTACCGGCGAAGCCGCGCAAACCCTCCTCAAACTTCTCGACATCCTCGAAGACAACGACGACGTTCAGGAAGTCTTCAGCAACTACGACATTCCCGACGAGGAAATGGCTAAGCTGGCGTCGTAGAACGCCCACAGATTAATTTGCTTGCGGCTTTAAGAAACAACCCCTCTCCCCTTGGGGCACCCTACGCCAAGGCTTCGGGCGCCAATGAGCTCATACGCCTGCCGAAGCTTTAGCGTAGGCAGGAGAGGAAGCAAAAACTTTGGTTTACTTCGTAAACCATTAGTTTTTGCAGGTGAGGGGTCAACTTTTACATACCCCTCCCCTCACCCCTCCCCAAGGGGAGGGGGATTTTACAGCCTTGCTGAAAAGACAGTCCATTAGGCTGTCGGTATTAATCCATCCGCAAGTTGCACCCGCAACTCCGTCATATGCCCGAAAACAAAATCGGCTCCCGCCGTTTCCAACAGCTTGCCGTGCCCGGCTCCGCAATGACAGCCGCCGATGAACCCGGCCACGCGCATGCCGGCGGCTTTACCGGCCATTACGCCGTGCACGCTGTCTTCAACGACCAAACAAAACGCCGGTTCGGTTTCCATGCGCTCGGCGGCGCAGAGGAAAATGTCCGGCGCGGGCTTGGCTTTCCTGACCATATCGGCGGAAACGATAGCATTGCCGAAATAGCCTGCCAGCCGCGTCACGCCAAGCATATGACGGATCAAATCGCCTGTGCTTGACGAGGCAACGCAATGCTTGAGGTCGCCATTCGCCAAAACCTCCGCAACGCCGTCAATCGGCTTAAGGCGCTCCGAAAAAACCTGCATCTTGCGCGTTTCGAGCCGCGCCCTGAAATCCGCAGGAAAAGGTTTGCCCGTTTCTTTCTCTATCTCTGCAAGCATATCGGTGTCGCACATGCCGCCAAAACGCGCGCTGATGTCCTCCGGCGTGCCGGTAAAACCATAATCGGCAAACATGGCGTGTTCGACCTCGGCGTGCAGACGCATCGAATCCGCGAGAACGCCGTCGCAATCCCAAAGAAGCGTTTTGATCAAAGCCCTGCCCCCGCAATCATGGTTAATGTCCTGTTTTTCATTCAACGCATGAAAAAAGCAAATATATTCTTGACCCCTGCTGTCCGCACATGCAAAGGCCATGTGATAATGATGCCGCATAAATATAGAATCGATATGACCGAACTTTCGCTGATTTGCAGACCCAAAGGGAAATCCTTTCCCCTGGATATGCTTACCTGTTTTATAACGGGCCGCACGAGCACGGGACCGGACGACCCGCTCTTTTGCACGAATTTTCTGGTCGAATCCGAAGCCGATGGCCGGCGCATTATTGAAATGTTCGACGGCCGCGGCGCTCTGAACGCCGTTCCCGGCTTCACAACACCGCTCACCGTAACGGTCGGCGTGCTGCCGGATTTTGTTTCCTCCCTCAGCATTCTCCGGTTAACGATCAGGGTTGAAGGGAAAGGCCTCATAAGCCGTCGTATGATCGAACAAATCAGGGAACAGGCTTTCAATAATCTCGAAGAAATGCATCTTACCGAGGCGCAGCGAAAGGCGCCTCCGCAACCGAACCCCGCGCCTCAGCCCTAAGACTGAAATCGCCCCTACTCCACCGTCACGCTTTTCGCGAGGTTGCGCGGTTGGTCGACGTCGGTGCCCTTGGCGAGCGCGGTGTAGTACGCCAGCAATTGCACCGGCACTGCGTAAAGCAGCGGCATCACCACAGGATCGCTTTCTGGCAGCGTCATGCCCCAGAACGGTTTGGTGCCCATTTTGGCCATGCCCTTGGCGTCCGTGAACAAAATCACCTTGCCGCCGCGCGCCACGACCTCCTGAATGTTGCTTGAGGTTTTCTCGAACAACCCGTCATGCGGCGCGAGCACGACGACCGGCATCGTTTCGTCGATAAGCGCGATGGGTCCGTGCTTCATTTCTCCCGCGGGATAGCCTTCGGCGTGAATGTAGGAAATCTCCTTGAGCTTCAACGCCCCTTCCATCGCCAGCGGGTAAAGCAGTCCGCGCCCGAGATAGAGCGCGTTCGCCGACTCCGCAAGATGTTGGGCCAGTTCCTGAAGCTTGTTCTCCTCGCGCAAAATGGCGTTGATCTGCGCCGGGGTCTCGCGCAAGGCCTGCAAAATCGCCTTCGCCCGCTTTTTATCCATCGCGCCGCGCGCCACGGCCGCCGCCACGGCAAGGCAAAGCAACACGGCCAGCTGCGTCGTATAGGCTTTGGTCGAGGCCACGCCGATCTCCGGCCCGGCCAGAGTCGGCACGACGCAATCCGCCAAACGCGCGATCGTGCTTTGCGGCACGTTGACGACGGCCAGAATCTTCTGGCCCTGCTCCTTCGCGTACTTGATGGCAGCGATGGTGTCGGCCGTCTCGCCGGATTGCGAAACAGCCATCGTCACGCCGCCTTCGGGCATCGGCGCCTCGCGGTAACGGAACTCGGACGCGATGTCGAGCTCGACCGGCAGCCGCGCCAGTTGCTCGAACCAGTATTTGCCGACCATCCCGGCATAAGATGCCGTGCCACATGCAATGATCGTCAGGCGCGAAACCTTTTTCCAGTCGAACGGCAACTTGCCGATCGCGAGATCGTTGTCGGCGGTCACAAGCGACGAAAGCGTGTCGCCGATCACGGCAGGCTGCTCGAAAATCTCCTTGAGCATGAAATGGCGGTATTGCCCTTTGCCGATCATCGCGCCCGAAAGCGCGGTGACGTGGATTTTGCGCGTCACGACCTTATCGTTCTCGTCGTGAATAACGGCCTTTCCGGAAGAAAGTTCGGCCCAATCGCCCTCCTCCAGATAGCTGATGCGGTTCGTGAGCGGCGCCAGCGCCAGCGCGTCGGATCCAAGGTACATCTCGCCGTCGCCGTAGCCGATTGCCAGCGGGCTGCCGCGCCGCGCGCCGATAAGCAGATTGTCATGTCCCTCGAAAAGAATGCCGAGCGCGAACGCGCCCTCGAGCCGTTTCAGCGCGGCGGCGGTGGCCGCCTGCGGCGACAAGCCTTGCTGCAGATAGTCGGTGATCAGATGCGCGATGGATTCCGTATCCGTTTCGGACTTGAAAACGTGGCCCTTCTTTTCAAGTTCCTGGCGCAGGTCGCGGTAATTTTCGATGATGCCGTTGTGCACCACCGCCACCTTGCCGCTTGAGTGCGGATGCGCGTTGTCCTCGCTCGGCCGCCCGTGCGTGGCCCAGCGCGTGTGGCCGATGCCGACGGTCCCGGCCAACGGCTCGCCTTTCAGCTTGTCGGCAAGGCTTTGCAGCTTGCCCACGGCGCGGCGCGTGTCGATCTTGCCGTTCACCAGCGTGGCGATGCCCGCGCTGTCGTAGCCGCGGTACTCAAGCCGCCGCAAGCCGTCGACCAGCAAGTCCGCCGCCGGGCGCTCGCCCAAGATGCCTACAATCCCGCACATGATTTTCTCTCCGTTCAATACAAAAAAACCTCTCTCCTCCGCGAGGAGGAGAGGGACTTTTTCTAACTACCATACTTTTGGTGCCGTAACTTTCATCTTCGGGCAAGAGCGCACACCTTCAATTGTCACGACTGAATGTTACGCCTGATTTTTGGCCCAAAACATACGTTTGCAAGCCGTCTCGTTTACCATTAACATTGGGAGGCATACAGATCAGAGACAGCCTTATTGAAAGTATTGCCTTATCAACATCCGGAAAATAGTCTGTGCCTGAAATTTGAGTTTTCATTAAAGAGATTATCATGGCCGCGTATGTTAGCCCACGCTCCAAAGTATTAAAGGTGGTTGCATCGAGAATTCTGGCGGAGAATTCCTGGATAGCCTTGTCAGCAAGCGAAGCGCAGGCGGCGGGATTAGAACACGACAAAGACAATGGTTTATGGGTCCGTGAAAAATCCTCGCCCGACGCTAAGGGCTATCTGAAAATTGTGGACCGGGGACTTGCCGTCTGTGAGTTACTCGCGGCAAGGTTGGGAGAAAAAGTAGATCTGATCATGCCATCGATAAAAACGGGCTTGCTCTCCCCCTTCACGAACGACCCAATCGCGGAACCCTACGCCTATTGCTTTTCCCCCATTCTGGGAACGGATCATTCCACACTGGAAAAAATCCTGCTAGAAACAGCCCGCGGGTGTCTCCTTGACGCGCCGACGAAGGAAGTCATAGACGTTGGATTGTCCCTTCATCTTCCTTTTCACTGTCTCTTGGGCAATGACGATATTCATGTGAGCCATTTTATTATCGCGCATCACGCCCCGTCAAAGACAGAAAGTTTTCTTTATTCCATCGATCACGAACGCTTGCTGATTGACGATATGAATTTAGACCCTGTTTTATTTTATCAAAGATTTGTTGGCTGGTATCCATATTTCACTCTGCACGCCGATGCCGTGTGTCGAACAATGGAAAACATCGCAAGACTTACAACCAGCGACTTGCAAGAGGCGGTCGTTGACGTTTGCCGCCTGCTTTCCATGACCCCGGCGCCCGGCAGTCTCCATAGTCCTTCGGAAGTTCCGGCTGTTGTTAACGATCTTGCCGAGCGAATTGCGAGAATGGAACCGGCCTGTAACGAACTGTTTTCCCACTTGGACCTATCGCCAAAACCGTTGCACGCAAACAAGCCCCCCGCAGCGCTAACGCGAACTTAGGCCTGCAAATCCGGCAGGCTTGAAAAGCGCCAGAAATTCCTGAACAATGAATCCCTCGCCCCCGAAAGGGGGAGAGGAAGAAAAAACTTGGCGTTACATCTTGTCCGCCGAAGCCTTGGCGAAGGTGGACGTAACGCCTTAGTTTTTTCAGGTGAGGGGGAATCCATCCTCAACTTTCTTTCTTCGCCTCTTCCGCAAAATTCCGGAACGCCACGGTGAAATTCGCGGGCTTCGGCAGGCTCGCAAAATCCGGAGCCCGCGCCGGCTTGTCCACGCCGCCGAGGGTCTTGTCGCCGAACGACACGACGTTCTGAATGTAATACGTCCCGCGATAGCCGGACTTGTCGAGGTCTTCGATCATCCGGCCCAATTCTTCGTCCGAAAGCAGGTCGGCATGAAGCGTCGTCCGCACCTCGAACGCCAGCCCCTTCTTCGACCACGCGATCAACAGCGCAAGGCTATCGCCGAACGCGCCGGTGTAGCGATCCGTGCCCGTGATTTCGACCGCGCGTTCCGGCGGGCACTTGTAATCGAGCGCCACGTAATCCAGAAGGCCCTCGCGCAGCAGATCGGCCAAAACGTCCGGCCGCGCGCCGTTGGTATCAAGCTTGACCTTATAGCCAAGCTCCTTCGCCTGTCGCATGAGATCGGCAAGGCCAGGATAATACGTCGCCTCGCCGCCGGAAAACACGACGCCGGACAAAAGCCCCGCGCGCTTTTTGAGAAACGCGAGCAGCTCCTCGACGTCCCTTTCGCCGCGCCCCTCCACGATGTCCGGGTTGTGGCAATAAACGCAGCGCAGGTTGCAGCCCGCGAACCACGCGACGCACGCCGTCTCGCCCGGATAATCCAGCAGCGTAAAAGGGGTGATGTCGTACAGAAGGCCCATGGATTTGGTTTATCACATAACGTCATCCCGGCGAAGGCTGGTGACAAGCCCCTATCCCCTTGAGGGAGAGGAAGCAAAAACTTGGCGTTACACCGTAACGCCTTAGTTTTTGCAGGTGAGGGGTCAACTTTTTATATACCACGCCCCTAACCCCTCCTGTCACTCACAAGTGAGTGACAGGGAGGGGGACTCTGCGGTTCTGTGCGTGAGAATTAGTTCATTGTGCCGATGAGTAAAAAAGCAAAGGAGGAAGCCGCAAGGCTCCCTCCCATACTGACGGCCTGATAACTACGCCTTTGCGCTCGGGGTCGCGGCCTTATCGGCATCGGCTTTTTTCTGCGCTTCTGTTTGCGGTGAAGCTGCCGTATCGGGCGTCTTGGCCTTGTCTTGTTCGGGGGTCGCGCTACATCCTGTTTGACACTTATTCATAAAAACACCTTTTCGTCACGCGGCAAGGATTTGCCGCTATTTATGCATATGGGCATGATGAAGGTTAAATACAATGACATTAATAAAATAATTTTTTTAATATTTCTTATTTATTTTATTATTACTGGCATAATTGTTTAAACTATTGATATTTATGGTACTAATTTAATAATTGCTTGGTGTCATTCCCGCGAAAGCGGGAATCCAGCGGCGAGCGATAGCGAGCATATGAGTCAAAAATACATCAAACCTTTGCCTTATCCATCTCAATAAATTTTTACATCTGGAGTATCTTCACCCCAATCAACAATAGACTGGCTGGGGTAAAGATAAGCCCGGCTTTTATAGATTGCGCCAGCCTCGCCCTAAACGAAAGATCCGGCACATCCTTGGCATTTTCATCGAGAATGCGCCCTATGGGTTTTATAGACCAAAGCAAAATGTTCACAGCTGCCACGCTCGGACTAATAGCTGCGATAAACGCCAAGAAAAAAAATGAAAAGGCTGTCAGGCTACTGATATTTTCCGTGGTCATGCCGGGATGGCGCAGACCATATACTTTCACAGCCAAGGTAAAGACGAGTGACGCCAGCACTAACACGCAAGACAGATTAAGAAGCAACGACAGCCGCCTGAGCCAAGGAGGAAGCCTCTGCCAAGCGGTCTGGCGGATTTTGGCCTTCTGCTCCTCTATAGGGCTGCTGAAAACCTTACCCTTCATACTCCTCCGGGGGCTTAAATAGCCCCTACTCCGCCGCGGCGGTCTCGCACGCGCAGGAGACGAACTGGCTCGCGGCTTCTTCGGTGAAGTGGACGCGGTCGCGGTGTTCGCCCTTCTTGCCGATGTTGAAGCTGTCCACCGGGCGGAAGTAGCCCATCACGCGCGTCCACACCTGCGTTTGCTCGCCGCAATGCGGGCACTTGGGCTGTTCGCCGTTGAGATAGCCGTGCTCGTCGCACACCGAGAACACCGGCGTGATCGTGATGTAGGGCAGCTGGTAGTTTTCCAGCACCGAGCGCACGAACCGGCGGCACGAGGCCGCGGATTCCATCCGCTCGTTCATGTAAAGGTGCAGAACCGTGCCGCCCGTATATTTGCACTGAAGCTTGTTTTGCAGGTCGAGCGCCTCGAACGGGTCCGGCGTGTGGCCGACGGGAATCTGGCTGCTGTTCGTGTAGTACACGTTCGGCCATGTGCCCGACTGGATCATCTCCGGAAAGCGCTTGTTGTCTTCCTTGGCGAAGCGATAGGTCGCGCCTTCCGCAGGCGAAGCCTCAAGGTTGTAGAGATTGCCCGTCTGCTCCTGATAGTGGCGCAGCCGCCCGCGCACATGATCGAGAAGGCGCAGAGCCATGCCGATGCCCTCTTCGTCCGTCATGTCGTGCTTGCCGCCCGTGAAGTTCTGCACCATTTCGTTCATGCCGTTGACGCCGATGGTGCTGAAATGGTTGCGGAACGAGGACAGATAGCGCCGCGTGTAGGGGAACAGGCCGCGTTCGAACATTTCGGAGACGAACGCGCGCTTTTTCTCGAGCGTGCTGTGGGCGAGGTCCATGAGCCGCTCAAGTTCCCTGGCCAGCCCTTCCTCGTCGCCTTTGTAGAGATGGCCGAGGCGCGCCATGTTGATGGTCACGACGCCGATGGAGCCGGTCATTTCCGCCGATCCGAACAGGCCGTTGCCGCGCTTTTGCAATTCGCGCAAATCAAGCTGCAAACGGCAGCACATGCTGCGCACCGCGCCGGGCTTGTAGGCCTCGGGGTTCGGCTGCCTCTGGCCGTCTTCCGTGCGGAGATACTGGCTGCCGATGAAGTTCTGGAAGTACGAGCTGCCCACCTTGGCGGCGTTCTCGAAGACCGCGTCGGCGATCTTGTTGTCCCAGTTGAACTGTTCCGTGATGTTCACGGTGGGGATCGGGAACGTGAACGGCTGGCCCGTGCTGTCGCCCTCGGTCATCACTTCGTAATAGGCGAGGACGATGCGCTCCATCTCCGGCACAAAGTTGGCGTAGGTCATGTCCTCAAGCGCGCGGAGCGACGGGCGGCGTTCCTGCGCCATCGCCAGAAGCCTTTCGCGCTCTTCATCCTTCAGCCTGGCGAACAGGTGCTCGCCGCGCGCCATCGGCATCTGCTCGCGCAGATCGTCCGGCACGGTGATGTCGAGCGTCACGTTGGTGAACGGCGACTGGCCCCACCGCGCGGGCACGTTGAGGTTATAGACGAACTGGCGGATGGCCTTGCGCATCTCGGCGTCGCTCAGCTGGTCGCGAAAGACGTAGGGTGCGAGATA
>JAQUPC010000083.1 GCA_028716765.1 Alphaproteobacteria bacterium | reverse complement strand
CATGCACTGCACAGGTTGGCGGGCGGAAAGAACGTTCAAGGACGTATTTGGAGAAGGCTTTGTTCGCTTGCGCGAGGGAAAGACTCTGTCCATGTAGTTACCACGAAAGAAAGAACGTTTTGGGGGATTCCCTGAAAGTTGACATCTTCCCAATTAACTTTACGCTTTCTTGCGCGATGATCCAGGAGACCAAGCTATGCTTCACATCGTTCGCCTTCACGACAAGCCAAACATGCAGGATGCCAGGGAAACTTATATGGATGCGCATCTGGCGTGGATCGAGAAGAACCGCTCGTTCGTACTGTTGGCGGGCTCGTTACGCGAAGCGCCCGGTGTGTCGCCTGTTGGCGGCCTCTGGGTGGTGGATGCGGAGAGCAAGGACGATGTTCTGGAAAAGATCAAAACCGATCCTTTCTGGGCGAACGGCATTCGCGCGGATGTTGATGTGTTCTTCTGGGGCATGGCGTCGGACGATATGAAAGAACTGCCTTCCGTTATGGCATCCTTAAGGATGAAAATCCGGGGCTGAAACCTGAGCCGGCCTAGGATGCTGATCCGGTTATGCCGACAGCTCTTTCGCGCGCTTTGCCGCGGCTTCCATGGCGCGCAACATGAGGCTTGGAAGGCCGTCATTGCCCAGCAAATGTTCCAACGCCGCCGCCGTGCTTCCGCCGCGGCTTGCCACCGCGCGCCGTAAATCGGCGGCGCTTTCCGCCGTTTGCCCGAGAAGCGCGCCGCTCCCGATAACCGTTTTTCGTGCGAGGTGCCCGGCCAGTTCGGGTGGCAAGCCGAGTTTTTCTCCGGCTTCCGCCATGGTCTCGACAAGGGCAAAAACATAAGCCGGGCCGCATCCGGACAAGGCGGTTACGGGATCGATCAACGCCTCGTCTTCGATCCACAGCACATCGCCCGAGGCGCGCAAAATCTCGTCGCAGAGATTACGTTGCGGCCGGGTTGTTGCTGCGTTCGCGATGGCAACATGCATGCCCAAACCGATGCTGGCGGGAAGATTGGGCATAGACCGCACGATGGCCGTTTCTCCATTTTGCAAGAACCCGGCAAGCGCATGAAGCGTCTTTCCGGCCGCGATGGACAGAAAAACGCTGGAGGCAAAACGCGCGTATTTCGGCAATACCGCCGCCATATCCTGCGGCTTGACGGCCAGAATAACGGCGTCCGGATGAAAAGACGGATCAATTTGTTCCGGCGCAGGAACCCGCGACACGTTGGGAAAGGAGTTCGCACCTTCCGCAAAAGGCGTTGGTTTGACGACGACGATCTTGTCGACCTTGGGCGCAACGCCTCGTAAGAGGGCGCTGCCCATCTTCCCGCATCCGACAAAAAGCAGTTCTGTCATGCTCCGTTACTTTCTGATTTGGCCGTTGCCGTAAACGATGTTTTTGTAGGTTGTCAGTTCTTCCAGTCCCACAGGCCCGCGCGCGTGCAGGCGGCCTGTCGCGATGCCGATTTCAGCGCCCATGCCGAATTCGCCGCCGTCGGCAAATTGCGTGGAAGCGTTATGCATTACGATTGCGCTGTCCACACGATCCAGAAATTCTTTGGCGGCAACGGGATCGTTTGTCACGATGCTGTCGGTATGATGCGAGCCGTAGCGCTCGATATGTTCGATGGCGTCGCTCACTCCTTGCACAATCTTGACGGCGATAATCGCGTCCAGATATTCCGTCGACCAGTCGGACTCATTCGCCGTTTTGACCCGTGGATCGGTCGCGCGCGTCACGGTGTCGCCGTGCACTTCGCATCCCGCTTCCAGCAGCATTTGCACAAGCGGTTTCAGATGCGTGCCCGCGCAGGCCTGATCGACAAGCAATGTCTCGGCCGCGCCGCATATGCCGGTGCGGCGCATTTTGGCGTTCAGAACGATCTTTTTCGCCATGTCCAGATCGGCGGCGCCGTCGACATACACATGGCAGTTCCCGTCCAGATGCGCCAAAACCGGCACTTTGCTTTCCTCGCGGACACGCGCAACGAGTGATTTTCCGCCACGCGGCACGATGACATCGACATACCGGTCGAGCCGCAGCAATTCCCCCACTACCTCGCGATCCGGCGTTGGGATCATCTGCGCGGCATGTTCCGGCAATCCCACGGCCTTCAGCGCTTTTTGAAAGATGGCAGCGATAGCTCGCGAGCTTGCAAAGCTTTCCGAACCGGGGCGCAGGATGCAAGCGTTGCCGGATTTCATGCACAAGGCCGCTGCATCCGCCGTGACGTTGGGGCGGCTTTCGTAAATGACGCCAATAACGCCTAAGGGAACGCGGACGCGCGCGATACGCAGGCCGCTCGGAACCGTCCATTCCTTGATGATCTTGCCCACGGGATCGTCAAGCCTGGCGATAAGCTCAAAAGCAGCTGCCATCGCTTCGACCCGCGCCTTATCAAGCTTCAGCCTGTCAATCTGGGCTGCGGTTAAATGTTGCGCTTCGGCCTTTTCAACGTCTTGCTTGTTCGCGGCCAGGATTTCGTCCTGATGCTCACGAAAAAGCCGCGCAGCCTCTTCAAGCGCGTTGTTTTTCATCTTTGTCGGCGCGCTTTTCAAAACGCGCGAGGCTTCCTTGGCAGCCTTGCCGAGATTTTCCAGAGTCATAGTAATGCCAAATCATCGCGATGGATGATTTCCTCCCGTCCGCTGTAACCGAGAATGGATTCGATTTTGTTGCTGTGCTGTCCCATGATTTTCTTCGCTTCGATGTTGCTGTAGGCAACCAGCCCTCTGGCAAGCTCCGTTCCGTCAAGCGCAAGAACGGTAACCGCATCGCCCCGGCCGAACTCTCCGGCAACCGCCTTCACGCCAACGGCGAGAAGGCTGCTTCCTTTTCGCAAGGCGCGCGCTGCGCCGTCGTCGATTTTCAGGGTGCCGCGCGCATTCAGGCTCCCGGCAATCCATGTTTTCCGCGCCGCAACCGGCGAGCATTCCGGCAAGAACCATGTGCAACGCTTGTTTTTTTCGATGGCATGAAGGGGCCGCAGGTTGCTGCCGAGCGCGATGACCATGGCGCATCCCCCGTTCATGGCGATGCGCGCGGCTTCGATCTTCGTGCGCATGCCGCCGCTGCCAAACTCTGAACGGGCATCGCCAGCCATGCCGAAGACGTCCGAGGTCAGGCTGTGCACTTCCGGGATAAATTGGGCTGAAGGGTCGATGTGAGGATCGGCGGTATAAAGGCCGTCGATGTCGGACAGCAGGACAAGGCAATCGGCTTCGATCATCGTGGCGACGCGCGCGGCCAGACGGTCATTGTCGCCGTAACGATGGGCCGGGGTCGTCACTGTATCGTTTTCGTTAATGATGGGAATGATGCCGAGGCTTAGCAAACTTCGCAGCGTCGCGCGGACGTTGAGATAAGACTGCCGTTCCTCCGTATCGTGCGGCGTCAGCAAGATCTGGGCGACATTCAAGCCTTTCGTGGCCAAAGCCTCCTGATAGGTATGGGCGAGGCGGATTTGGCCGCAGGCGGCGGCGGCTTGCGTTTCTTCCAGTTTGAGGTGGCTGGCGTGGAGATTAAGTACCCTCCGTCCCAGAGCAACGGAACCGGACGAAACAATAATGACTTCTTGCCCCCGCTTCCGGCAGGCGGCCACGTCTTCGATCAAGCTCTCAAGCCATACGCGGTGGATCTCGTTGCGCGCGGCATCCACAAGGAGAGCGGAACCGATCTTGATAACGACGCGCCCGGCGGCAACAAGCCCGTTGGCTTTTTCTACATCAGACCGAAGGGGTGACATTTCACTTCACAAATCCTCTCATAGCAGGGCCGAATAGATTGAACGCTTTTGCCCCTTCATGGAAAGGTACCTAAAAGCGCTTTAAAATCAAAAGAGTATTTTTCCGTTCTCGGGCAGGCAGCGCCGCGACAGAACTCTCAATAGGATAAGCCCATGATCACTGTTTTCCCGTTTTGCTTAAGAGGCATACATCTTGGAGTTATCGGATATTTGGCTCGAACTCTTTGAAAATCCGGGTTTTTCAGCATATCCGTGGCCATCGAGATAAAACCAACCCTGCCTGAGGCAAAAAAGGCGTCCGCTTCCTCCGGCGTGTAAACCTCCACCACATTCCCGGCCAGCCGTTTTTCCGCGGCCTGGTATATGTTCCTTTGCATATCGTCGATGACGCTTTTGGCAATGCCAATAAACTCTTCCACCGCGCAGGATGTTTTTAATTGCCGATCCTGATCACGCCGCGAGAAAGTGATCTGATTGTTTTCTGCTTCCTTCGGCCCGAGCTCAATCCGGATAGGAACTCCCCGCCGTATGCTTGACCATATTTTATTCTGAGGCTTGTCGTCGGCGATATCGATGTAACAGGTCACGCCTATGGCGGCCAGAGAGCGCTTAATTTTGTTGGCCTGCTCCAGTATTTTGCTTTCGGAATCATCGCCGCGAAAGATAGGGATAATGCAGACATGGTAAGGGGCGATTTTGGGAGGCATGACCATGCCATCATCATCGCCATGCACCATGACAAGAGCGCCGATGGTTCGGGTGGATAGTCCCCAGGAAGTCGTATGGGCATACTGGCGGATTCCATCCTTCCCCAAATACTGGATGTTTGCTCCTTTTGAAAAGGTCTGGCCCAGGTTATGCGACGTGCACATCTGCAGGGCTTTGCCGTCCTGCATCATGGCTTCGTAGGTATAGGTAGCCATAGCACCGGGGAATCTCTCGTCTTCTGTTTTTTCGCCTTTAATGCCGGGGATCGCCATATAATTTTGCAGAAAATCGACGTACATATCCAGCATATCAAGGGCATCTCTTCGCGCCTCTTCGGCGCTGGCAAAACAGTTATGTCCTTCCTGCCAGAGAAATTCCGATGTACGGAGAAACACTCTCGGGCGCATCTCCCATCTCATGACGTTGCACCACTGGTTGAGTTTTATGGGTAAGTCTCTGTAAGACTTGATCCAGTTTGAAAGCACTTCCCCGATGATCGTCTCCGACGTTGGACGAATGACAAAAGGTTCCGCAAGCAGTCCTGCCGGGACAAGATTGCCATCAGGTCCTTTTTCAAGCCTGTGGTGAGTGACGACGGCGCATTCCTTGGCAAACCCCTCGATATGCTCCGCTTCCTTGCTGATGTAGCTAAGTGGTATTAACAGCGGGAAATACGCGTTTTGAACATCGTTGTCTTTAATCATCTGGCCGAGAACTTTCTGCACGTTCTCCCAGACGGCGTAACCGTAAGGCTTGATGACCATGCAGCCGCGGACGGGCGCGTTTTCCGCCATGCTGGCCGCGCCGATTACTTCCTGATACCACTCCGAGAAATTTTCACGTCTTGTCGGTGCGATGGCGTTTTTGCCTTGTTTTGGCGGAGTCATTTATGGGCTCTCCTTATAATGCTGTTTGCTGGATCAATCGTTTCAGCCGTTATTAAGCCTTTGAAGAAAGTTCTTTGCGCGCTGGTAATGAGAGTTCCACGAGGGGACTTCTGCCGGATCCAGCTGGCGTTCTAACGTCTCGATCTTTTTCTTCATCTGCTTTTTGGCGCTTTGCTCGTTGGTATAAAATATTATGTACGAGCAGAGAGCCATGCGCTCAGGGATATCGGATAGAGCGTCTATATTTTTGAATATACCAGCCGCAGCTTCCTGTTTGATCCATTTATCCGGATCAACATATTCCTCTCCATCGTCTCTTAAAACCTGGGGAGCCGGGTGTTCGATGGCGCCTCCATAGATCGCAATGCGATCCATGGCGTTCGGCAGCGCTTCCACGCTCTTGACGAAATTAGCCAAGGATTGCTTGGCAAGTTCAGTGCTGTGATAGTAATAATTATAGTCACAAGAAGCGCCTTTTTTATAAGTAGCGATGCGCCCCAGAGCGTTCGGCATTTCTTCGACGCATTTTACAAAGCCGACTACGGCTTTCTTTTCGAGCGCATGGCCATGGGGAGATAAACAAGCTGCATTTTTGTAAACCTCAATGCGTTCAGCAATATCCGGGAGCGCATCCGCATATCTGATCATGCCAGTTATGGCCGGTTGCCGGAGCGATGGATTATGCATTGTAATAGCGTTGGCAGCCTCTCTGTAGGCAGCAAGGCGATCCGCAGCCTCTGGCAGCATTTCCACATTTTTAACGAAGCCTTCCATGGCCTCTTCGTCCTGCGGAGTCGCAGGAATATTGGCGCCGGAGACGGCTTCTTTATAGGCAGCGACGCGATCTGCAACTTCCGGCAACACGGCCGCACACGCAGCAACGCCGTTTGTGGCCAGCCTTCTGAGCGCGCACACGGCAGGAGCTTTCTTAAGAGCTTTTTTGTAGGCGGCGAGACGCGCAGCAACCGGCAGCGTTTCAACATTCTTGACGAATCCCGCGGCTGCCTGTTCACCAAGATCGCTGTCATGATCAGCCTTCGAAGCGGCAAATTCATAATAATCGAGCCGCTCCATAATACCCGGTAGCATATCTACATGTTTTAATATGCCAGTCAGGACATGGTTTTTAAGCACACCCGGAATTTGATCGCTGACGCAAGTTCTTTTGTACGCAGCGAGCCGATCTATATCGCTCGGAAGCAACTCGGCGTTTTTAACAAACCCGGCAACCGCCAGATCTTCAATATCCCGGTTCAAACCGGCTGTTTCAGCGACGAGCCTGTAAAGATCAAGACGTTCCTCAACGGCGGGCACCATGCCCATAAGCTCTAACAGGTTAAGCAGAACCTGTTTCTTAAACGCGCTTTGGACACGATCATCACTAGCGGCTTTTTTATAGGTGGCGAGGCGCTCCGCAAGTGTTGGCAACAGCTCAACATTCTTGACGAATCCCGCAACAGCCTGTTTTTCAATTACGCCGTCAGGGGAAGGAAAACAGCCTGCCTCTTCGTAAAAATTAATGCGCTCCACAATGTCCGGAATTGCTTCCACGTTTTTGACGAAGCGTTCCATCGCGTACTGCTGAAGGGTTTTATCAAAATGAGCCTTGGCGGCGGCATCTCCATAAGCGGTGCACGCTTGCGGTAGCGTTTCAGGGTTACTGGCGAGAATATCCGCCAGAAAAAGAAGCGAGTTGACTTGGTAAAACCCGTCTTCCGACAGAAAATCTATTTTCTTGGCCCCGGGGACAGGGGTAAAATACTTTTCCAACATGTGATCTCCTCTAAAAAGTTGTTGCGATGCTGCTTGTTTCCTGTTGATCGAAATTCAAAAAAATCATTTTTCTAAAATTCGGTCACCTCACGCCTCCATCCATCTCAGTTCGACCTTTGCCAGTCCATAAGCCATGCGCCAATTGCGCCTGACTTCATCGTAAGGAAATCCTTCGGCCTCCACGTCTGTTGGACAGCACCTGCCGTTCGATTTGAGGATCTCGACGATAGCCGTGGCCATGCGCTCGCAAGGAGCGAAGACGTCTTCATCCCCTTGAACGCTGACGATCATCATCGTTTTTCCCGGTTTTATTGTTGATCTCCTCTTCCAGAAAATGCGCGACTTCGCCCGCGATCATCTCATCGGAGGCGTAGGCGCGATGGCGCTGCAGGAGCCGGTCGTAGATGCGGTGAAGAAGGTTTTTATTGGCGGTTAAATCCGCCAGCGGGCCTATATGACGCTCGTCTTCCTTCATGTCCTCGATCATCTGATCAAGTTCGGCGGCATCGCCGTTTATCTCGTTATTGAATAATTCGGGGTGTGTTGTCCGGCAAAAGGCCTCGATCAGACTGGCCATGGCTTTCGCCTGCTTCGCGCCGTCTTTCTTGGCGTTCTCGCCCTTCATCACGACGGCCAGAAAGCCGAGGGCGGTGAAAAGAATTTGAATATCCTTGCGCGTCATAAAAATCTCTTCGGTCAAAATTGATATGACCAAAGGTGCAGGTTTTCCGGTCGCTAGCCACGGCCATTTTCGGCGATAATCGCCAATACGGGCGGCAGTTATTGGTGATTTTCGCCAGGAAGAAGAATGTTGGGTATTATCGCCATCTTTCGTGGCGGTTTTTGCAGGCCATATTGAGGAAAGAATCTGGACAGCAAAAAGGCGGCGAGAACACCGCCTTCAAGACCTCATCTAATGCCGGGTTTTGATCAGGCGCGTTGCTTTTGCGCTTTGAGCCGGGGCATAACCGGCTCGGCGTGTTTCCACAGAGCATGGAAATGCGCGCGATAGGAATGCGCCAGGCTCGGCCATGTAAACACAACAAACCGGAAATGCCCGCTGCCTTCGTTCATCACAAGTGCGTGTTTGTCGCCGTAAACGAAGTAGGGGGTTGGGCTGATATTGCCCATTGGCGTCGTGCGGAACTGAAACTGCGGAACCGGGAACGGAGGCTCGGACGTATCGAACAGGAGGCATTTGACCACGGCCGCGTTTTTCAGGCGCTCCAGACGGTCGATGTTGTTTCCGTTGGACACGCCGAGGAATTTACCCATCATTTCCCGCGATTCCGTGATAACGGCGATTTCACCGTCGTATTTTCTCGCGGTCTGAATAAGGTCGTTGAGCAGGTCTTCGCAACTGTCCGGGCCGTCAAGAACCTTGACCTCGTCCACGCGGCGGCGCACGCCGTCCGGCTCGATGAACTCAAGCCCGGCCTTTTCCACGGCTTGGCGAAGGGTGGTGACGGTCTTCTCGCGCGGGGAGATGAAGCCGGATTCCAGATTACGAATGGTGTTGAGGGCAAGGCCCGATGCGCTAGCCAAATCCTCCTGCGACCAGTCGAGAATGGCTCTTGCCGCCTTAATCTGTCCTGCGCGTATAATCTGGTACATGAATAAAATTCTTAAAAAAAGTGATTGGGCAAAAATATTCAGTTCATAACTTCGTCAAGCTGAAGATCGACGAGATAGTGAATCGCGGCATCGTAATGCTTCCCTTGCAATGAATTAACGTCACTAACGCCGAACGCAACCGAAAGAATGGAAGAGACCGTCTCTTCGCCGACATTCTGCGTGTGGGCTACATAGGCGATCATGGCCGTGACGGACTTCATCTCGTTCTTGCTGAGCGGCGCGTTGGGATTGAGAAAAGCAGCCAGCTCGGCCGTCAGAGAGCCGAGGTCGGGAAAAGATGTATCTTGATCTTCTTGGAAATCTTCGCTGGGATTTTCCCGGCGCATCGTTAAAGGCTTGGACATATGGCCGCTCCGGTTATGGGTTAGGCTGCGGCCATGGCTGGGGCGGAGGTCTCCATCATGAAGATCTCCCAGCGCCGCTCCAGCGGCATCGGGTCGGATCGGCGAATGCCTCTGTGACGTTCCCAATTTTCAAGGAGGGCCTGGACGCCGTGCTCGCCGTGGCGGTTAAAAAAGGCCTCTTCAAACTTGCTCATTTCAAAAATCCTTTTAAAAAAACACTCAACCCGAATATCGATTTATCAAAAACAGATATATGCTTAGCGATTGTCGCAATATAACGACAATCAGGCGATAAAGCAACAGAAATCGCAATGATTATGATAAAAAGTCGAGATAGTTATGGCTTCATCATCATTAGATTGTTTTCAAACACTAAATTATTGCTTTAATATCAAAACGATAAG
>JAQUPC010000082.1 GCA_028716765.1 Alphaproteobacteria bacterium | reverse complement strand
AACGGGCGCGCCAATCTCGAAAGGCTGTTCCTTGTTTCCCCATTTAAGGAAAATATATTCAACGATTCCTTCGGGCAGACCATAGTAGTGCGCACAACCGCTATATTTGCCTTCTGCATTATCAGGAAGGGTCAAGCACGTTAGTGCATAGATCTGCTTGTCGACCCGCTCACTGCATTCTTTTCCAACCAGAGGATTTATTTCTCCTACAACAAGGTTCTTTAATTCTGCTTCGCGGCAAATTGGTGATTCCAGGCAAGCCCGGACGGTTTCCTCGCTTGAAGCATTCACAAGCGCGCGGCATGAGACATGGCCGATCTTGGTAAGCAAAATAGCTTCCCAGAATTTTGCATGAAAGAAAAGAAAGGGGCCCTTACCGCGAGTTCCGCCTGAAGGATTATAATATCTACCTAATGGTTCTGACATAAATCTCTCCAATGCATTTCAATAGAATGCGAACCATAGGCTGCTAATAAAAATCGGGCAATTTATAATATGTATTTGAGGCCTTGTTAACCATACATTTTTTCCCTTCTCTTGCGCCATTCTTTTGCTCCGTCTATAACGCCGCCGAACATGAAGGCTTCTATCAGGAGAAAATGTATGGCCAACGAACGCACGCTTTCGATCATCAAGCCCGACGCCACGCGCCGCAACCTCACCGGCAAGATCAACGCCAAGCTGGAGGAAGCCGGGCTTCGCATCGTCGCGCAAAAGCGCATCCGCCTCACCCGCGAGCAGGCCGAGGGCTTTTACGCCGTCCACAGGGAGCGGCCTTTCTTCGACTCGCTGTGCACGTTCATGACCTCCGGCCCTGTCGTAGTGCAGGTTCTGGAAGGCGACAACGCCGTCATGAAGAACCGCGACGTGATGGGCGCGACCAATCCGGCAAACGCCGCGCCGGGCACGATCCGTAAGGAATTCGCCGAAAGCATCGAGGCCAATTCGGCCCACGGCTCCGACAGCGCCGAAAACGCCGCCAATGAGATCGCCTACTTCTTCAGTCCGAGCGAGATAGTAGGTTGAATAGGGATTGGTGATTGACAAAAACGTAGCGTCGGCTTTTATGCCGGCGCCCATTTGTCGCCCGATAAACCTTATTTAGAAAGCCGGCTCCGGTTAAGAACCGACTTGACGACGGTTTTGATTTCTCTTGCTTCATCCTGTTGCTGAGAAAGAAAATCTCTTTCGCCCCTATCCTCTTCTATGACTTCTTTATGTGTGGTGGTTGGCCCGCTTCCCGCGACCAAGCCAATCCCCACCCCACCCACAGGCCCTGACCCCCCGGAATACCCTATGAGAAATCCGCCGGCAAATCCCGCTGCTGGATTTCCGGGAACTTGCTTTGTCTCGTCACGCCAACGGCGATAAGAATCCGCCTGTCCTTCTACTGGCTTGCCGACAAAAAGCGAATATCTCTCACAGCTCCCCTCAATCGAACGCTTGAAGTCGATATTTACCCGCCTGTTATCGTCGCAAATAGAAACGCCGGATACCTTGATCTTCAGCTTTTTTTCCACTTGTGCCCTGATTTCATCCTCATGCATGGAGGAACCGGAACAGGCGATAAGCGCCATCATCAGGAAACAGGCATAAACGTTTTTGAAAGAGTTGTTCATTATTTTACTCCATGAATAATCAATTTAGAATGGTCAGTCCGGTCTATCTTTTGTTATATCAATAATTCCATCTGCAATCCAATTGTATTCTTTTTTTTGTTACGGCTTCACAAGTTATTACGTCAATACCCGTAAATTAACTATATAAAACCGTGTTGGATAAACAAAAGAAATCGTTTGGGATGACGTTATGATTGTCCCGTCCCACCCGGATTCAAAAGCGATGTCGTCTGCTCCTCCGCCCCGGCAATGAACACGCGCTCGCCGTGAACGTTGACGCGGCCTTCGGCGATCATGCGAACAGCCAACGGATACATCTTGTGCTCGGACTCCAGAATGCGCGCCGCGAGCGTGCTTTCCGTGTCGTTTTGCAAAACAGGCACGGCGGCCTGAACGATGATCGGGCCGTGATCCATCTCGGCGCGCACAAAGTGGATCGTGCAGCCGCTGAACCTGGCTCCGTAGTCGATGGCTTTTTGCTGGACGTGAAGGCCCGGAAACGCGGGCAGCAAGGATGGATGAATATTGACCAGCCGGTCGAGCCAGCGATCGATGAACCACGGCGTCAAAAGACGCATGAACCCTGCAAGGCAGACAAGTTGCACGCCGTATTCGTTGATTTTCGCGTCGAGCGCTTTTTCAAAAGCCTCGCGGTCTTTATTGAAATCGCGGTGATTGATCGTGATGGCCGGAATACCAGCTTCTTCCGCCCTTTTCAGCCCAAACACGCCCGGCTCGTTCGAGATCACGCAAACGATTTGCGCCGGATACCCGGGCGCTTTCGCCGCGTCGATCAGCGATTGCAGATTGCTCCCCCGGCCCGAGATCAAAACGGCGACTTTGAGCATGATCTGATACCCGATTCCTGTTTTCTGCTATCTGTTTAGCACGGCCAGTTCGAATCCACGCCTTGCAGGATGACGCGGTTGGTGGAGAGGTTCTTTTCCACCTCGCCGATGCGGAAAATCTTTTCGTCCGCCTCGGCCCATATCTTCATCACCTCGTCGGCATGCTCGTGCGCCGTGATGACGACGAAGCCGATTCCGCAATTGAACGTGCGCGCCATTTCCCTTGCATCGATGTTCGCCTGCCGCGCCAGCCATTTGAACACCGGCGGCACGGGCCATTCGCTGGCGCTGAGCCAGACGCCAAGGCCTTCCGGCAAAACGCGCGGGATGTTTTCAAGCACGCCGCCGCCCGTGATGTGCGCCATCGCCTTGACATGCCCCGTGCGGAGCGCCTGCAGCGCAGGCTTGACGTAAATGCGCGTCGGCTCCAAAAGCGCCTCGCCCAGCGTGCGCGACGCGTCGAACGGCGCGGGCGCGCCGTAGCCGAGATTTTCCTCCGCCACGATCTTGCGCACCAGAGAAAAGCCGTTGCTGTGCACGCCGCTCGAGGCCACGCCGAGCACGATATCGCCCGCGGCGACGTCGAGGCGCGGCAAAACGTTGCCGCGCTCCACCGCGCCCACGGCAAACCCCGCAAGATCGTAATCGTTGCTGGCGTACATGCCGGGCATTTCAGCCGTCTCGCCGCCCACAAGGGCGCACCCGGCCAGTTTGCATCCTTCGGCGATGCCCGTCACGACACTTTGCGCCACGGCCTTGTCCAGCTTGCCCGTGGCAAAATAATCCAGGAAAAAGAGCGGCTCCGCGCCCTGAACCACAAGGTCGTTGACGCACATGGCGACAAGGTCGATGCCGACCGTGCCGTGGAGCCCGGTCTCGATGGCCACGCGCAGCTTGGTGCCGACGCCGTCGGTCGCGCTGACCAGCACGGGATCGCGGTACCCCGCCGCCTTGAGGTCGAACAAGGCGCCAAATCCGCCCAAACCGGCCTCGGCTCCCGGCCGGGCCGTTGCCTTGGCCAGCGGCTTGATGGCCTCAACCAGCGCGTTTCCGGCGTCGATATCGACGCCTGCGGCGGCATAAGCGCCGCGTTTTGGGGTTTCGGTGTTTGTCATACAGAGGCTAGTGGCTAGGGGTTAGAGGCTAGAGTATTTCCGGTGAGATTGGCTTTTCCGTTTGCGTCATTCCGGCGAAAGCCGGAATCCAGATTAAAATCTATGGCATGCCCTTAGTTTACAAGGACTGTAAACCCAATGAAAGCGCCGTTTTACCGCAAGACATAAACTTTCAAACTGGATCCCGGCTTTCGCCGGGATGACTCCTCCTCCTGTTTGAACCGGCATACCCAAACGGAAAAGGCTTAAGGATTAAGAATCGCATCGAACAGATTAGTGTTCTTAGCCTTTTTTGGGAATAGTTCTTATGTTACCGTCTTTGGTTTTCAACCCCTAGCCTCTGGACCCCATGCGCACCGCTTTTCTGGTTTTTCTGGCCCTTGTGTTGTTCGTGCCGCCTGCCGTGGCACAGGACGCTAACGATGCCGCCCTGTATCAGGTTTCGGACGTGGCGGTGGACGTCACGGCCGACAGCGCCGCCCATGCCCGCGATCAGGCCATCATACAAGCCCAGCGCAGCGCCCTTGATCAGTTGCTGGCCCGCCTTGGGGCCGACCCTGTCCTCGGACAAAAACTCGATGACGACGCCGTGGCGGCGCTGGTTCAGGCCTTTGAAGTCCAGCAGGAGCGCACTTCGGCCGTCCGCTACATCGGCACGTTCACCGTGCGCTTTAAACCCGCCGCCGTGCGTAATTTCCTCGGCAAGCACGGCACAAGCTATAGCGAGGTCCGCAGCAAGCCCGTTGTCGTTCTCCCCGTCGTCAACAAGGGCGGGCGTTACGTTCTTTGGGAAGAAAGCACGCCGTGGCGCACGGCATGGGAAGGCCTTGTCGGCAAGGGAGGCCTTGTGCCCGTCGTCGTCCCGGTGGGCGATCTTGACGACATCGCGACGATCAGCACCCCCGAGGCCGTGAGCGGAAAGCCGGAAGCCCTTATGGCTCTTATGAACAAATATCAGGCAGGCGGCGCGCTTGTGGCCGTTCTGAACGCCGATCCGGACAAGCTTGACCCGAAACAGGACATTCGCATCGACGTCATGCGCGTCGACGCAACGGGCAAGGCCAATGAGGCCGAGCATCTCAGCCTGCCGCCCGCCGCCGACGCCAAGGCCTTTCTCGCCGAACTGGGCGGCGGCGTGAAGCAGATCAAAGGCAGCATGGAAAAAGGCTGGCGGGAAAGCGGCAAGGCGCCCAAGGGGCCGCTTGCCCACTTGCCAGTGGCGGTGCCGATCGCAAGCCTTGCCGACTGGACGGCGATCAAAGCCAAACTTGCGAATGTGCCGGGCGTCAGCCGCATCAACGTGATTTCGCTCGCGCGCGGCGCGGCCGATATTGACCTTGAGTTTCACGGGGACATTCCGCCCTTGCAAACCGCGCTCGCCGGGCAGAACTTAGTCCTTGAGCAATCGCCCGCTACGGGCGGCTGGGTGTTAAGGGAAGGAACGGCGGCGATGACGCCTTAGACGGGTATTTCTACAGCTTACTTGTTGCTGCATCAACTGCGTTCGTTTGTTTTGGCCACGGCCTCTTCGCCTCAAACTCTTCCAACGCTTTCATTGCGGCCCTTAAATTGCGATCATAGTCCGCAATATATTGCTTCACTTTTCCTTCCGGCCATCCTTTAAGAATTCCGTTTTTTTCAATCTTCATTAATTCTTTTTCGATCTGTCTCATCGACATATTGAAATCGCGATGTCCTACAATATTCCCGCATCCAGGCGACAGAACCGGCCCTCTGAAAACAGCCACCGGTTCTCCTTTATCTATATTTATATGCTTAAACTTCGGCCGCTCAATGTTGTCAAACGGTTCCAACATCTTTTTTGCCACCATCAAAGAACTTTTGTCTTCCAGCGCCCGTCTTTCCCTTTCTCCGTGAGGCCAGTTGTTAAGGACGCCGCTTTTTTCAATTCTTGCCAAGTCCTGTTCAACCTCATCCAACGATAAAAAAAATTGTTCGGGAAGACTTTTTTCTATAAAGGCATCATACCGAGGAACATAAAATCTATCAAATACGGCTTTGGGCAGCCCATCAACCATTTGCACCTTATACGCGAAACTTGCGTGGCCACTTCTGGACGTCCTGCCGCCCCAAGGATCTATTCTCTCGAGGACATTGCCGATACGAATGTTTGCCTTCGGCCCGATGTGTTGCCTTAGTTCATAATAACCCACGGCACAAACTGCGCTCATTGCGGCGGCAAAACCCAGTGCCGTCCATAAATAATTTTTCTTTTTCATTTCCTAATCCCCTTGGCCCTAAAATATGAAATTAACTATGCCACCGCGAATATAAACGATGACAAAGCCCTTTCCAAAATCATTTATTACTTTCACCGTCTTCTTGGACATCAACCCCCGGGTTTGCTATTTTTGGAAAATGTCCTGCATAATAGGGTTAACGGGTGCTTCGGCCTGAGAGGCAAATCAAAATCGGGGTTTTCTTCATGAACCAACGCATGTCACAAAACCGCTATTGGCTTATAGCGCTGGCCGTTTTCGCCGCCCTTTTGTGGCTGCTGAAGCCTATGCTGCTGCCCTTTATCGCCGGATTTGCGATCGCCTATTTTCTTAATCCGGTCGTCGACGGCCTCACGCGTCACAAGGTTCCGCGCTGGCTGGGAACGTTTTTTGTGCTGTTCGGCTTCGTGGTGGCCGTTGTCATGGTCTTTTTGATGATTGCGCCGTTGTTGCAGGAACAGATCGGAGCGTTGATCGACGCCGTGCCCGGCTACATCGAAACTTTGCGCGCGCACCTGATCCCGTCGGCCGAAAGATGGCTGAGACGCCTGTCGCCGGGAAATGTCGAAAACATCCGCGCGGCGGCCGGGCAGGTGGCGGGCAACGCCGCGGGGTGGGCGGGAAAATTGCTTCAGGGGCTTATCTCCGAAAGCGCGGCGCTGTTCAACATTCTGGCCCTCATCATCATCACCCCTGTGGTTGCGTTTTTCATCTTGCGCGACTGGCCGAAATTGACGCACAACGTCGATGTGCTCCTGCCGCGCAAATATATCGGGCTTATTCATGAAGTGCTGGCCGAGATTAACCGCACGCTGTCCGGTTTTATCCGCGGGCAGGCGCTGGTGTGCCTGTGCCTCGCCGTTATCTACAGCGCCGGCCTGTCGCTGGCCGGCATTAAATACGGGGTAACGATCGGCATCATTGCGGGCGTTTTGTCGTTCGTGCCCTACGTAGGCTCGACGTTCGTTCTGGCGAGCGGCCTGATCCTGTCCTTTGTGCAATACGGCGATTTCTTTCACGTGGCTATGGCGTTGCTCGTGTTTTTGATCGGGCAAAGCCTTGAGGGCTATGTGCTGACGCCGAAGCTGGTGGGCGGCCGCGTCGGCCTTCATCCCGTATGGATTTTATTCGCCTTGTTCGCGGGCGGGAGCCTGCTTGGGTTCGTCGGCGTTTTGATTGCCGTGCCGGTGGCCGCTATCGCGGGCGTTTTGATACGCTTCGCGATCCGCCGCTACAAGAAAAGCGGCTTTTACAAACACGACTGACCCTTTTCATCATGAGCCAGCAATATCATCTTCCCTTGCCGCATCATGAAGCCATGACGGCGGACGATTTCATGATCACGGCCAGCAACCGCGAGGCCGTTTCATGGGTGCTGGAACGCGAGCCTGCCTCGTGGCCCGCCCATTGCCTGATCCTTTACGGGCCGCAAGGCTGCGGAAAAACGCATTTGCTGACGGTCTGGCGGGAAAAACATAACGCGCGTCGGATTAAGGCGGGGGAAGATGTCGTAGCGGAGATTTTGGAGAGCGGAGAATGTCCCTCTCCCCTTGAGGGAGAGGAAGCGAAAACTTTGGCTTGCGTAAGCAAGTCATTAGTTTTCGCAGGTGAGGGGTCAACTTTACATCCCCTTCCCCTAACCCCTCCCTCAAGGGGAGAGGGAAAAATAAAAGCTTTAATACTCGACAACGCGGATAAAATCGCGGGTAACGCCGGACACGAAGAATGGCTGCAGCATCTTTACAACGCGACAAAAGCCGCAGGAATGCCGTTACTTCTGGCGGCCTCGAAAGCGCCTGCGTTGTGGGGGCTTGGGCTGAAGGACATCGAATCCCGCCTGAAAAGCTGCCCCGCCATCGAAATGAAAGAGCCGGACGACGAACTTATGCGCGGCATGCTGCTCAAGCAATTCGGCGACCGGCAATTGCTGGTGGAAATGGACGTGATCGACTATCTCGTCCCGCGCCTTGAACGCACCGGAACGGCCGTGCGGCAAACAGTCGAACTGTTGGATAAGAAGGCGCTCGCGAAGAGCCGTAAGATAACGGTGCCGTTTGTTAGGGAAGAAATTGGGTGAGGTCAGTCCTCATATTCCAGCAATATTGTTTTTGTCCTTATGTTCGGACGATAGGGCTCACTTTGCGGCCCGCCACTTCTCCAATCCATTTCATCGGCAGTCAACGTTCTATATCCGAGGGACGTCATCACTTGGCCCACAGGCAATTCACATGTCTCCGCCGCAAAGCTTGGAATATCTTTCAATGCCATTGCATTCACTCCTATAAAATTGAAGCTGTTTATCTTAACACAAACCAAAACCCGAGCACAATCACCACCAGAAGCGCCAACGTTACCCATGTAAGGTACTTTTCGACAAACGTGCGGATCGGTTCGCCGAAGCGGCGCAGCAGCCACGCCACGAGGAAAAAACGCGCGCCCCGCGTCGCGATGCACGCCAGCACGAAAGGCACGAAGCTGAGGTGCGCTACGCCGCTGGCGATCGTCACCAGCTTGAACGGAATAGGCGTCAGCCCCTTGCCGAGGATGATCCAAACGCCCCATTCGTTGAACTGGTCGTGGAAATGCTGGAACGCGTCCTGCATGTGGTAGGTGTTGATGATCCATTGGCCGACGCTGTCATAAAGCAAGGCTCCGATTGTGTAGCCCAAAAGAGCGCCTAACACCGACCCCACCGTGCATATGAGGGCATAGCCGAACGCGCGTTCGCGTTTAGCCAGAGCCATCGGCAACAGCAAGACATCGGGCGGTATCGGAAAAAAGGAGCTTTCGGCAAACGCCACGGCAAACAATGTCCAGGCCGCATAAGGCCCTTCGGCTTGCCGGATCGTCCAGTCATAAAGGGATCGGATGGGGGACATGGTAAAGAGGCTAGAGGCTAGGGAAAAGGAAAGTTATTCTGCAGATTGCGTTGCACCCTAGCCTTCTTTCATCTTCCGGAAAAGCGGGAAGATTCCACGCGCCCCCATAGTCAAAAATGAGCTAGCCTTGCGTTGGTTTTGCAGCCTCTTTTTTGTTCTTCAACTGAACCGGGATTAAATCCACGATCCCATTGTCTCGTGGCTTAGCCAACAATTCCCGGTATTCGTTGAAACTTATGTTTGGCGCTTCATGTCGTGCAAAATAACGAGGGGTTAAGCTTTTATCCATAGGAGAAGCGCGATCTTCAATGAGAAGTCCCTCTCTCTCTTTGTTTACACTAACCCCAAAGGGCTTGGTCAAATGTCTCTCCACGCCCCAAAAATCTAAAAAAAGAAGTTCAGTTTCCTGATTAGACATAATCTTCTCCCCGAAATAATTTTGGGGCCATAACGGCCCCCACATTCCTTTGAGTTTATACAGTCGAAAGGCGAAAGTAATAACGTATTTTTTGACGATCTGTTTTTAAACGCCGTTAACCATAACTCCACTTTCGCCAGCCCGAAAACTGTGATTAGATAAAATCCTTCCTTAACAACCAATTGATTCTTCCATGAAAAACGTCGTGATTGTTGGCGCCCAGTGGGGCGATGAAGGTAAAGGAAAAGTCGTCGACTGGCTGTCGTCCCGCGCCGATGTGGTGGTGCGGTTTCAGGGCGGCCACAACGCGGGCCACACGCTCGTTATCGACGGCACGGTCCACAAACTCAGCCTTCTTCCTTCCGGAATCGTCCGGCCCGGCAAGCTTTCGGTGATCGGCAACGGCGTTGTCGTCGACCCGTGGGCGCTGTTCAAGGAGATCGACGCGATCGCCGCGCGGGGCGTAAAAGTCACGCCCGAGAACCTTATTATTGCCGAAAACTGCACGCTGA
>JAQUPC010000081.1 GCA_028716765.1 Alphaproteobacteria bacterium | reverse complement strand
CGTGCGTGGAGGCATAAACGGCGAGCGGCTCCGAAATGCCGATGGCGTAGGCCAGCTGAATGGTGCAGCGGTCGGCGACCCCCGCCGCCACGACGTTCTTCGCCAGATAGCGGGCCATGTACGCCGCCGAACGGTCGACTTTCGTGGGGTCCTTGCCCGAAAAAGCGCCGCCGCCGTGCGGGGCCGCGCCGCCGTAGGTATCGACGATGATCTTGCGGCCCGTAAGACCCGTGTCGCCGTCCGGCCCGCCGATGACGAAGCGGCCCGTCGGGTTGACGTAGAAATGCTCTTCCGGGCACATCCAGCCTTCCGGCAAGGCCTTGAGCACATAGGGGCGCACGATTTCGCGCACGTCTTTTTGATCGACCTTTTCGTCGTGCTGATGCGAAACGACGATGCGCGCGGCGCGCACCGGCTTGCCGCCGGCGTATTCGAGCGTCACCTGGCTTTTGGCGTCCTGCCCCAGAAGCGGCAGCTTGCCCGCGTGGCGGTCTTCGGCGATAAGGCGCAGGATGTCATGCGAATAGGTGATCGGCGCCGGCATGAATGAAGGCGTTTCGTTGCAGGCGTAGCCGAACATAATGCCCTGATCGCCCGCGCCTTCGTCCTTGGTATCATGGCCGTCGACGCCCAGCGCGATATCGTCCGATTGCGCGTGCACGTAAATCTGCACGTCGGCCCACTGCCAGTGAAAGCCCTTTTGCGCGTAGCCGATCTCGCGCACGGCTTCGCGGGCGGCGTGTTCCATTTCATGCGGCGTGAGGCTCGCCGGGCCGCGGATTTCGCCCGCGATGACGATGCGGTTGGTGGTGGCCAGCGCCTCGACCGCGACGCGGCTGTGCGGATCTTCTTTCAGGAACAAATCGACGATCGAATCCGAAATCCGGTCGCAGACCTTGTCCGGATGGCCTTCGCCGACCGATTCCGACGTGAAGAGATAATGGCTTTGTTTGTTGTCCAACATGGCCGTGTTCCTGGAGAAAAAGGGCGGGGAAAGAAGGGAAACACAGCACGAATTGACGGAAGGATCAAGCCGGGAGTTCGCCGCAAAGCCACATTGTAAGAACGGGAATGCGTTGATACACTGCTCCCGGCCCAACCCGGAGGTCTCCATGAAAAACGCTCTTTCGACTCTCGTTCTTGCCGCGCTCGTGGCGCTCGCCGTTTCCGTTTTCATGTCGCGGACATCGCCGCTTTCCACGCCGGACCGGCCGGCCGAAACGGTTTACGACCGCGTCACGCGGACAGGCGTTATTCGCTGCGGCTACACGCCCTACTCCGTCGGACTGATGAAAGACCCCAACACCGGCAAACTCGGCGGCATTTATTACGACATCGTGCAGGAACTGGCGAAAAATCTCAGCCTCAAGGCCGAATACGTCGAGGAAGTCGGCTGGGGCCAGCAGATCGAAGGGCTGAACAACGACCGCTTCGATCTCATTTGCTCCCCGACGAGCCTAAACTCGGGCCGGGCGCGCGCCGCCGATTTCACGATCCCGCTTTACTACAGCCCCGTGACCATTTGGGCGCGGGCCAACGACGCGCGCTTCGACGGCAATATGGCCGCGATCAACGATCCGTCCGTCAAGATATCAACGCTGGACGGCGAGCAGACGGCTGTGTTCGCGCGGAATTTCTTCCCCAAGGCCCAGCAGGTCGCCTTGCCGCAGATGTCGCCGTTTTCCGATCTTATGATGCAGGTCACGGCGAACAAGGCCGACGTGACGTTCGCCGAGCCGTTCGCCGTGCATGAGTTTATGGAAACCAACCCGAACAGCCTGCGGCAGGTCAAGACGGCGAAACCGCTCGTGATTGTGCCGAACGTGATGCCGGTGAAGCGCGACCAGTTCGCCTTCAAGGAAATGATCGACAACGGCTTGCGCGAGTTGTTCAACACCGGCTTCATCGACCGGGCCATCGACAAGTACGAGAAGTATCCGAACAGCTACGTGCGCGAAACGGCGATGCGGTAAACGGCTTCAATCCTGCTCCGCCATCGATTTGATGAGTTCGTAAATCTTGCGGCGCTGTTTGGGATCGGTGATGCGGTAATAGGCGCGGATAAGCTCCAGCGTTTCACGCCGATGCAGCAGTTCCGTCTCGCCCTGCGGCTGGCCTTCAAGCGTTTGTTGCGTGCTTTCGCCCATGCCGGGGCCATACGCCGATGCCAACGGCGCGGAGGGCATATCCTCAAAAAAATACGCCACAGGCACGTCAAGCAGCCGCGCTAGCTGAAACAGGCGGCTGGCGCCCATGCGGTTGACGCCGCGTTCGTACTTTTGAATCTGTTGAAACGTAAGGCCGCTGGCCTTGCCGAGCTGTTCCTGACTCAAGCCCGACAGGTTGCGCCGCAAGCGCAAGCGCGCGCCCACATGCACATCGACCGGATCAGGGTGTTCGGAACGCTTGCGCCCTGCAATAAAAGGCTTTTCAACCATATACCCGCTTTCAAGTGTGAATACGTTCGTATGACAAACTACTTTAAAATTGTGGCGTTGTTAATAGGGTTTTCGCGCCAAGGTTGCAAGCAGGGTATTATTTTCGCGTCAGGAATCCGCGCGTTAAAACGGCGGCGAGCATTATCCCGGCAAGGATCAGGAACAGTTTATTGCCCCAACGCGCGAAAAACGTGGGCATAGGCAGGGCTTGCGGCAGATCGCTGTCGAGAAAGGCCGCCTTGCCCCAGCCTTGCCGCGCCACAATCCGCCCATAGCCGTCCACGACGCCGTTGACGCCCTTGTTGGCCACGCGAACGAGCGGAACGCCCTCCTCCACCGCGCGCGCGCGCGCGATGGCGAAGTGTTGGTAGGGTCCGGTCGTGCCATCGTACCAGGCATCGTTGGTGACGTTCAGAAGAACATGCGGCGGATCGTCGCGCCGGGCGACCTCGCCCGGAAAGATCGCTTCGTAACAAACCAGCGGACTGAAAGAGGGCATGCCTTTGACACGCAACGTCATCAAGCCGTCGCCGGGCGTAAAGTCGCCGATGGCCGCTACGGCGCGGAACGGCAGGAAAGAACGGAACGGCACGTACTCGCCGAACGGCACGAGATGGAATTTGGCGTAACCGGCCACCACGCGCGCCTTGCCGTCGACGGCGATCAGCGAGTTGAAATACATGAGAGAACCATCCGGCCTCAAACCGCGCTGCACCACGCCCGTCAAAAGCGTTTGGCCTTCCGTCATGCGCGCCGCGATGGCCTTGCGCGCCTCGCTGTCTTCGGTCAGGTAATACGCCGTGGCCGTTTCGGGCCAGATGATCTGCGTCACCGGCTTTTCGGCAGGCGCAAAAGAAAGGTCGAGTAGTTCCTTAAAATTGGCTTCACGTTCGTCGTGCCGCCATTTGCGGGCCTGATCGATGTCCGGTTGAACGAGGCGCAAGCGCACGCCGGGCACGAACGCCTCGGGGGCCTGTGAAAGCCTCCAGCCGCCCCACGCCGCGGCGGCGCCCAAAAGCACAAGGCTCGCCGCGAACACGGGCAGGCTCATGCGGTTTCGAACCGGCGAAACCAGCGCGGCGGGCAGCACGGCGAGAACAAGCGTGAACAACGTCAGGCCGTAGACGCCTATAACGCTTGCGAGCTGCAGCACCGGCAGCACGTCGCTCCAAACGTATCCCGTGAGATCCCACGGAAATCCCGTCATCATCGTGCCGCGCGCGTAATCGGCAAGGCTCCACGCCACGGCAAGAACCACGAGGCCGTCAAGGCGGTTCAAGTCCAGGCGCCATGCTGCAAGCGCCGCAAGGCCATGATAGACGGCGAACATCGCGGGCAGACCGAAAACGGCGAACGGAACCAGCCACCAGAACTGCTTGATGTCGACGAACAGCGCGCCCGCGATCCAGTAAAGGCTGACCGTCAACAGGCCAAAGGCGAAAAACCAGCCAAGAAAAAACGCCTGCCTTTTCTTTGTTGCGCCCTGCAGCAGAAAAACGAGCGAAGGGAAAAAGAACCACAGCGCCGCCACGGCGTTGAACGGCGGAAACGCCAGAGCCGCCATCGCCCCGAAAAGAAAGGCCGCCCCATACCGCCGCCAGCCTTGCAAGGCGCGGAGACGATCAGCCCAGATGGAAAAGAGTGAGAGCATGGGGTTCGGGATTAGGGGTTCGGGAAGCAACTTACTCTTGGGACTCGTTTTTCGAAAGCGGGAAGATATGGGTTAAGGTGTCTTGCGATTAGGTTGGCCTATCCATCAAGCGCATCATCCCGGCGCACGCCGGGATCCAGATTAGAATCTATGGCGCATCCACGCTCGCCAGAATCGCAATGCCATCGAGAGCATGACGTTGCCGTAAGGAAAAGCTTTCAAACTGGATCAATTATTCTCCCGCCGTTAACCATAAAAGTTTCTTGGCAAGTTTTACCGAAGTTTCCATTTGCCCGGAAACTTGGCATCAGTCTATTCTCCCGACTGTTCTTTGATCATCACTTTGGGGGAAGTTTTATGGCAAATCCATTACTCGATCGGGTGACGATTGAGCTGACGAATAAACATCCTGATCGTGATCTGTTTTATGATGCCAAAGAATTAATCTGCCAGATTTCCGTCGGAGCCCATTGGCTTGTCCTTCCTGTGTTGGCAATAACCGATAGATTTTTTGAAGATGGAAATCGCATGCAGGCGATTGAGTTGGTCTCCTTTGTGTGTCGAAACGCCTACAAATCAAGTGCTCCCTTTAAAAAGTTCTACCAACAAGCCGAAGAAAGGCTTGAACATTATCTCAATAATGTTGACCCCGCGGCAGGTGTATGTTTGGGGCGGGACAGAGAGTCAATCAAAACAAAACTTGAAAAGTCCTATCAAAAATTTCGCGATCAAATCACATTACATACTGGAACTATCCCTTCGGTTGAAGAAGCCGCCGGCTTTATGGAACTTTTCCCCCTGAGGCCTCCCGAAAATTTCATTTCGATGCTGGATTCTCCCTGCAATCAAGCACGGGCCTAATCCGCTTCAGCTGTCTTCCTCATCCCCCGCACGCGCACGCGCTTGATGCGGTTTTGGTCGGTCTCCAGCACCTCGAACAGCAAACGGCCCGGCCCGGCGACAGTTTCGCCGATATGGGGCACGTGGCCCGCCAGATGGAACACATAGCCGCCGAGCGTGTCGATGGTCTCGCGTTCCTCGGGCGTCAGCAACGGCCCCGCGCGATCTTCGAACGCGCCGATCGCCAGCCGGCCGTCGACCAGCAACGTGCCGTCGGGCCGCGCGATGACGTCCGGCGCCGCGGGGTCGTCGTGCTCGTCCTCGATCTCGCCCACGACTTCCTCGACAAGATCTTCGATGGTCACAAGCCCGTCGATGCCGCCGAACTCGTCCACCACCATCGCCATGTGCTGGCGCGATTGCCGCATTTGCAGAAGCAGCCGCGACGCGGGCATCGACGGCGCGACGAACAATACCGGGCGCAGCAAATCGCGGATATTCGCCTTCTTCCCTTGTATCAGCAGGGGAAGCACGTCCTTCATGTGCACCATGCCCAGCGTTTCATCCAGCGTGTCGCGATAAACGGGAATGCGGCTGTGCGCATGCTCGGCCATGCGCCCGATGAGCTGCTCGAAGCCGTCGGCCGCATCGGCGGCCACGATGTCGGCGCGCGGCACCATGCAATCGGCCACGGTCCGCTCGCGGAGGTGAAGAATGTTGTCAAGCAGCATGCGCTCGGCCGTCGGCTTGCCGCTTTCGCCCGCGGATTCCTCGATCAATTCCTCGACGGCTTCGCGCAGCGCCACTTCCTCGGACGAGCCCTGCCAGCGCTCGCGGGCGACGCGCCACATCTGACGCCACCAGCTTCGGGGCTCTTCGCTTTCGGCGGCCTCGCCTGAAAAAGGCTTGTCTTCGTTCATGTCCGCCGCCGTTTCTTGTTGCGGGCCCGCGGCGTTTTGAGGGGAACCGGCGCGTAAGGGTCGGGCAGGCCAAGTTCGGCCATCAGTTTTTTCTCCTGTCGTTCCATGCGGGCCGCCGCCGCGGCCGTGTGATGATCATAGCCGAAAAGATGCAAAAGGCCATGAATCAACAAATGCGTGACGTGATGGACGAATATTTTGTTCTCTTTGCGGGCTTCGTCAACCGCATATTGATAAGCGACGGCTATGTCGCCAACGTAAACGTCTTCCCTTCCCTTGCCGGAACGAACCAGCTGCGCGCGCGTAAAGTGCGGAAAAGACAAAACGTTGGTGGGTTTGTTGAGGCCGCGGAAATCATGGTTAAGCCGCCGCACCGCTGCGTCCGAAGTCAACAAAAGCGTAAACTCCGCCCGCCGCGCCGCCGCCTGAAGGCTTTCGGGCAACCGGGCGATTGTCAGAGCCGCCGCCTTTTCCAGCCGGGATCGCAGACCGGAGACTTGCCGCCATGACGGATCGGCTGTCTCTATATACAGGGCGGACTTTTTTTTACCGGTTTTTTTCATAGGCGGATTCCTTGGTTGCCGGAGGGCGCTTTTTTTAGCGCTGGCTTCCGGCTTTTCTATTGATTAGCATGGCGCGCATGAACTGGCTTAACAATTTTGTCCGCCCGAAAATCCGGGCGCTGGTCGGACGGCAGAAGGAAATTCCCGATAATCTCTGGGAAAAGTGCCCCGGCTGCAGCGCGATGCTGTTCAAGCGCGAGCTTGAGGAGCATATGAACGTTTGCCGCCATTGCGGCTTTCACCTGAAGCTCGGGCCTTCCAGACGGCTGGAAATGCTGTTCGACGACGGCGTTTACACGGCCATCGAGATGCCGCGCGTAGCGGCCGACCCCCTCAAATTCCGCGACCAGAAGCGCTACAGCGACCGCCTGAAAGAGGCCCAGCATAAAACCGGCCATCAGGACGCGGTCATGGGCGCCGAGGGCAAAATGGGCGGCGCGCCGGTTGTCGTGGCCATTTTCGACTTCGGCTTTATGGGCGGCTCGATGGGCATGGCGGTCGGCGAGGGGCTTGTCGCGGCCTCGCGGCGCGCCGTTGAAATGAAGGCCACGCTTATCGTTATCCCGGCCTCGGGCGGCGCGCGGATGCAGGAAGGCATTCTTTCGCTCATGCAAATGCCGCGCACCATCCTTGCGGCCAGAGAAGTCAAGGAAGCGGGCCTGCCCTACATCGTGGTGTTTACCGACCCCACGACCGGCGGCGTCACGGCCTCGTTCGCCATGGTCGGCGACATCCATGTTGCCGAGAAAGGCGCGCTCATCGGCTTCGCGGGGGCGCGCGTGATCGAAAACACGATCCGCGAAACCCTGCCGCCCGGCTTCCAGCGTTCGGAATACCTTTTGGACCACGGCATGGTGGACATCGTCGTCATGCGCAAGGACCTGCGCGACACATTGATCCGCGTCATAAGCCTGCTCCGCAAAATGCCGCCGCAATCGAAGGCGCCCGTCACGGGCCCGGTGCCGCACGGCGCGCGGGCCACGATGCCGTCGAGGAAATGACCGGGTCCTCCGCCGCAATACTTGAGCGCTTCCGCCGCGGCAGCAGCCGCGACATCGATCTCACGCTGCGCAAGCCCTACCTCGATCTTCTGGACAAGCTCGGCAATCCGCATCTGAATCTTCCGCCCGTCATCCACGTGGCCGGAACCAACGGCAAGGGCTCGACGTGCGCTTTTTTACGCGCGATGGCGGAAAGCGCCGGCTTCAAGGCGCACGTTTACACCTCGCCGCATCTCGTGACGTTTCATGAACGCATCCGCATCGCGGGGCGCCTTATCGAGGACGACGAACTCGCGGATATTCTGCACGCGTGCGAACGGCGGACCGAACGGGGAGACATAACCTTTTTCGAGGCAGGAACGATTGCGGCCTTCGTGGCTTTCGCCCGCCATCCGGCCGATGTCGCCATTCTCGAAGTAGGCCTCGGCGGACGGCTGGACGCCACCAACGTCATCCCGCACCCTGCGGCAACCGTCATCACGCGCCTGTCGTTCGATCACCGCGATTATCTCGGCGATACGATGGCCGGAATCGCGCGCGAAAAAGCCGGAATCATGCGCCCGCGCACGCCCTGCTTCACGGCGCATCAGCCTTCGGCGGAAGCGTTGGCGGCGTTGCGGCAGGTGGCGGCAAAACGCGACGTTCCGTTATACGTTGGCGGCGAAGATTGGCGCGTTGAAGAACCGGACGAAGGAACCTTTCGCTTCACCGGCGCGCACAGGTCCATCACGCTTCCCCTGCCCGCCCTTACCGGACGGCATCAGATAAACAACGCCGGACTGGCCATTGCCGCTTCCGAAGCCTTTCCTTTTGCGGTTTCCGATGAAGCCCTGCGCCTTGCCATGCGCCGCGTGGAATGGCCCGCGCGTCTGCAGCGCCTCAAGCAGGGGCGGCTGGCGGCGTTGCTCCCGGCGGAATGGGAGCTGTGGCTCGACGGGGGACACAACGATTCGGCGGGCGAAGCGCTGGCCGAACAGTTGAAAGCATGGCGGGCAGAAGACGGCGCGAGCCCGCGCCCCCTTTTCGTCATCGTTGGCATGCTGTCCACCAAGGCGCCACCCGAGTTCGCGGGGCCTCTCATGCCGTACGCCGATTCCTGGCGCACGGTGCCGATCGAAGGCGAGCCCCTTGGCCTTGCGGCAAAGGATTTGTCCGAAATACTAAAAAAAGCGGGCATTGAAAACATCACGCCGTCTTCGAATCTGGCCGAAGCCATAACAAACCTGGTTCAATCCGGCGCTCCGGCGGCGCGTCTTTTGGTTTGCGGCTCGCTCTATCTTGCGGGAAACGCGCTGAAACAAAACGGCCAGATGTCTTGACACAAAAAAACGCTGCGGTCATAAAAACACCGCAGCGTTTTTTAAAAACAAACAGCCGATGCTTATTTGCCGACCGAAACGCCGTCGGCCGCGCCGTTTTCCATCGCCTTCTTTTTCATCTTTTTCATCTTCATCCGGTGCTTTCTGGCCGCGCGCTTTTTGGCATGCTTCTTGGCTTTCGTCATAGCCGGTTTGGCCGCCTCAGCCGCCGGGGCCGTCATGCCCGTGTCGGCGGGCGCCATCGTGTTATCCGTTGCGGGCTCCACGGCATCCTGAGCCACAACCGGCCCGGCTGCCAAAGCCGCCAATACGGCCGCAATCGCAAAAAGTTTGAGCAAACGCATCTTTTGGACCCTTTCCATGGAAGTAATGTCCGGCCCGACCGGGCCATGACAAGTGAGCACAACAGGCAAGCATGGCAGAAAAAAGGCGTCAATGCGGATTTAATGGTATTCGCGGCACACCCCCTCGCTAGTTCCTAAAAGCCACAGTCGGCGTTCCGATGTATGGCTTGCTGCAAAATCGGCGTTTGGATTCATAATCCGGCTTTGTTTTGCCTTTTTCTGACGTTATAAGTTACCGTAGAATCAGTTGGTCTTCCTTTTGCCCCCGGGTTTCCTTCGCGCTGGAGATGTTGAATGTTAAACGTTTCAGGCACGCTTTTGCGTACTTTCCCCCTGGCCCTGATGCTGAGCATCGCGGTTTTTCCGGCTTTGGCCGCCCCTCCGGCCGTCGCGCCCAATGCCACGGAAGCGGCGGCGGCCGCCACGCCTCAAGGCAAGTTCATCCAGGATCTCGGCGACAAGGCTCTCTCCATTCTGGCCGATAAAAACAATGCGGCCGATCAGCGCAACGCTAAGTTCCGTCAGATGATGCGCGATTCGTTCGATTTGACGACCATCGGGCGTTTCGTGCTTGGCCGGAACTGGCTTGCGGCAACCCCGGAGCAGCAAAAAGAATACATGCATCTGTTCGAGGAACTCGTGGTCAAAACGTATTCGGAC
>JAQUPC010000080.1 GCA_028716765.1 Alphaproteobacteria bacterium | reverse complement strand
GGTAGTAAGAGGCGCAATCGCGCGCGCCGCGCAGATTGATAATCGTACGAATGCCTTTTTTTGACAGCCCTCGAATTTGCAGAAAATGCGGCTGGCTCGACCGCCACATCCTTTCCGATATGCGATAACGGTTGGGAAACAGATAACTTAAAAACAAATCGTCAATAAAAAAGGATTCAATATGGCCGACAATGACCTGCCAGCGCGTTTGCATCGGCCCGCGCGCCGTCTTGACCGCATGCACAAGGCGCTCCATTCCCACTAAAACAGGGTTCGTTTTCTTGGTTCTAAAGGGTTTAGGCTCATACATGGCGATGCCGTGTGTAGAACAAAGCTGTTAACGAGGCAAATTTTGTCTTGGAAACAGCAAAAAATGCATCGCGTATGCTGAATATGCCTGCGCGAGCAACAATTATCATATTAAAACATATAGTTAAAGGATTTTCTTAAACTTATACTGCAGAAAGCAAGGATTGGATGATCTTTTCTTGCGTCTCTGCGCCAATGTAAGGATGCATTGGCAAGCTAATAACGCGGCTGGCAAGCGCTTCGGACTTCTCCAGCACCCCTGAAACGCGGCAAATCTTCTGATAGGCGGGTTGCCAGTGCAAAGGGACGGGATAGTGGACGGCTGTGGGGATATTCGCTTCCTTGAGCTTCTTCTGCACCGCGTCCCGCGCGCCAACCTGAACGGTAAATTGCCCCCAAACGCACGTGCGATCCTGACGCACTGAAGGCGGCACAACCGAAGATGAACCTTTTAAAAGTTCCAAATAGCGGTTTCCTGCCGCAATACGTTGCTCAATCTCCCACTCAAAACGCTCAAGTTTGGCCAGAACAACGGCGCATTGAAGCGTATCCATGCGTCCGCCGACGCCAATACGGGTATGATAATAGCGCTTTTCCTGCCCGTGCAGCCGGATTTCGCGCATCGCCGTCGCCAGACGCTCGTCGCTCGTAAAGATGGCTCCGCCGTCGCCGTAGCAGCCGAGCGCCTTGCTCGGAAAGAAGCTGGTGCATCCGATGGTGGACAGGTTGCAGCTTTTTTTACCCTTATAAGTCGCCCCAAAGCTTTGCGCCGCATCCTCGATCACGGGCAAGCCATGCCGCGTGGCAATGGCGTTAATCTCTTCCATATCCGCCGTCTGCCCATAAAGCGAAACGGGGATGATGGCTTTGGTTTTCGGCGTAACCGCCGCTTCAATCAACGCGGGATCGATGTTGCAAATATCAGGTTGAATATCGGCGAAAACCGGGGTCGCTCCCAATAGGGCGATAACTTCCGCCGTAGCGACAAATGTAAACGGCGTCGTGATGACCTCGTCGCCCGGCCCTACGCTAAGCGCCATAAGCGATATAAGAAGCGCTTCCGTGCCCGACGCAACCGTGACGCAATGCCGGGCTCCGGTAAATGATTCCAGCTTCTCTTCCAGCTCCCTCACCTCCGGGCCCATGATGTATTTGCCGTGGTCGAGAACACGCTGAATGCGAGCGTCGATAGACGCTTTCATGGCGGCGTATTGCGCCTTGAGATCGATAAATTCGATTTGGGAAGTCATGGGATTCATAGAGGTTCGCACGTCGTTTCGCCGATCCGGTACGCCGCGCCGCAAGAACAACGCACGTCGCCTTTGCCTTTCAGCTGAACGCCGCACTTGCACATCCAGCCCCGCCGTTTGGCGGAAACGCCTACCATCAGCGCATACGGCGGAACGTCGCGATTAACGACGGCGCCGGCCCCGATAAAGGCGTATTCGCCTATCGTAATGCCGCAGACGACGGTGCAATTCGCGCCGAACGTCACGCCGCGGCGCACGACCGTATGGCGGTATTCGTTCTTGCGGCTTATGGCCGAGCGCGGGTTGTAAACGTTGGTGAAGACCATGCTGGGACCGCAAAACACGCCGTCCTCAAGGCGGACGGCGTCGTAAACGGAAACGTTGTTTTGAATCTTGACGTTGTTGCCGATGACGACGTCGTTGCCGACAAAAACGTTTTGTCCGAGCGAACATCCGTTTCCTATGCGGGCGCCGCTGCAAACGTGTGTCCAGTGCCAAACGCGCGATCCCTCGCCGATTTGGGCGCCTTCATCGACAATGGCCGTCGGATGAACGGTTGCGGGCATATCAGTAATCCAACGGCAGGGCGACGCGCTTGCCGTCGCGCGCCGACAGGTAGGCGGCGATAATGAACTCAAGCGATTTCAGTCCCTCGCGGCCATCCGTTTCCGGGGAAGCTTCGCCGCGCAACACTTTGATCACGTTGTCATAATACAAGGGATGCCCAAAACCGTAGACCGACGTCGTATCGTAATTGACCTGCTTGATCTTTTCATCGTCCTCGTGAGGTTCGGCGAATTCCCAGTGCTGTATTTCGTTCACTGCCACGCCGCCGACGCGCACCGTGCCTTTTTCGCCGATTATGGTGATGCTGCCTTCGAGATTCCTGGGATACGTCAGCATCGTCACGTTCATCGAACCGAGCGCGCCCGACCGCCATTTGAGGCTGAGAACGCCCGAGTCCTCCACCTCGATATTGCGGGCCAAAGTTCCGGTATAGGCCTGCACGCTTTCGACCGGCCCGATCAGCCAGTCCAGAAGATCGACATAATGGCTGGCCTGATTCATGAAGGCGCCGCCGTCGAACTCCCATGTGCCGCGCCACGAAGCGCTGTCGTAGTATTCCTGCGGGCGGGTCCAAAACACATTGATATTGACCATGAAAATGCGGCCGAAGCGTCCCTGCTCGATCGTGCGCTTAAGCAATTGGATCGTGGCGTTGCGCCGGTTTTGCTTGACGACGAATAGCCTGACGCCGCAATCGTCGCACGCCTTAACCATCCGCAAGCCGTCGTGCCAGCGGGTTGCCATAGGCTTCTCCGTCATGACGTGACGGCCGCTCGCTGCGATCTCGACAGCCTGTTGCGGATGCAGACCGCTCGGGGTCGCCAGAACCACGACATCGGCGTTCGTATCTTTAAGCATGCAGGCCAGACTCGAATAAGGCTTCGCCCCGGTTTCCTTAACCGCCGCCTCAAGCGCCTTTGGCGCCGTGTCGCAAACGCCGGCCAGCTCAGTCCTGTCGGCGTGCTGCTTCAAGGCTCCGAAATGATTTTTGGAAATGCGGCCGCAACCCGCCAAAGCGAAACGGATTTTTCTTCCGGTAATTGGGGCAGGAAACTGGTGCATATCAAATCCTGTAAGATGTTGCGTTTAAGCAAGCCGGCGAAAAACCGCGATCAGCCTGCCGTTTGCTTCAGATACATGGCTTTTATTGAAAAAGGCCGGAATGCGCAACCAATCTAGGCACTAGTGACGGCCATGTCAAAAAGCGCCAAAGGTTGCCACAGGCATTAATAAATCATATTTAAGCCGTCATACTACGACTCGATGCCGTTAGCCGCAGGCGAATCCCTTGGATACAGCCCTTTCCATGCCGCCGTCCACGCACGCAAAGTACCGTCCGGATATTGACGGCTTGCGCGCTTTGGCTGTTTTTTCCGTCATCGGTTTTCACGCCTTCCCCGGCTGGGTAAAGGGGGGCTTTATAGGGGTCGATATCTTTTTCGTAATATCGGGCTTTCTTATCAGCGGAATCATTTTTGACGGATTGGAGAGCGGCAAATTCAGCTTCACCGGATTTTATGCCCGCCGTATCAAACGTATTTTTCCGGCCTTGCTTCTTGTTCTTGCGGCTTGTTACGCCTTCGGGTGGTTTGCCCTTTTTTCCGATGAATACAAACAATTGGGCAAACACATTGCGGGCGGCGCCGGATTTATCTCCAACTTCCTGTTTTGGAACGAGGCCGGGTATTTCGATAAGGCCGCAGAAACCAAACCCCTGCTCCACCTTTGGTCGCTTGGCGTCGAGGAACAGTTTTATATCTTTTGGCCGCTTCTGCTTCCATTTGTTTGGAGAAAGCGTTTTAACGTTTTGGCCGTCATCATCTTTATTGCCGCCGTTTCATTCTTGCTAAATGTCGGCAGGATTCAGCGTCCTGTTGAGATTTTCTATTCACCCGGTGCGCGGCTGTGGGAATTGCTGACCGGGAGCTGCCTTGCCTATCTTGTGCGCTACAAACCCAATCCCTCTATGGGTATAACAGAGCGTATCGGCGCCATAATGCCCGCGATCTTTACCAAAAAAGTATCACCTCAAACGCGGACGGCTTTCCGTAATACACTTTCGATTACCGGCGGCATCCTCATAGTGGCCGCCGTCTTGTTTTTAAGTAAAAACGCGGCATTTCCAGGCTGGTGGGCTCTGGCCCCCGTACTGGGCGCCTATCTCATTATTTCCGCCGGACCGCACGCATGGCTTAACCGCAAAGTGCTGTCGCATCAATTTTTGGTCTGGATCGGCCTGATAAGCTACCCGCTCTATCTCTGGCATTGGCCCCTTTTGTCTTTTGCGCGCATAGTCGAATCGTCGACGCCCGGCTGGAAAATTCGCGTGGCCGCCGTGGCTGCGAGCGTTTTGCTGGCAGCGCTTACCACTTTGCTAATCGAACGTCCTGTCCGTTTCGGTAAGGGAGATTTTTGCAGCAATAAAACGAAAGTTTTCGTCCTTTGCGCCTTCATGTGTCTGATCGGCATGGCAAGTTATGTGACCTATGCCCATGATGGCCTTGAATCCCGTTCGTCCATGCAGTCGTATCAGGACAACAAAGACCAGCTTGTGCGAACGCCGCCCAAGGACGGCGAATGCAAAGCTTATCTTGGCATTGATAATCCTCTGTTTCCTTATTGCCGGTTCAGCAAAGCCGACAGCGCCGAGACAGCCGCTTTGATCGGAGATTCGCATGCCCACGTTACGTTCCCGGGCCTCGGCGAACTTATGAAAGAAAAAGGCAAAAACCTTATCATGCTCGCCAACAGCAGCTGCCCGCCCTTCATCGGCGCCGTGACGGGAAACAACGATAGGGAACGCAAGGAATGCTCGGCCCAGATCAGAGAGATGCTGAATCTGGTGACAAGCAAACTTGACATAAAGGACGTTTATATTACGACCAGAGGTCCCGTTTATATTTCCGGAAATGGTTTCGGCGAAGCCGAAAAGGACTATCGCGACCGCCCCATACAATCCGACGATTCGGCTATGATGGACAATACGCCAAGCGAAATATTCCGTTTGTCGCTACAGAATACCGTTGCCGCCTTGCGTCATGCAGGGAAAAACGTTTACTACATTCTGGAGAACCCGGAAACGGGGATCGACCCCTCCGTCTGCATCGAAAGGCCGTTCCGCCCGGACCGATCGTCGGATTGCGGCATCGAACGCTCCGTTGTTTTGGAAAGGCAAGCAGCCTACCGCGAGATTCTGAAATCCACAAAAGATCTCACCGTTATTGATCCCCTGTCCGCCTTTTGTCCCGAAGAGACGTGCAAATTGGTGGATGACGGCAAGTTGCTCTATGCCGACGATAACCATCTGTCCGTCGACGGAAGCAGGTTTATGGCTAAAAAGGTTCTTGTTGGGTTCTAAAGGTAATTACCAAAAAACGACAATTTTCTGGATGAAACCATTGGGTTGGGGTAATGATCCCCGGATGTCTGGACCGAATCCCTTCGGAGTATTGCCGACCAATACCTCTATGCTGGAGACATAATCGCCGTGCAGGTAAAACCCTTATTCAGTAACCTTTTACATCTGCCTGTCGGCGATCGCTTGCTTTTAATCGCCCAGTGGCTGACGGCCTTGATCCCCCCTGCCATGATCGCAGGACAGGCTGTGCCTGAAATCTTAATCGGAATAATCATTGGGTTATTCCTGCTGCACAGCTTCCGCGCACGCGATTGGCAATGGTTGCGTAAGGACTGGTTCGTTATTTTATTCGTTCTGTGGGCCTATATGGTCGTTCGCGGAGCGTTTGCCGTGGACGCCCAGGGATCCGTGGAACGCGTTTTACCCTGGCTTCATTATCCGGTTTTTATCGCGGCGCTCGTAAACTGGGTATTGCGCGACATGATGGCGCAGCGGCGCCTGCTGATTTCGTTGACGATTACGGTCATTTTTCTCGTCGCCGATGCCTTATGGCAATATTACTCGGGCCATGACGTTTTCGGACGTTCTTTTGTTAAATCTTCTGTATCGGGACTTATACGGTTGACCGGGCCGTTCGAAAATCCGCGCATTGGAATAACGCTTGTATGGATTGCGTTTCCCGTATTGCTCTACCTTTGCTCGCGGATTCCATCGCCTTTTAAAAAAATCGACAGGGCGGCATTGCCAAAAGCGCTGCGATGGATGGGCCTAAGCGTCGTTGTCATAACAGGGACGCTCGTCGCTATCTATCTTTCGGGCGAGCGCATGGCCTTTCTATTGTGTCTGGCCGGGCTTGGCCTGGGCACGCTTTTGTCGCGCCAATCACGCTGGGTGTTCGTCGCGTCGATTATTCTCGGATTTAGCTTGTTGGCAACGATCAGCGCCAGCAACCCAAAACTGGAAGAACGTCAGGTAGTTCAATCATCCGCCGCCATCTCCAACTACTGGAAAACGGCTTATGGGCAAACGGTTCTGTCCGCGCTGGCAATATGGAAAGCCAATCCATGGACTGGCGTCGGCATTAAAAACTTCCGTGCCGTTTGCTCAAATCCCGAGTATGGCCCCACGACGGAAAGGGAACTTCATTTGCGTTGCCCTCTGCATCCCCATAATCTCTATATGGAATGGCTTGCAGAAACGGGCGCCATTGGGTTCATTCTTTTTTTCTGGGCCGTCGGACTTTGGGTTGCCCGTTGTTACAGGGAACGCCGGAAAATTCTGGAAGACCCTGTGCTCACGGGACTATTCATAACGGCCGTCATTCGCTTCTGGCCTTTGGCGACCATGACAAGCCAGTTCTTTCCCTGGTCGGCCGCGCCTTTCTGGCTGCTGATAGGGTTCCTTTTGGCACGACTGGACGGGCCCGAACGAAAAACCCCTCATACCTGAATAATGGAGATTGTTTTGCTCGAAAGAGCCTTGCAAAACCCAGGAAAAAACTTGACCGGAGCGAAGGTTCGGCGAAAGCAGAAAAAGAAAAGTGGATACTGAACTGAACAAAGAAACAAGCGTTAGCATGACCGTGGACAGCATGGCTTCTGTCACACACAAAATTCGAACCGTCATCAGAAAGATTTTGCTAGGCGAGGCTGTCTTTTTGAGAAGGGTCTTGATCCTGATGTCGGGATCCGTTTTGGCGCAGGCGCTGCCTATTGCGGCCGCGCCCATTCTTTCCCGTCTTTTTGCGCCGGAGCATATAGGAATTTTAGGACTTTATACGGCCGCAATTTCGATCGGTGGTACTTTGTCGACCTTGCGATATGAAACGGCCGTCTTGCTTCCAGAGGAGGACATGGACGCCGCGGCAATAGTTGTATTGTCTATTGGGACTTCTTTTGTTTTCGGCCTTATCTTCACAATAATTTTTCTTTTAGACGGAAATATACTGCACCTCATCGGCTTGGAGCATATGGAATCGCTCTGGGGCTGGATACCGCCCGGAATAGTCCTTATATCGGTATTTCAGGTGCTAAGCATCTGGACAGTGCGTTCACTAAGATTTTCTGGTTTAGCTTTTTCCCGTATTAGCCAATCGGCCTCAACGGCAATAGCACAGGTCGCTGCCGGCTTCTTTAAAGCAGGCGCTTTTGGTCTGCTCGCCGGACAGGTTCTGGGGCAAATTATCGGCGTCTTTGTAATGGCTAAAAATCTTTGGCTAAAAGATCGCGTAAAATTTGTTTCCCTCAACACGGCGAACATCAAGAAGGTTGCCATCATATATCGGCGATTTCCTCTTCTTTCCTTGCCAGCAGGCCTGTCCAATGTCCTGGCCAACTACATACCGCTTTTCCTTATCGGAAGTTATTTTGGTCCCGCAGCCGTCGGGTTTTATGCTTTAACGCAAAGAGTTCTCGCTGCTCCTGTCGCCCTTATAGGCAATGCTGTTCTTGATGTCTTTAAAGAGCGCGCAGCTTCGGATTACAGAATCCACGGAAGCTGCAGGAAGCTGTATCGCAAGATTTTTCTTGCCCTTTCCATCCTTTCAGTGCCGCCTTCCCTGCTGCTATTTCTTTTTGCACCGCCCTTATTTGCATGGGTCTTTGGAGAAACCTGGCGGGAAGCGGGTGAGTATGCCCGATTGCTTTCGCCCCTATTGCTCATACGATTTGTCGCAAGCCCGTTAAGCTACGTTTTTTTTATAGCCCAAAGGCAAAATATCGATCTTGTGTGGCAGCTGTGCCTTCTCTTCGTGGGAATAATCACTATTGCGGCGGGCCGTGGGCATGTGACTCCCCATTTAAGCATCGGATTTTTCTCCGCCGGGTTTTCCCTTATGTATATAATTTATATTATTTTATCTTATTACTACGCAAAGTCCCCCACGAGTAAAGAGGAGGCTTTGTGATGATCACCATCGTCGATTACGGGGTATGTAACGTCGGTTCGCTGCGGAACATGCTGAAGAAAATCGGAAGCCCTTCGCAAGTGAGCGGCGATCCCGAAGTTATCGCCGAGGCCGGAAAACTTATTTTGCCGGGAGTCGGTTCATTCGATCCCGCTATTCAGCGCCTGCAAAAAGCGGGGCTGGATGCCGCCATCAAACAGGCGGCGCTTCAACGGAACGTCCCCGTTCTTGGCATTTGTCTTGGCATGCAACTTATGGGGCACGCCAGCGAGGAAGGAAACCTTGCCGGGCTTGGCCTCATCGACGCCGAATCGCGGCGTTTTGTCCGAAGCCCTGAATATCCCGATTTGCGCATTCCTCACATGGGCTGGAATTCGGTCGCACTAACGCGGAATCACCCTCTTTTCCTTGGGCTTGAGGCCGGAAACCGTTTTTATTTTGTGCATTCCTATCACGTCGTATGCGTTGATTCTTCCGACGTTCTCGGCGAAACCGGATATGGCGGCAAATTCACGTCTTGTTTTGCGCACGGAAACCTCTATGGAACGCAGTTTCACCCCGAAAAAAGCAATCGTTTCGGGATGAAAATCCTGCAAAATTTCGCAGGGATTTGATCATGCACAGACCTCGCGTCATCCCTGTCCTGCTCCTTCGCGGCAAAGGCCTCGTGAAAAGCGTCAAGTTTGCCGATTGCGGATATGTCGGCGATCCGCTTAACGCGGTGAGAATTTTTAACGAAAAAGAAGTGGATGAACTCGTCATCCTTGACATTATGGCGAGCAAGGAAAAACGTCCCCCGGATTTTTCCGTAATTTCGAACCTGGCTGAAGAATGCTTTATGCCCCTTTGCTACGGCGGCGGCATAACGAACATCGAGGAAATGAGGAAAATCTTCGCGTTAGGCATTGAAAAGATCACCCTCAACAGCGCCGCTCTCGGGGATTTGTCCCTTGTGGAAGCGGCGGCAAAAGAATTCGGCAGCCAGAGCATTGTGGTATCGATCGATTGTAAAAAGAATCTGCTAGGACGATACGTTGTCTATAGTCATGCCAAGCGTAAAGTTATAGAAAAAGACCCGTGCGCCTATGCACGAAAAGCGCAGGAAGCTGGCGCGGGCGAGATTTTTATAAACAGCGTGGATTGTGACGGCATGCGCATGGGATTCGATATCAAGCTCTGTCAAAGCGTCGCCGGGGCCGTTAATATCCCCGTCATCGCGTGCGGCGGCGGCGGCAATTTCGAGCATTTCCGGCAAGTGATAGAAGAAGGCGGCGCTTCGGCCGCGGCGGGCGGAAGTTTTTTCGTGTATCAAGGCAAGCACAGGGCTGTGTTGATATCGTACCCCAAGTCTTCGGAAATCGAGAGCATAGGCACCGGGAGCCATCATGTCTAAGCCTTATCAGATTTGCACGCGCTGCGTCATGGG
>JAQUPC010000079.1 GCA_028716765.1 Alphaproteobacteria bacterium | reverse complement strand
TTAGCCAACCTGAATCGATAGAAAGCTTGATGATAAATCCAGCCGCTAAAACGAAACAGACGACAGCAATGATGCCGAGCCAGTTTCCTTGCGTTGCCTCAGGAAGATTCAATGGTGCCGATTCTTGTCGCGGTGAACGCGGGGAGGAATCATGAATCCAGGGGTTGGATTCCTTTTTAGCCGGCGGCGCTTCTGTCGATGTTCCAAAACGGCTTTCGATTTTGGAAAGCCGCGTTTCAATTGACGTTAGCCGGTCTTCAAGCCGGGGCGTTTCCATGATTCCCTCACGTTGTTTTGTTGATTGTCTAAAAAATGAATTGTGTAGATTAAGAAATTATTAAACCTTCCTTCCCCACATAAAACCAGCATGCCCGGTCATGAGGATTAGGGTTGCAAGAGGCAAGCCATCGTGAACTGTTTCAAAGCAGGGGGTTGTTGTGCCGGACAAGTGGAAACCTGAAAAACCGAAAGCCGTGCGGTGCGCCGAGTGGGCTTTGGCGGCATGGACGGCATGGATATGCCTGTTCGGCGTCTATCAATCGTGGCGCGCCCTGCCGGAGGTGCAGGCCATGATGGCCGAGCAGCTTCAGGGCGCGCTCACGGTCGCGCCGGAAACCCTGCTTCAGGTAACGCTCGCCGTTTATGCGCTACTGGCCTTAACGTTGGTCTGGTTCGTGTTCAAAATCGGCCAGGGCAAGCCATGGGCCCGCACCAGCCTTCTTTTGAGTTTCGCGCTGCAGGCTCTGTGGACAGCGGCGCCGCCGTATCACGGCGCCGCCGAATACTTGCCGGATGTGCCGGACTTAGGATTGCAGATTTACGCGCTTTACCTGCTCTACACCTGGCCGGGCCGGGCGTGGTTTACCCGCGAGAAATGGGCGCCCGGTCAGCAGACATAAGCGGATGAACCTATCGCTTTTTCCAGCTTCCGTCCGGCCCCTGATAAAGGCTTCCGGCAGGAAGGCCGTTGATGACCTGTTGCGCGGCCAGCTTGGCGACCACGTCGGCGGGCTGCCCGTTTTGTTTCGAGATGCGGGCGTATTCCTGACGGCGCTTGGCGTTGACTTCCGCCACGAGGGATTGAACCTCGGGCGACGGCTTGACGGCGGCCACGTAGCCGTCCGGCTTCTCGCCGACCAGCCCGGCGCCGCGCGCTTCGTGAAGATCCATCGCGTAGGCGGGAAGCGCCGGGAGGACCATCAAGGAACAAAGAAGAAGCAATACGGTTAGAAAACGCGGTTTCATGAGAGCCTCCTGTTAAAAGACATCCGGGTTTTTGGCGATGGCTTGCTGCACGTCTTTCTGAATCTCGACTTTGACGTGCTGTTCGATGTTGACGTTGAGATTGATCTCGATCGGTTTTTCCGGCGCCTGCAATTGAACCGTCGGCGTGCACGCCATCAGAAGAAACAGTGCCGGAAGAATGAGGCTATTTTTTTGCATGGTCGCCTTGCTCCAGAAATTTTTGGGGATTGATCAGCCAGAGGAGGTTTTGCCGGACGAAGTCTAGCACATCGCCTTTCAAACGCACATTCACTTTAACGGGCCGGCCCACCGGAACGTCCGGGTTCTGGCCTTGCAGCGTCATAAGCACCGTCAGCTGGCCGTCTTTGCCGCTATCGGCCTGAATGGAAAGGAGGGAATAGTGCAGGTTCTTGAGAACGCTGCGCACGAAAGCCACCTGTTCGTTGTCGCCGGGAATAACGTCGGGAGGCATGGAGATCACGCCCGGCCCGTCCGCTTCCAGCGTGCCTTGATGAAGAAGAATCGTGCCGTCCGCTTTCAGCGTCACAGGCACATCGCCGGAGAGCGTGCCCGTGGCGGTGGCCCGTCCGCCGGTTAGTTGCTGCAAAAGCGCGTTGGCGGCCACGCGCCGGACCTTAAGTTTCAGACCGATATCCTGTTTTTCGCCGAACGGCATGACCGCCTGTTGCGCCGACAAAGTCCCGCCGTTCCAGGGCATTTCGGCTTCGGCAACCGTAAGTTTCGATTTCTCCGGCGCGCCCAAAAAGTAATCGGTTTGAAAAACGATTTTGGTTGAATGATCCGCGCTTTCGAATTGGCCATGGATTGCGATCCGGTCCGCCTGCGCCGTTAAGCTTCCGTTGCCGTCAAGAGCGGGGATTTCCGTGTTTCCCCCCGTGATTTTCACGTCCTTGAGTTGCCATCGGCCCTTCCATTGCTTCTCGTCCGGCACAAGCGCCGCATCGGCGGAAGCATCGCCGGCCGTTACGTCAAAGCCCTGCGTTTTAAATTTCATGCCTTCGGATTTGGCCGAGAGTTTGGGCTCAGGTTCCTTTTGCCACGTCAAATTTAACGGCACGTCCAGTTTCCACATATCCGTGATGACGCGAAGACTCCCGTTATCAAGTTTCGCGTTGCCTGCCGGAACGGCGGCCAGTTCGTCCGGCGTGACGGGTATCGAAAAGGAGGTTTTGGCTTGCGCGTCCGCCTGTCCAAAACGCGCGCCGCCCATTGTCCATGCCTTGCCTGATTGGCGGACTTCAAGTTCCAGTTCGCTGAGAGACAGATCGCGCACATGGCCCGTGAGCAGTTCCGGCAGGGAGTAATTCAAGGTGACGTTTTTCAATGTCAGCGGCGGCGCCTTGCCGGCCGTAACGTCTTTAAGGGATAGGCCGGTAAGGCTTGCGCCGGAAAGCGTCAGCTGAACGTTTTGAAAGCCCTGTTCCTCCAGCGCCGCCTTGAGCCTGTTCTCAAGCCATCCCTTCCACGGATAAAAAAAGGCCAACGCAAGCATCGCCGCCAGGGCAAGCAGCGCCAAACCAATTCTGTGTCCGCGGAAAACCGTAGCCATAATCCCAACTCCGATCGGCCCACGCTGGACGAAAAACATGGCCAATATAGGGCACGAACGCGTGTCGCGCGATGGGCCGTTATTAAAAAAGTCGGCTGTTGTTACGGGTTGAGATCGTTTAGCGTAAACGTGCGGGATGTGGCATACACCCTTCCGTTCACAATTTCAGCTGCGGAGATAATGTCCATCAAGCCGAGTTCTTTCGCCGCATTTTTCAGAGCCACAATCAATTCAGATTCTTCATGCCCGCCAAGAAGCTCTAGATTTTGCCCGGAAGGTCTTTTGGCAATAGGATCATCAAGCGTGTTTTCCCCGAGCGCAAGATGCCAGCTGGTTGCGGTAAATTGCTTTGGCTCCAGACTCAATGCCTCGCACTTATCCGGAAATACCGTAAATGTCTTTTCAAGTCCTGTTTTTTGTTCTTCGACAAAACCGAGCGTAATTCCGCAAGCTGAATATACGGCCGTATAGCCGGGAAAGGCATCGTCCCTGGTATGCCTTGGCTTCACAAGAGCCCCTTCCCCCTGCGCGATCGTGCCTGCAATATAAGTGAAGGCTTCTCGTAAAAGAGCCTTTTTTGTATCTTCGTTCATCCTAATTCTCCTTATTTTAAATCTTTGACTTCCGCAGAAGTAAAATCTGCGCCGTTTCTTCGCGTATGTTATTTATATAATTCAATACGGGATTAGTGTCTATGTTGAAATTACTTTCATCGCCGCCCCTCACTTTCAACGGTTAATAAACAAGGCTTCGCTCACGTTTCCCTTTTCCCCCGCAAGCTGTTAGACAAAACGCTCTGGAAATTTAACGAGGCCGGTTATGGAAAACGCCAACAGGGGTTATTACGGGCAGTTCGGGGGGATGTTCATCCCCGAAATCCTGCAAACGAATTTCGACGAGCTTATCGCCCATTTTCAAAAAGCCAAAAGCGATCCGCTGTTCTGGAAGGAATACGAAGACCTGATGTCCTCCTATTCCTGCCGCCCGACACCTTTGACGTACGCCAAAAACCTTTCCGCTCTTCTCGGCGGCGCGCAGATCTATATCAAGCGCGAGGACCTGAACCACACGGGCGCGCACAAGATCAACAACGTTATGGGCCAGGGCCTATTGACGCAACGCATGGGCAAAAAGCGCGTCATCGCCGAAACGGGCGCGGGCCAGCACGGCGTGGCGTGCGCCACAATGGCGGCGAAGTTCGGCTTCGAATGCGAAATTTACATGGGCGAGGTCGACGTCAGGCGGCAAAGGCCCAACGTGTTCTGGATGGAACGGCTGGGCGCGAAGGTCAACGTCGTCAAGGACGGCACGAAGACGCTTAAGGACGCCATCAACGCCGCTTTCCGCGACTGGATCTACAGCATGGACACGACGCACTATGTTTTAGGCACGGCGTGCGGGCCGCATCCGTTTCCCGAAATGGTTTCATGGTTTCAGTCCATCGTCGGCATGGAGGCCCGGAAACAGGTCGTGGCCGTTGCCGGAAAGCTGCCCGCGCGGGTTTACGCCTGCGTCGGCGGCGGGTCGAACGCGCTCGGAATTTTTGCCGGCTTTTTCGAAGACTCCGGCGTCGAACTGGTCGGCGTCGAGGCGGGAGGCCTCGGGCTCGATTCCGGCAAGCATGCCGCACGCCTGACGTCGAAAGAAGGGAAAACCGGGGTCGCGCAGGGCATGAAGACCGTTTTCGTGCAGGACGGCGAAGGGCAAATGCACGAAACGCATTCCATCTCCGCCGGGCTGGACTACATCGGCGTTTCGCCCATTCTCGCCAACCTGAAAGACGAAAAGCGCGTGCGCTTCGAGGCGGCGACGGACGACGAAGTTGTCGAGGCCGTGCGCCTGACGATCCGCAAGGAAGGCATCATTCCGGCGCTGGAGTCCGCGCATGCGTTCGCGCAGGCCATCAAGGAAGCGCCGAAAATGAAGAAGGACGACGTTGTCGTCGTCAACCAGTCGGGGCGCGGCGACAAGGACATCTTCATCATCGCTGAAGCCCTCAAGGACGAAGAATGGGAAAAGTTTATTATGGAAAAGGGAGAGGCCTACCGTGCTGGAAGATAAAATCCGCGCCTTGCGGGCGAAGAAAGACATCCTGTTGATGCCGCATCTGGTGCTTGGCTATCCCTCGTTCGACGCCAACCGCAAGATGATCGCGGCGATGACCGGCGCGGGCGCCGAGATCATCGAAATGCAAATCCCGTTTTCCGAGCCCATGTCGGACGGCCCCGTCATCCTCAAGGCCAACGACGAAGCGTTGAAAAACGGCACGAGCACGCCGCAATGCCTTGCGTTCGCCAAAGAGGTTAGCGCGGCGCATCCCGGGGCGATTTTCGTTTTCATGACCTATTACAACATCCTCTTCGCGCACGGCACCGGCGCGTTCGTCGCGAAGGCAAAGGCGGCGGGAATACAGGGCCTGATCGTTCCCGACCTGCCGCCCGAAGAAGGCGCGGACTACATCGACGCATGCAACAAGGAAGGCGTCGCCCCGATTTTCATCTTCACGCCGACCAGCACGCTGGAGCGGCTGAAAACCGTCGCGCATTATTGCAAGGGCATGGTGTACTGCGTGGGCCGCAAGGGCGTGACGGGCCTGAAGACGAAGGTCGATCAGTCGCTGAACGATCTTATTGCTCGGTTCCGGAGCGTGACGAACCTGCCGCTCGCCCTCGGCTTCGGCATACAGGAAAAAGCCGACGTCGACGCCATCACCGGGCATGCCGACATCGCCGTCATCGGCACGAAACTCCTCACGCTTCAGCAGGAAGAAGGCATCGAGGCGGCCGGACGGTTTTTGAAGGAGTTGAGGAAATAGGGTTTCCTGTTTCTACTTCCAGTAAAGAATCTCGGGTTCCTTGCGGGATTGACGGGGTGTTTCGCCGTCGGCTTCGCCTACGATAATGGGCGCGATGGCCGTCAGGTCCGCCGGAATGCCAAGTTCAGCCTTCCACTCCGGCGCGTTGAGGGCCTGAATCGCGAGGCCGATCACGCACGTACCGAGGCCCAGGGCGCTGGCCGCCAGCATCAAATTTTCCGCCGCCAGCCAGCAATCCGCCATGACGAACGGCCCTTTCGGTTTGCCGTAAATGGCGATGAGAGTGCCCGCGTTGTAAAACACGTTGAAAGCCGGATCGGCAAAGCGCTTGAGCAACCTTTCCGCCTTTTCGGGAGGAAGCGTGGCCGCTTCCTTTGTCATGGCCTCACGCGCTGTGGCCGACAAGCGCTTCAGCACCGCCGGGTCCTGAATGACGGCGAAGGCCCATGGTTCTTCGTGAAAAGCCGTCGGCGCATAAACGGCGGCGGCCAGCAATTTCCGGACCGTATCGGAATCAATCTTTCGCGGCGTGTAGGCGCGCACGGCTCGCCGCCTGGTGATGACGTCCATAACGTCCGCTTCATTTCCGGATTGATCCATGACCGCTTCTCCCGTTCTTCTCTAAAGGCCGTTTTGTCTGGCGCGCCTTCCCTGAATAAGACGCAATTCGCGTGCGCCGATCAAGGCCGAAATATTTCTGTGGATATCCTTGCCATTATTTGGCCATCAAAATTCGCGCCGTTCGAAGATATAGTCCGCGGACAGCATCGCCGCCACACGATGATGTTTTTTGATGCGCGGTTTCGGGGATTTTTGCGGCGGCCGGACCCGCTGTGAATAACGGGCATCCTTGACGGGCATCAATCACTTTTGGCTCTTCGTCTGTTATTCTTTACGCAAGAAAAGGAACCTCCGGAGAGAATCGGCGCAACTATCGCACCTTCCCGAACCGGCAGCGGAAAAAAAGATTCTTTTTTTTCAATCCATTTCTCCCCCAATCTATCTGCCCCGAAATTATTTCCAAACCGCCGTATTTTCGCCGGATTTGTCGTCCGTTTTGAAAAACACGATGCAACCGACAACCAACGAAGACGGAAGAAAGGAGGCATCATGAAGTGGCGCGTTTTTAAAATGAAGCAGGCGGCGACGGGACACGACATCCGCTCGATCCTCGGCTTTGTCGACGACGAGATTGTCATGGCCCTTCGCGATGCCAACGCGACCGCGAGCGAAATTCTGGCTGCCGTCGAAAAGCTCGAGGACGACGAGCACGGTCAGGGCTGGCACGGCGCGGACGCGAACAACAAGGTTTCCTACCTCTATGCTATTTTGCGGGATGCCGAAGAGCTTTTCGACAGGAAACCGGCCGCCCGGCATCGTGCCCGCGCAACGAACATCGAGAGAAGGACGGAAGCGGCTTAGATAACCAAATCACCCTCCCCTTGCGGAAGAGGGATTCAACGCAAACGCATCACGCTCTAACCGCCAAAATGAAGCGGCGCCCAGGGCCTCAACCGCGACAGAGTTTGAGGCGCGTCCGGCATGCGCAAGGCTTCGTATTTGTACCACGCCGCTTCCATTTTTCCCGGCGTCAAAACGATAAGGCCGTTGTCTTTCCAGTCCTTGTCGTTGACGGCGTCGGGTTTGTGGCTGACCGGTTCGGCGCAGAAAAAGTTTTCGCCTTGCGGCGTGTAAACGACGAAATGGCCGAGGTTCGGCGAGGATTCCAGATTGAGGGCGGCGGGCCGTTCCGGCCACACCACCTGCATGATCCCGCCGTAGCCCGCGAAACAGCTATCGAGGCGCGCGTCGTCCAGCGCCTTCGGGCTTGAAAAATCGTATTCGGGCGGCACGGGAACGAGCCGGACCGGAATCACCTCATCGTCGATTTCCCAAATACTGGGGGCTTTCGCCTGCAGGGTCGTGCCCGGTGTTTTGGGTAAGTAGGGATGCGCGCCCAGCCCCGCGGGCATGTTGGTTTTGCCGGTATTGGTGAGAGAAATTTTGTATAAAAGACCGCTTTCCGAAAGCTCGAAACGCTGGCGGGCCTCGTAAGGGAACGGCCACAAACCCTTCATGCCTTCGCGTCCGGGATCGAACGCGAAGCTCAACGTGCATCGGTTTTGATTCGCGCTTTCGATGCTCCACGGAAACTGCCATCCCTGCCCGTGCGACGCATGAATGCCATTCGGCGCGCCGAGGTAGTTCGTGGCCGCCTTGTATTTCACGCCTTCGAACTCGAACGCGCCGTATTTGATGCGATTGGAATACGGCACCAAAGGCCACGACGAAAAATCGAGAACGCCTTTCGCATTTTCCATTGCCGTGCGGCGCAGCATGGGCTGGGCCTGGCCGTTGCCGAGCTTGCAATCGAAAGAAAAAATAGAACCGCCGATGCCGGGAACAATCCGGCATTGAAAAAGTTCGTTTTCGATTGTGATGAGGTTCATGGGGTTGGCTGCCTCTTGGCGATGATGGTTGCGGCTTTGTTGCAGGCTAACATTACAAGAATGGACGAGTCTATCCGGGGGGGCAGCGGAATTGCACGGAAGGAAAGAAATTGCTTTCGCCGCGCATTGCGCGGCTCGAAGCCTGCCCTCGCGCAACTTCATATTCATCCAATTATTATCATCAAGCTTATATAGTACGCCCATACAACCTGGCCACAACACCTTTATTGCTGTCATTCAGAAATTGGTGGCGCACCCGACTAAAGCTTAAACCCCACACAAAGGGCGGCAAAGTGTTCCGACGCATTATAATCTTTACCACCAATTTGAATCTTGATTTTAGTCTTGATGTATCGATTAAAAACCTCCACACCCATGATCGCTTTCTTAAGATCGTAATATTTTTCATTGTAAATATAACAAAATTCCTGTGTATATTTGCCCGTGGCTGTATCGAAAATAAGGCCCGGACTAGAACGTTGCCTCCCAATATCATGAAACGCAGCGATAAATTGTTTCAAATCCGACGCCCAACATACGATGCCCAACAAAGGTCCTGTGTAATCATTCACTATATCGTTATTAATGTGTTGAAGTTGATTTCTCACACCCCTAAGCTCACCCGTAGAACTCATTAGGGATTTATATTCGAGACTTCTTTTATTAAATTTAGGAAATGAAAGCGCGATCTTGCGATATCTTTCCAAATGATCAATCAATGCAAAAACATAATTGTAAACATCCAGCACATGAATAAGATTCTGTTCTTTATTTTCAATCGCTAGCTCGAAGTTTTTTAGCACATGATTTTGAGTCGCTACTATGCGTTCAATTAACAAATATTGCCTATCAAGCAACACGGCGGATTGTGCTAGCTGAAGATCTCTCTCGTCCATTTGTTAACCCCCGTCATTCTAAAGTGTAACCGAAGCGTAACTTGACTCGGTCTTAGCTAGGGGATGAGATGTGCTCGCTGCGCCCGCCTACGCCCTGCGGGCTTCGGCGAGGCTTGCGGCGCGGCGCTTTCGTAAGTTCAGCGCCGCGCTTCGCGCTTGCTTCACTAACGAAATCGTCGAACTCGGCTTGCCCTTCACTGCCTCCATATCCGCCAATAACAAAGGGGCCAATTGGCCCCTTTGTTAATGGCGGAAGGGATGAGATTCGAACTCACGATAGGGCTCATCACCCTATAACCGCTTTCCAGGCGATCGCCTTCAACCACTCGGCCACCCTTCCGCATTCTTTAGTACCAACGAGCGCCGCCTCGCGGTTGAAGTCTGGATTTCGCGTGCTTCCTGCTTCGCCAAGGCTTCGCAGGACAAGATGCACGCAGGGCACTCGGCCACCCTTCCGCATTCTACATAAGAGGCTATTGATTTAGCGTTTCCCCGCCGTAATTAAAACCCCTCTTTTTCCCTTCTTAAGATAAGAACTGGCAATTAGTCCTACCGTGTCATCCCCGTGAAAACGGGGATCCAGCACCGCATGTCTATGCGGCATATGAGTCATACGGCTCGCAGACGCTCGCCGCTGGATCCCCGTTTTCACGGGGATGACGCGGGGGGTTAGGAGACAACAGAACTGCCCCTAATTTCACCCCATTTCCTCCACAACCCGCCACAACAGCCCTAAATCCTCCGGGCGGCTGAGGCGGTGGCCGGCGTCCTTAACCAACGTCAACCGCACCGAGGGGCTTTCGATATGCCCGGCAAGCTTGAGGGCGAATTGCCACGGAACTTCCTCGTCCTTTTGGCCCTGCAAAAGGTGC